>NZ_CP093361.1:683890-1025836 GCF_023380205.1 Nicoliella spurrieriana
CCAGTGATGCGAGTGTTGCCACTGCGGCTGCCAAGGTAGTTGCTACTGCCACGACCACGGTCACGAGTGCTGCAAGCGCTAATGATCAAGCCGACTCCAGTGCAAATGACACGTCTTCTGCCGCCGCTAGTGCTGGTTCCGCCGCAGTTTCGGCTGCGAGTGGGGCCACGACCAACGCGAGTGTGGCTACCAGTGCCGCCAGTGTCGCTAGCGTTGCTGCTATTCAAACCACGAGCGCTGAACAAATCGCAGCTACGACTTCCGCTAACGTTAACAGTCTTGCAACAACGCATGCTGCTAACCAAGTGGTTAGTTCCGCTGCTGGCGTAGTCAACTCGGCTGCGAGCGTAATCAGCTCCGCTAACTCGGACGCTAGCGCTGCCAATGCGATCGCTCAATCGGCGAAGAGCGTGGCTACCGCTGCTGCCCAATCCGCAGCGACCCAAAGCCTGCTTGCTAGTTCGGCTGCCAGTGCTGCAAGCAGCGTTGCCGCCAGTGCAAAGCGCTTTGCCGATGCTGGAAATGTAACGTCAGCCGCATCTGCGAACTCGCTTGCTGCGCAACAGGCAGCGACCGCTAGTTCCGCTGCGTTTGCCGCTGTGGTTGCTAGTCAATCGGTTTCATTTGCGACCCAATCCGCTACCAGCGCTGCCGTTCGGGCAGCTTCTGATGCGCAGGTTGCTTCGATTGCCGCTAGCCTAGCTTCATCAGCCAACGCGGTCGCCATCAGTGCCGCTAGCGCTGAGGATGCTAACATCCATAGTGCTCAGTCCGCTAGCGCTACCGCTACCAGCGCCAATGCGGTGGCCAATAGCAATGCCAGTGCGGTGACCGTCGCTGCTAGCCTTGCCGCTAGTTACGCCAGTGATACCGCTGCTTCCACTAACTCAACTGCTAGTGCGAACTACGCGGCTGCTACTGCTGCTAAGAATGCGGATAGCGTTGCTACGACCCACTCGGCTAATCAAGCGGTGAGTTCCGCTGCTTCGGTTGCAAACTCTGCCGCCAGCGTTGCTAGTTCGGCCCACGCTGATGCTAGTGCCGCCAGTGCGGATGCCCAATCTGCGAAGAGCGTGGCCACTGCGGCTGCCCAATCTGCATCCATCCAAAGCACGACCGCTAGTTCCGCCAACGCGGCTGCTAGTTCCGCTGCTATCAATGCGCAAAGCTACGCTGCAGCTGGTGATTCAGTTAATGCTGCTTCGGCTAACGCCGTTGCATCACAACAAGCTACGATTGCTAGCTCCGCTGCTGCACAAACCGTCGTTGCTAGCCAAACGGCATCCACCGCCGTGGTTGCTGCTGCTAGTGCTTCGGCGCGGGCCGCATCCGATGCGCAGGTCGCAATTGCTGCTGCCAGTGTTGCTGCTAGTGCGAATAGCGCTGCCGCCACTGCCGCTAGTGATGATGACCAGGGCGTTTCGAATGCCAGTGCCACTTCATCTGCTGCTGCGAGTGCCAACGTCGTTGCATCCAGTGCCTTCATTGGCATTGCTTCCGATGCGAACTCCGCCGCTAGTTACGCCAGTGCTGCGAGTGCATCAACGAGTCAAACCGCCGATGCTACTTCGGCCACTGCGAGTGCGACTGCGGTCGTGAACGGGATGCTTTCTGCGCACCCAACGAACCAAGTGGTTAGTTCCGCTGCCGCGGTTGCTAACAGCGCCAATGCCGTTGCTAGTGCTGCCCGTATTGATGCAAATTCAGCGAATGCGGATGCCCAACTTGCTAAGAGCGTGGCTAGCTCAGCTGATCAACTGGCTGCTGCCCAAAGTGCAGCCGCTAGTTCCGATGCCGCTGATGCTGCAATGGCAGCCTTTAATGCTAAGATGTACGCTGCTGCCGGCAATTCGGTTGCTGCAGCGAGCGCCAACATGGTGGCATCACAACGGGCTGCCAGTGCAAGCACTGCCGCTGCCCAAGCAGTGTCAGCTAGTCAAACGGCATCCACCGCGGTTTCCTCCGCATCTAGTGCTGCAGCCAGAGCTGCTTCTGATGCGCAGGTCGCAAGTGCTGCTGAAATCAATGCTAGCCTAGCGGTTGTGAATGCATCATCCGCCGTAAGTGCTGGGACGCAAGACGACAGTAGTGCCAATGCTTCGATTTCAAGTGCTAATAGTGCGAGTGGCATTGCCATCAGTGCTGCTAATGGGGCGACCCAAAATGCATCACTGGCTGCCAAGTACGCTAGTCAAGCAAGTGCTTCGACCAGTCAAGCCGTTAGTGGCAATGCGACTGCTTCCGGTGCCGCTAGTCAGGCCAATGCAACGGCCGCTGCGCACCCAACGAACCAAGTTGTTAGCTCCGCTGCGAGCGTGGCTACTTCCGCTGCTTCCGTTGCCAGTGCTGCCACTGTCGATGCGCAATCCGCCAATGCGGATGCCCAATCGGCGAAGGTCGCTGCTAGTTCTGCTGCTGGCGTGGCCACTGCTGCCAATAACAACGCCAGCGTAGCGACTGCCGCTGCATTATCAGCTGCTGCCGCCGCTAAGCGTTATGGAGACAATGGTGACAGCAGTGCCGCTGCGAGCGCTAATTCCGTTGCTGCCTCACAAGCACAAGTAGCAATGGCTGCTGCTTCCACCGCCGTGGTTCAATCGAACGCCGCTGTGGTAGCTGCGCAAAGTGCTGCGAGCGCTTCTGCCCGTGCAGCTTCTGATGCTGCGATCGTAAGTGCTGCATTATCCACGGCTGCTTCTGCGAACCAAATGGCTACCAGTGCTGCTAACAGTGGGAGTGTGACCTCGAGTGCTGTTGCAAGTACCACTGCAAACACTAGTGCTCAGGGGAGCCAAGCTGCTTCCCAAGCCCAAAGTGCGCAAAGTGCAAACTCACTAGCATCGATTTACGCTAGCTCCGCTAGTGCTAATAATACTGGGGTCCAAAGTAACACGACTGCTGCTAGTTCAACCGCCAGTGCTACTAACAGCATTGCTGCTGGTGCATCGCAAAATGCCAGTGCCCAAAGCTACGCGAGCCAAGCTGCCAGTGCCGCTACGGTGGCCAGTGCCGCCGCATCACAGGCTGCTTCGAACAACGCCATCGCCCAAAGCGCAAGCAGTACCGCGCGTTCAGCTAACAGTCAGGCTGCCAGTGCTAATAGCATGGCTAGTTCCGCTGCCAGCGTTGCTAATTCACTTGCCAGCGCAATTAATTCCGCAGCCAATGCCGGAAATTACTCCGCAGTGAACACGCTTAATAGTCAACTCGCATCCGCTAATAGTGCTGTGAGTGCCTACTACAGCAATGCAACGCTTGCCAATCGGGTCGCAGACGATGCCGCCAATACAGCAAGCGGGGCCCAATCAGCTACCCAATCGTTGAATGCGGTGGCCACTAGTGCTTCGGCAGTTGCCAGCGCTGACTACTCGAATGCCGTTCGGGTAACCACGTTGTCGAATGCCGCTAGTCAATATGCTAGTGTTGCCAGCGTTGCAAATAGCAATGCCGCAATTAACGCTAGTTCCGTAAGCGCTGACTGGAACCGGGCTGCGCAATACTCAATTGCTGCATCCTCAAGCACTTCGCTGACCTATGCACCTGCTAGTCAAGCCCAATCGATTGCCAGTCAAGCCATGAGCATGGCCGCAACGATCTACGCAACGCCAGCAGTGCTTAGCTACGCTAGTGCGGTTAATTCCGCTGCCCAAGTGATTGAATCCGCATCTGCGGATGCGGTCATTGCCAATAGTCAGGCGCGGTCCGCCACTGCGATTGCTAGTTCTGCTGCGGTGGTTGCAAGTAATGCTGCCAATGCTGCCAACGCAGCCTACAGCGTTGCTGCAAGTGCAAATGCGGCCGCATCACTTGCTTACTCCCGTGGCGATGCTGCTGCTGGGAATAGCTATGCTGCGATTGCTTCCACTGCTGCTAGCTCCGCTGCCGCTGCGAATACGCAGTTGCAAGGGGCCAACTCATTGGTTGCAGCTGAGACTTCGTTGGCTAGTTCGGCTGCTAGTCGGGCCGCTAGCGATTATCAAACCATCGCTGCTGCCGCAAAGGTCATCTTTGCACAACAATCCGCCGCAAGCAGTGCGAATAGTTCGGCTAGTTCCACTGGTTCGAACGGCACATCAAGTGCGAATAGCTCGGCCACGTCAGCTGCTAATTCAGCTAACTACTACTCCGCTGGGGTCAGTGCCGCTAAGCACGCCCAAAAGAAGAACGCTAGCTACGCAAATGAACCAACTTACCAAGGCGCCTACGATGGTTACAAGGCCGGGTACAATAATAAGGCCGCCAAGAGCGACTTTACTGGATTAACTTCAGCCTACGCCACTGACTATCAAAAGGCTTACCAAGCTGGGCAAGCTGCTTACAAGGCGCAAGTGGCCAAGGGAACTGCTGCTGCTAAGCGGGCTAGTCGGGTAGCACAATCGTTAGCTGGCAAGTCTGCCGGGTACAAGTATGGCTACCTCAAGGCGTTCAATGCGAAGTTGAAGCGTCATCCTGAATACGTTTACAACACGCAGGGCCTTTACGTCCACGCCGGGAAGAACTTCACGACGAACGGCCGGCTGAAGGGTTACGCTAAACCATCAGCACAAAACAAGATTTCTGAATTCAAGATCACCAAGGTTGCCATTGCCAAGAGCGGACTCGTTCGTTACTACGTCAAGAGTCGTTTAACGGACAATCCAATCAGCGGCTACATTACCGCTAAGCATGGCTTCACCGCTAACACTTACTACCGGCAAGGTGAAATGAACCAAGCCAATAGTAAGCACGTCCAGGTCATTGGTAAATCTGGGATCCGGATTCATGAAAGTCAACGCTTTGACTCAAAGGCGGGTAAGTACTACCGGCCTGGAGCTAAATTAAACGTTGAACGGATTGTTAAATATAAGGGCATTACGCGCTTCTACATTGGAAATGGCAAGTACATTACCAGTAATAAGAAGTTCGTTAAGTTCATTTAACATTAATTAAAAATAAGGGAATTAGATCGACAGGGATGCCGATTTAATTCCCTTATTTTTTTACAATTTAAATTATTAAATTACTGTTAATTTTTGTGATAAGTGTTAAAATTTAATCATACGTTAGTGTGCAATCAGTATCCTTGCACGTTCAGATTGGAGATGTTCCGATGCTTTATAATAAATTTGAATATAGTAAAGTTAATGATAAAAAAGTCCTCCGGAAAGTGAAAAAGCAATGGGTAGTAATGTCACTATCCATGTTTACAATTCTTGGTGGGGGTGCGGCAATTAGCCAACACATCACGACGGTTAGTGCCGATGCTAATACTAGCTCTACATACACTTCGAGTGAAACTAGTGATGATACTAAATCATCCGCTAGTGCTGAAAATGCGGGGGCTAGTTCTGCTGATAATTCAAGCGCTACGACCGCTTCTAGTACGCAGGACAGCTCTGCAAGTACTACTAGTGCGAGCTCAAGTGCGACCACGGAAAGTAGCTCGACTGACACGACCAGTGGGGCTACTTCGACCAGTAGTGACAGTAATTCTAGCACTGCTTCAGCTTCCAGTAGTGCTGATGGTAGTAGTACTTCCAGCAGCGCTGACAGTAGTAGTGCCGATAGTAGTTCCGCCGACAGTGCCTCAGCTAGTTCAGCTGTAAGCGCTGGTTTTGCTGCGGCTTCATCAGCTGCAAAGGCTGGGACCACGGTCTCAAGTAGTTCTGATGCTAACTTCAATAAGGGGGTTTCAGAATACAATTCCTCAGCTGCTGCAGCTTCTGCTTCTGCTGATTCAAAGGGGAGTTCCTCAGCTGACAGTCAGGATAGTTTATCATCCGCAAGTGCTTCTAGCTTATCAGCAACCGCTAGCAGTGCAGCTATTCAATTGGATCAAGGTTTAATGGATCGGATTGCTGATGATACTGATGGTACTAATAATACCAATAATGGTGGTACTGATGGTAACACCGACAATAATGGCACCACTAGTGATGGTAGTGATGCATCTAGTGCCGCTTACAATACGGTGCTTGCTGCACTTAAGAGTGGAGAATCATACAGTGTTAGCAACAGTTCTGATTCTGCCATTTCTGCTGCGATTTCGAATGCTCAGGTAGCTTATAGTGCTTATACCTCAGCATTCAGTGCTGGATTTATGGCAGCATCGAATGGAACTTCAGCCAATGTTAGTAGTAGTGATTCCAATGCAGCTAATGATGGGAGCTATGCTTATGCAGCAGCTACTGCTGGTGCAGTGGCTGCTTGGAACTCGTTGCACCCTGATGATTTAAAGTCAGCAGCTTCCAATTCCTATAATACTTCAAGTAATGCTTACTACGCATACTATGCAAATGGTTATAATGCCACAATTGATGCATATAACAAGTACAATTCACTAAATGCCAGTGCTGGGACCCAATCTGGTTCCGCCATCTACGGTTCCGGTGGGCTTGGCCAACAAACTAGTGTAACTAGTGGATCCGTTAACCGGAACACCAGCGCCCAAGTGGTCAATTCGCCTAGTGATAGCGCCGAAGCCACTTCTGGTAATGATGTAACATCTGGCACTGCCGGTAATATTTCTGGTGCTTCGGTGAATGCTTCGACTGCTAACGTTGCATATAACTATGCGGTCGATTACTTCTTAAGTCGTCAAGGAGCCTATGATGCTGAAAGTGGGCGTTGGAACGGTGCCGATAGCAAGGGCTCTTACACGGTTCTTAATACTCAGACCAATACCAATAATCCTTATATTCAAGCATACAATGGGGCCCAAGCTGCAATTAATAATGAAAGTACCGGTAGTTTTACATCCGTTAATAAGTTAACTGGTAACAATAGTACTAACTATACTTATGGTTATAATGACGTTGCCAATAAGGTTAATAATGGTTACGTTGATGCTACTGGCACCACCACGTACATCTACTTTGCTTCGAATGCAGGGATGGTGGATAGTTACTTAGGATCCAGTAGTATTAACGGTAATCATACCGAATTACGACTGACCACTGATATGCTAAGTACGAGTGGGAGTAACCAAGCAACTCCTAATGGTACGTCGACTTACATCACTATTAATGGACAAAACCACATTGCTGATTTGACCACGATGCATAATAACCCAGTTAATGTTAATTTAACGCTGGAAAACTTTGCTAAAATGTATGGTTCTAATATTTATGGACAAATTAATATGTATAGTTCCAACCAAGGAAGCCTAACGTATAAAAACTTAAACTACGAAGGTTCCCAACTCTTCTATGGGCCTAACGTTCCGAATGTTTATATTGCTGGAAACGTTAATGTTATTAGTGAAGGTCACTACACCAGTCCATTTAATACTAATTATCCGACTCAAAATAATAACCAACAAAATATGCAAATCAACAACCTTGAATTACTGCCGAACTCTTCTTACTACGGGCAAACCGAAGATGGAAACGTAATTGAATTAAATGGAAACTTAGTTATGGATCAAGGTTCAACGATGACCCTTGCGCCTGGTGGTAGTGGTGGTGAAAATGCTGGTAGTTTCAGCCGAAACGGCCAAACTGGGAATGAAGGGCTAGCCATCACCGGTGGGGGTGCCACGATTAACCAAGGTGCCACGTTGAACATTATTCCCCGCGATAACCAAGCCGATGCAATGGTTAACTCCGGGTACGTTAACATTAACGGTGGAACCATGAACGTTATTTATAACAACGCTCCATCTGATGGTGATCCACTATGGATTAAGGGTTCTGTGAACGTGCAAAACGGTGGAGCCCTTAATGTTCATGGAGCTGGAGCTAATTTCGCTGGCTTTGGTGGCAACATGGTGACGGTTACGAATGCTTCCATTAACATCCAAAACCGGGGAAACTTGGCGATTTATACGGATGGTCAAACGACTAATACTGGCTTGACCCTCTTAAAGAACTACCAAAGTCAAGTGACCATCAATAACCCCGGAACCAACGTCTTTTTGAGTAAGAATGGGATTGATAATAATGCTGGTGGTAAAGGGGTTGGGAACTTCTTTAACACTACGCCAATCAATGCCTATGCAGTGAAGGGGCAGGTTGATGATCAAACAGATACTCAGCCACAGTATTTAGTTACGATTAACGGGAAGAGTGGAAATGTGGTTCAGGTCTATGACCAAAATGGAAAATTAGTTAGTGATCCAGCCATTACGAACTTTGACAATGCTAGTTCCCAATATTTAGCATTCCATTCCGTGCCAACCGTCTTTATCGCTGGGACCCCAGCTTTAGCAAATGATTCAAACGCGGCATCTAAGTACGATGTTGCTTCTACCATTAACTTAAGTAACGTTAATGATACCAGCGGCTATGTCTACGTGCGGGTAACCACTAATGGTAGCGATGAACCTACTGGCACCACTAGTGTGACGACTAACAATCCTACTGTGGATAATCCAGCGAATGCCGCCCTGACTAGTGGGATGTTGAAAGATCCTGGTCAGGCAGATTCTACCGGTGGTGATACCGCAATCAAGAATGCCTATACGACTGCCATTCCGGTTAGTGCGTTTACTAAAACGGGTGATGGAACTTATACCTACAATTATTTACACGCAATTAATGCCACCACTAGTGAGCCAACCGATGTTATTGTAACTGCGCAATATGGGGTTACTAACAGTAGTACTGAAATTAAAAATAATGGTAGCAATACTACGGTTACGAACGTTTCACATAACCCTGCAACCGCACCAATTACTAATAGTACCAATACTATTTCTGGTAAGATTACTAGCAACGTTGTATACCCAGATCGGACGGGCCAATATAACTCAGCAGCACAATCAGCCCAAAACAGCGCTGCTTCATATGCGACCGATGTTGCTAATGTATCCAATGCAATGACATCATATTCTAGTGTTGCTAGTTCTGCCTCCGTGGTAGTTGATAGTTACAATGGTGCTGCGCAATCATTAGCGAACGATTCTGGAATTAAGAGTGATGCTAGTTTAGCATCAGCTGTTAATTCTGCATCCGTTGCAATTAATTCAAATAGTGCTGATGCTAGCAAACAATCATCCATTGCTAGTTCGGCTTCTTCAGCTGTGAGCGCTTCAATCGCACAAGCACAGTCATTAGCAAGTACTGCTAGTTCGTATGCAGTGCAAGCATCCAGTGCAATTAATGTTTTTCAGAGTGCTACTAGTGTTACTCCATCGGCTTCTGCTACTAGTGCTATGAGTTCAGTCGATGCTGCTGCTTCTGGCTATGCATCTAATGCTATCTCTACTGCTTCATCAGCAAGTGCTGTTTCAGCTGCTATTAGTTCTATTAATAACGATGGGCAAAAAGCTGCTGCGCAAGCAGTTCAAGATGAAAATTCAGCTGCATTCCAGGGAACGGTTCTTGCATCTGCTGCTAATAGTTTAGCTAAGTCGTCTGCTTCTAAGGCTGATAGTGAAAACACTCAAATTTCATCTAATTCAACTGCTACTAGTTCTCAAGCTAGTGCAATCGCATCCTATGCGAGTGCCTTCCCTAAGAATACGACTGTGCAAAGTGCTAATACTGTTGCGGAATCTGCGGCTAAAACGATGTCATCAGCTTATTCTGCTGGTTCATCAGCTAATTCAGTTGCTCAAGCACAATCTAGTATTGCTAGCTCTGCATATGCAGCTGCTCAAGATGCATTTGGTAGTGCTAGTTCAGCTTATTCATTCTTTAGTTCGCAGGTTTCATCGGCACAACAGCTTGCTTCTTCAGGAAGCAATGCTAGTGCTAGTGCTGCATTATCTACTGCGATTGCATCATATGAAGCTGCTAGTGCTTCTCGCTCCGCAGTTCAAAGTCAGTATAATTCTGCATATGCCGCTAAAGTTTCCGCATCAAGTGCTGAATCCGTGGTTGCTGCTAACTTGAAGTCGGCTTCCGCTGCTGCTGTTGCTGTATCTAAAGCAAATATTGATGCATCAAGTGCTGCTTCTTCTGGAATTAGTGCTAATGGTACTGCTAAAACAGCCGCTGATGATGCTTCGAGTGCTGCTAGTGTTGCTGCTAGTGCCGCAACGGGATCATCAAATGGCTCCAATAATCCAGCCAATACCGCTTCTCGTGCTGCTTCAGTTAGTTCAGCTGCCTCTGATGTTGCATCTAATAATACTAATACTAGCTCGTCAACATCGCTTGCTAGCTCATATGCAAATAATGCAGATGCTGTAGCAAAATCTAACCCTAATAATTCGGCTATCCAGTCCGCAGCTAGCACCGCTAGTTCATATGCTAGTGATGCTGCCTCTGCATCTAGTGCCGCATCTAATGCTAATGATTCTGCATCATCAGCTAAGGTGAAAGCGGATAGTGCAAATGCAGCTGCGTCCTCAGCCAATAGTGCTGCTCAGTCTGCTTCCGTAAATGCTAGTTCTGCATCCGTAGCTGCTAGTCAAGCAATTGCAAATGGTGATGATCCATCTTCTGCCCTAGCTAGTGCTTCAGTTGCTCAATCCATTGCAGTTTCTGAAGCTAGTGTTGCTTCTAGTGCTAATATTTCAGCAGCAGATGCATCCAGTGCTGCTTCTAATGCGTCAAGTGTTGCCTCCAGTGCAGCATCTAAAGCCGCAGGTGATGCTACTTCCGCTAGCGTTGCTGCATCGAATGCAGCTAGCATTGCAAGTTCAGGGGCCGCAGTCGCTACTTCTGCTGATGGGGATGCTAAGGCTGCTGCCAGTGCCGCTTCAGTTGCTAATGATGCGACTTCTAATGCCTCTAGTGGTGCTGATAGCGCTTCAACTGCCACTAGTAAATACTCTAGTGAAGCTAGTGCTTCATCCAGTCAAGCTAGTGTTTCAATTGGTTCTGTAACTTCTGCTCAGACCACAGTTAATGGTTTGAATAGTGCTAACTCATCGAATCCAACTGTAAGTAGCGCTTCATCTGCAATTTCCAGTGCTGCTTCCGTGGCTGATGCAGCATCCAGTGATGCCCTTGATGCATCCAGTGCTGCTAGTTCAGCTAGTTCGGCTGCTAGTTCATATGCTGCTTCCGCTAGTTCAGCAGCATCCGATGCTAATGTTCAAAAATCACTTGCCTCTAGCGCGGCTTCTGCTGCCCATTCTGCTTCGGCTGCAGGGGACTTCTCTGCTGCTAGTTCAGCAGCGTCAGTAGCTGCTAGTGCAAAGGACAAGGCAATTACCGATCAAAATACTGCAGAATCTGCTTCTAAATCTGCTGATGGTCAGGTTACAGCTGGATCAAATGCTGCATCTAAAGCCGCCAGTGCTTCCAGTGCAATTGCCAGTGCTGCTAAGGTTGCATCCGATGCCGCATCTGCTGCCCAATCCGCTGCTGATGCTGGTAAGGATACTAACAGTAAGGCTAGTGGCTACGCTTCAAGTGCTGATAACTATGCAAGTATCGCTTCTAGTGCCGCCTCTGGTTCTTCCAGTGGTTCTGCCGACGCATCCAATGCGGATTCGCACGCTAGTTCAGTGAGCGCCGCTGCTGCTAGTGCATCAGATAATAATGAAACGACGAGTTCATCTGCATCCCTTGCTAGTTCATATGCATCCGATGCTAATAACGTTTTAAGTAGCAATCCTTCTAATTCCGCCGTTAGCAGCGCTGTAAGTACCGTTAATTCTGCTGCTACGGTTGCATCATCTGCATCAAACGATGCATCGAAGGCTAACTCTGCAGCTCAAGCTGCGAAGAGTCGTGCTGATGCTGATAGTTCTACTGCTGCTTCAGCCAACGTTGCTGCCTCTACTGCTGCTTCGACTGCACATTCTGCCTCAACGGCTGCTAGTGAAGCTGCTGATAAGGGGGACTCAAGTGCTGCTGCAACTGCATTAAGTGCTGCCTCGAATGCTGTTAACAGTGCTAGTGCTGCTGCCAGTGTTGCCTCAAGTGCTAACGCGGATGCTTCAAGCGCTGCTTCAGATGCAAGTAGTGCATCTTCAGTGGCCTCTAGTGCATCTTCAGTGGCTTCCAGTGCTGCTGATGTTGCAAAGACGGCTACGCAAAGTGCTACCGACGCTGCCAAAACTGCTGGCCAGGGATATGTAGATAGTGCAAATGCTGCCTCCAGTGCTGCTAGTTCCGCTGCTGCTGCTACACAAAATGCTGCTTCTAACGCCTCTAGTGGTGCTGATAGCGCTTCAACTGCCACTAGTAAATACTCTAGTGAAGCTAGTGCTTCATCCAGTCAAGCCCATGACTCAATGGGTTCAATTGCTTCAGCTCAATCATCAATCGAGAGCTTAAATAGTTCTTATGCTAAAATTCCAGCGGTAAGTAGTGCAACTTCAGTAATTTCTAGCGCTGCTTCGGTTGCTGATGCCGCTTCTAAGGATGCTACTGATGCCTCCAGTGCTGCTAACTCTGCTAGTTCCGCTGCAAGTTCACATGCTGCTGTTGCAAGTTCAGCCGCTGCCGATGCAGTTAAACAAAATAGTGCTGCATCATCTGCTGCTTCTGAAGCCAGTGCTGCTGCTGCTGCTGGTGATAATGTGAAGGCCAGTTCAGCTGCATCTGCAGCGGCCGCTGCGCAAAGTGCTGCGCAAAATGATCAAAAGGCTGCAACGGATGCCAGTTCTGCAGCTGACGCTGAAGTCTCAGCTGGTTCAGCTGCTGCTGCAAAGGCATCGAGTGCATCGAGTGCCATCCAAAATGCAGCCTCAATTGCTGCTGATGCTGCATCCCACGCTGCTGAATCCGTTAGTGCCGGAAACGCATCCAATGCAAGTGCAGGTAATTACGCTGATACTGCTGCAAAGGCATCGAGTGCTGCTGATAGTGATGCTACTGGTGCTAATTCGGGCGCTTCTGCCAACCCAGCTAATACTTCATCACGGGCTGCTGCGGTAAGTACCGCTGCCTCTGATGTAGCAAGTAATAACTCTGCAGCTTCAAGCGGAGCTAGTTCGGTTAATTCCTATGCAAGCGAAGTTAATTCAATCGCATCTAGGAACCCAACGAACTCCTCAATCGCAAGTGCTAACGCAACCGTTAGTTCAGCAGCTGTCGTTGCTAATTCAGCTGCTAAGGATGCTTCTGATGCTAACTCTGCTGCTCAATCTGCTAAGAGTCGTGCTGATAGTGATAACGCGGTTGCTTCGTCTGCTAATACGGTGGCTTCTCAACAAGCCTCTGCTGCTAAGTCTGCATCAATTGCTGCCAGTGATGCGGTAGCGAGTGGTGATCCATCTACAGCTTCCAGTGCAGTTTCAGTTGCATCGACTGCTGCATCGACTGCTGCTAGTGCCGCTACGGTTGCTCATAATGCGAATGCTGATGCTGCATCTGCGCAAAACGATGCGAATGCAGCTTCAGCTAAGGCTTCCAGTGCCGCTGGCACCGTTGCTGATGCAAATAAAACTGCCGCTGCCGCTGCTGACGTTGCTAATAAACAACAAAACGGAAGTTACGCTTCCGCCGCCGCTGCTGCTGCTGCTAAGGCGCAAGCCGATAGTACCGCTGCTTCCGGTGCCAATGGTTCCGCTGCTAATAACGGAACCGATGCATCACTGAAGTCCAGTCAAGCTGGGGCTTCATCCAATCAGGCCAGTGTTGCCAATAGTGGGGTAAACTCCGCTGCTGCCGCTGTCAACTCCTTGAACAGCTTGAACAGTAGCAACCCAGTGGTCTCCAGTGCTTCTGCAGTGATTACTAGTGCTGGTTCAGTTGCTGCTTCTGCTTCTGCTGACGCCACCAGTGCGTCTTCAGATGCATCGAGTGCGAAGTCCGATGCCGATGCTGCAACTTCCAATGCAATCGCTGCATCCACTGCCGCATCGAGTGCCTTTGTTGATGCTAGTTCATACGCCAATGCTGCTTCCGTGGCTGCTTCTAATGGTGATGGTCAAGCTGCATCTACAGCTGCCAGCCAGGCTGCTTCCGCTGCTGCAGTTGGTGATAGTGCATTATCCAGTGCAAACGTAGCTTCCAATGCTGCTAACTCGGCTGCCCAAAAGGCCACTAGTGCTGCCCAACGGGCTGCTGGTGATCAATCAGCTGCTGCTAGTGCTGCCTTAGTTGCTTCCAATGCCGCTAATGACGCTTCAAATGCCATTGCTAACGGCATTTCCAGTGCCAACAGTGCGACTAGTTCCGCTGGAACTGACGTTTCATCAGCCAGTGCAGCCGTTTCAAGTGCTGCTAGTGCTACCAGCTCTGCTAGTGCTGCCACAAGTACTGATTCATCACAAACTAGTATTTCCAGCTCCACCGCTAGTTCATTTGCAAACAACGCAAACTTAGATGCTGCTGATGCTGCTGCCGTTGCTTCTGCTAACCCAGGGAACGCTTCGATCGCCTCTGCTGCGACCCGGGCTGCCAGTGCTGCAAGTACTGCTAACTCCGCTAGTTCAGTTGCGCAATCTGCTTCCCAAACGGCATCGAGTGCTTCCAGTGTTGCTAGTTCCGCTAACTCGACTGCTAATAGTGCTAACAGTGACGTTAGTTCCGCTAATAGCGACTATGCCTCTGCATCCGCCGTTGAAGCCTCCGCTGCTAAGACTAGTAATAGTGCCTTAGCATCAAGTGCCGCTAGTGCTGCTGCATCTGCCGCTGCCCGGGCTAAGTCCGGGGCTGCCGTTGCGAGTCAAGCTGCTGCGACTGCATCATCGGCTGCCGTTGATGGCTCCAATGCCGTTGTTACTGGGAGTAGTGCGGCTGTTGTTGCTTCAGGGGCTGCCACTGTGGCTTCCCTTGCCGATAGCACCGCTAATTCCATGAATCCTGTTAAGTCAACTAACAATGACTCAGCTGCCAGTGCTGGAAACAGCATGGCATCCAGCGCCGTTAGTGCCGCTAACTCTGCATCCGCTGTGACTGGATCAGATTCTAGTGCCACGAGCGCTGACGCATCGAATGCTGATAGCTACGCTTCCGTTGCTTCCACTGCCAATTCCGGTGCCGGAAGTTCGACTAGTGTTGCTAACAGCGATGCTGCTCAAACCAATAGTTATGCTTCTCAATACCCAACGAATACCACCATTAGTAGTGCCAACAGCGTTGCTAGTTCCGCAAACTCCGTTGCTAATTCTGCAAATTCGGATGCTGCTAGTGCCAACAGCGTTGCTGCCAATGCTAAATCCGTTGCTGACTCCGCATCCAATGATGCTAGTCAACAAAACTCGGCTGCTCAATCAGCTGCTAGTGCCGCTAGCGCTGCTTCTGCTTCCGCTTCATCTGCCTATGCTGCAGGGAGTACCGCTGCTGGGGACCGGTTTGCTCGTCAAGCCAGCCTCGCTGCAAGTAACGCTTCTGCTGCTGCTAATCAGGCTGCTTCAGATTCATCGACCACTAGTTCCGCCGTTGCGGTAGCATCCAGTGCTGCATCGACTGCAACTTCCGCTAGTTCAGTGGCTTCATCCGCTGCTGGCGTGGTTTCAAGTGCCTTCAATGACGCTTCCTCCGCAGCTTCTGCTGCCGGTGGTTACGCAAGTGGGGCGGCTAACGATGCTTCGATTGCATCGAGTGCTGCTTCCGGTGCTAGTGCTAATTCGGCTGCCACTGGGTCAGATCAATCTAACGTTGCCAGTGCTTCTTCAGTTGTGAACTCCGCAGTTAGTGCTACTTCAAACTTTGCTGGCACCGCCGGTTCCGCTAGTTCGGTAACGGCATCGATTGCTTCTGCTAACCCATCCGATTCAAGCCTTGCTAGTGATGCTCACGTTGCATCCTCTGCAGCATCAGTTGCTAATTCTGCAAGTGGGGTGGCTAGTTCTGCTAACTCCGTCGTTAGCGCAGCAAACTCCGATGCAAGTAACCAAAACGCTAGTGCCAATGCTGCTAGTTCTGCTGCTGCAAATGCTGCCACTGCCGCTAGTTCTGCTGCGGTCGTTGCTTCTAGCGCCGCTGCTAAGGGTGATAACTCAACTGCTAGTTCTGCTAGTGTCGTTGCTTCTCAACAAGCATCCACTGCAAAATCAGCATCGAGTGCTGCCTCTGCTGCGCGTTCCAATGCTGATAGCGATGCTGCCGTTGCGTCACAAGCTGCCAACGATGCATCTTCAGCCACCAACGCTGCTAGTTCTGCCAATGCAGTTGCTAGTTCCGCTGCTAACGATGCCCAATCCAGAGCCGCTAGTTTGAATCCATCCGATTCAGCTGCTAACCCTGCCCGGGCAAGTAATGCTGCCTCTGCTGCTGCATCAAATGCTGCTGCCACTGACAGTTATGCTAAGGTCGCTTCATCAGCTAATAGTGGGGCTAGTGCAGTTCCATCACAAACGAGTGCCAATAGCTCGACTGCTAGTTCTGCAACTAGTTTGACGAGTGCAATTGCATCCAAGTACCCAAGTATTGCTGCGGTTAGTTCCGCTAACCAAGCTGCCATCGTTGCTTCCAGTGCTGCTAGCTCGGCTAATAACGATGCTTCCATTGCTGCAGACCAGGCCAGTGCTGCCAATTCATCAGCGCAAGCTGCTAAGACCAGTGCTGATAGTGCCGCTGCAGTTGCTAGTTCCGCAAACTCCGTTGCTGCGAGCGTTGCTAACAAACAACCATTTGATTCCGCCGCTGCTTCCAGTGCTGCCAGTGTTGCTGAATCTGCGAACGCCGTTGCTTCAGCTGCACAAAGCAATGCTTCTAACGCTGCCAGTGATGCTCAATCAGCATCCGTCCGTGCAGCGACCGATTCCGGCTTAGCTCAGTCCGCTGCTTCGGCTGCAAGTACTGCTGCAAGTAACGCTGCTGCAATCAGTAACGCTATCGATGGTGCAAACTCAGAAGCTAGTTCAGGTAGTTCCGCTGCTTCAAGCGCCGCTTCAGATGCCACTAGCTATGCCAGTGGCCAACCAAACGGCCCAATCAGTGCCAACAACGCTGCTTCCCACGCCGCTTCAGTCAGCGTGATCGCATCCAGTGCTGCCTCTGCATTGAATTCTGATACTTCGGTTGCCAGTGCCACCAGCGCTAGCGCTGCCACTGTGAACTCACTTGCCAGTGCGAACCCATCGAACGGGAGCATGCAATCCGTTGCTTCGGTTGCCAACAGCGCCGCTGCCAATGCTTCTGCTGCTAGTTCGGCTGCTTCAACTGCGAACACCGCAATTCAATCAGCCAAGAGTCGTGCAGACGTTGCTTCATCTACGGCTGCTAGTGCCAACTCCGCAGCTAACTCGGCTGCCCAAGCTGCTAGCCTAGCTAGTTCTGCTGCTAAGTCAGCTGCCAACGCTGGGGATCCATCCACTGCTTACAGTCAAGCAAACATCGCTAGTCAAGAGGCTGACAAGGCCAGAAGTGCCGCTGCTGCTGCTAGTGCTGCCAATAACGATGGTTCCGCTGCCGCAACCGATGCTGATACCGCTGCTAAGAGCTTGAACTCTGCAAACAGTGCCCTTGCTTCTGATGCAACCGTGGTATCTAGTGCTGCCAATGCTGCTAATTCAATGGCTGATGGTGGTTACGCTTCCGCTGCTGCTGACGCTGCTGCTAAGGCTGCAAAAGACAGTGTCGCTGCTTCAGGCGCAAATGGTTCCGCTGCTAATAACGGCACCGATGCATCCTTGAAGTCTAGTCAAGCCAGCGTTTCATCTAGTCAAGCTAGTGTTGAAACCAGTGCGGTTAATTCAGCTGCTACGACCGTTAACTCCTTGAACAGCTTGAATAGCGCGAACCCAGTGGTGGCTTCTGCGACCTCAATGGTCAACTCCGCTAGTTCAGTTGCTAATTCAGCTTCCGCAGACGCTACGCTTGCATCATCCGATGCTTCCAGTGCTAAGTCCGCTGCTGATTCCGCCACTGCTAGTGCTGCTTCTGCTTCTGTTGATGCTTCCTACGCTGCTTCTGCTGCTAATAGTGCTGCCAGTGCTGCTAAGACGGCGCACGGTTCCGCTGCTGCTAGTCTTGCTAGCCAAGCTGCCGTTGCCGCATCCAGTGCTGACACCGCATTATCAAAAGCTAACGTGGCTTCAAATGCTGCCAACTCGGCTGCCCAAAAGGCTACGAGTGCCGCTCAACGGGCTGCCAATGATCAATCCGTTGCCAATAGTGCTTCGTTAGTCGCTTCCACTGCTGCTAGTCAAGCAATGAGTGCCGTTTCAGCTGGGATTTCTAGTGCTAATAGTGTGACTAGCTCTGCTGGAGCTGACGTTTCATCAGCAAGTGCGACTGGCTCCAATGCCGCTGTTGCCACTTCATCCGCTAGTGTTGCTACTAATTCTGATTCAGTTCAGACTAGTTCTGCGAGTGCAACTGCCAGCGCTGCTGCCAACAATGCTAATTTGGATGCCCAAGATGCCGCTGCGGTTGCTTCTGCTAACCCAGGAAACTTCGTGATTGCATCCAATGCCACGAAGGCATCCTCCGCTGCCAGTGTTGCTGCTTCCGCTAGTTCGGTTGCGAACTCCGCATCCCAAACCGCTTCCAGTGCTTCTAGTGTTGCTAGTTCTGCTAACGTGGTCGCATCGAGTGCTAATAATGACATTAGTGCTGCTAACAGTGACTACGCATCTGCATCCGCCGTTGAAGCTTCCGCTGCTAAGACCAGCAATAGTGCTTTAGCATCGAGTGCCGCATCTGCTGCTGCATCTGCCGCTGCCCGTGCAAAATCCGGTGCAGCCATTGCGAGTCAAGCTGCTGCGACTGCTTCCTCCGCTGCTGTGGATGGTTCCAATGCCGTTACTGCTGGCTCCAGTGCTGCCTTTGTTGCTAGCTCTGCCGTTGCCACTGCTTCGGCTGCGGACGCTGCTGCCAATGCATCCAACGCTGCTAAGCCATCTGATCCGGACTCCGCTGCCAGTGCTGGAAATGCACTTGCATCGAGTGCGGTCAGCACCGCTAATTCGGCTGCTGGGGTAACCACGCCAGCTGCTAGTGCTACCAGTGCCGATGCATCGAATGCTGATAGCTACGCTAAGGTGGCTTCCGATGCTAATACCAGTGCCGGCAGTTCAACCAGCCTTGCTAACAGCGATACTGCTCAAATTAATAGTTATGCTTCTCAATACCCAACGAACGTTGTCATCAGTAGTGCCAGCGTTGTCGCTAGTTCAGCCAATTCAGTGGTTAATTCCGCAAACTCAGATGCTGCTAGTGCTAACAGCGTTGCTGCTAATGCCAAGTCCGTTGCTGACGCCGCATCTAACGATGCTAGTCAACAAAACTCAGTTGCTAGTTCTGCCGTTGCTGCTGCAACCGCAGCTTCCAACTCCGCTTCATCAGCCTACGCCGCAGGAAGCACTGCTGTCGGGGACCGGTTTGCCCGTCAAGCTAGTCTTGCCGCAAGTAATGCTTCATCTGCCGCTGCTCAGGCTGTCCTAGATTCAAGTACCACTAGTTCTGCCGTTGTGGCTGCTTCCAATGCTGCTTCGACTGCTACTTCCGCTAGCTCAGTTGCTTCATCTGCTGCTGGGGTGGTTGCAGGAGCCTTCAATGACGCTTCCTCCGCAGCTTCTGCTGCTGGTGGTTACGCAAGTGGGGCTGCAAACGATGCTAAGAAGGCATCGAGTGCCGCTTCCGTTGCAGATTCCAACACCGCTGCTACGAATTCAGATCAATCTGGTATTTCCAGTGCCGCTGCATTCGTAAACTCAGCTGCTGGTGCTACTTCGAACTTCTCGAATGCCACTAGTTCTGCTAGTTCCACTACTGCATCGATCGCATCAGCATATCCAAACGACTCCAGCCTTGCTAGTGACGCTACCGTTGCTTCCTCCGCTTCCGGAGTAGCTAGTTCCGCTAACTCGACGGTTAGTTCCGCTAACACCGTTGCGAGTGCCGCTAGTGCCGATGCAAGCAACCAAAATGCCAGCGCCAATGCTGCTAGCTCGACTGCCAATGCCGCTGCTAGTTCTGCTAGTTCCGCTGCTGTGGTTGCTTCGACTGCGGCTGCAAATGGTGATAACTCGACCGCTAGTTCCGCTAGTGTCGTTGCTTCTCAACAAGCATCGACTGCCATGTCAGCTTCTGATGCCGCCGTTAGTGCGCGTTCGAATGCTGATAGTGACGCTGCCGTTGCTTCCTCCGCTGCCGTCGTAGCTAGTTCTGCGACCGCCGTTGCCAGTTCTGCTAACACCGTTGCCAGTTCTGCTGCTAACGATGCTCAATCTAGAGCCGCTAATTTGAATCCTTCGGATCCAACTGCGAACTTGAACCGGGCAAGCAATGCTGCTAGTGCTGCTGCATCCAATGCTGCTGCTACTGATAGCTATGCTTCCGTTGCGTCATCCGCTAACAAGGGTGCTAGTGCAATGCCTAGTCAAACTAGCCTCGCTAGTTCGACCGCTACGTCTGCAACGACCGTTACCGGTTCAGTGGCTAAGACGTACCCAAGCAATACCGCAATTTCGTCCGCTAACCAAGCTGCCATCGTTGCTTCAACGGCTGCTAGTTCCGCCAATACCGATGCTTCGATCGCTGCTAGTCAAGCAAGTGATGCAAACTCATCAGCCCAAGCTGCTAAGTCAGTTGCCGATAACGCTGCTGCCTCCGCTTCCGCTGCGAACTCCGTTGTTGATAGCATTGTGGCTTCCGCAACGCCATTCACTTCGAGTGCTGCATCTGCAGTTGCTTCTGCTACTAGTTCTGCTGAAGCTGCAAACTCCGCTGCTAGTGCTGCTCAAACGAATGCTTCTAACGCTGCTTCTTCAGCTCAATCAGCATCCGTGCGGGCCGCTACCGATTCATCATTAGCTAGTTCCGCTGCGTTGGCCGCAAGTACCGCTGCCAGCAACGCACTTGCAATTAGTTCCGCCATTGTGACTGCGAACTCAATTGCTAGTTCAGGAAACTCCGCTGCCTCTAGTGCCGCAATCGTAGCTACGAGCTACGCTACTGGTCAATCCAAGAGTGATGCAAGTAATGCTGCTTCGAAGGCCGTGACCGTTAACTCCCTTGCTTCCAGTGCGAACTCAACGTTCAACATTGCTAGTTCCGCTGCCAGTGCGGTTAGTGCTAGCAACGATGGAATTAATTCCATTGCTAGTGCCAACCCATCGAACGGGAGTATGCAATCAATTGCCTCGGTTGCTAACAGTGCTGCTGCCAATGCTTCTGCTGCCAGCGCCGCTGCTTCAACGGCAAATGATACGATTCAATCAGCTAAGAGCCGTGCAGACGTTGCTTCTTCGACTGCCGCGAGTGCGAACTCCGCTGCGAACTCCGCTGCCCAAGCCGCTAGTCAAGCCAGTGTTGCTGCCTCGACTGCCGCTGCGACCGGTGATCCATCGACTGCCAGCAGCCAAGCTGCCGTTGCCAGTCAACAGGCTGATAAGGCTAGAAGTGCTGCCAACGCCGCTAGTGACGCATACAGTGCCGGAAGCGATGCATTGACCTCAGCTCAATCCGCTGCCAAGGTCTTAGACTCTGCTAATGGCGCCATTGCTGCTGATTCCAACGTGGTTGCGAATGCCGCTAACGCTGCGAACTCATTGGCCGATGGTAGTTACGCCTCTGCTGCTGCGAATGCTGCTGCCCGGGCTACTCAAGATAGTATTGCCGCTTCTGGAGCCAATGGTTCCGCTGCTGCCAATGCTACTGACGCTTCATTGAAGTCCAGTCAAGCCAGCGTTTCATCCAGTCAAGCTAGTGGGGAAACTGGCGTTGCCAACTCCGCTTACTCACTGGTTAACAGCTTGAACACGAACAACAGTGCCAACCCAACCGTTGCCTCTGCTAGTTCCGTGGTCGCTTCCGCTAGTTCCGTTGCTAACTCAGCATCCGCTGACGCAACCCAAGCATCATCTGATGCTACGAGTGCTAAATCCGCTGCTGATTCATACACGGCTAGTGCTGCCAATGCTTCAACGGCTGCTTCATTAGCTGCCTCTGCTGCGAACTCATTTGCCGCTCAGGCGAAGTCAGCCCACGGTTCTGCTGCCGGTAGTCTTGCTCAACAAGCATCCGCTGCTGCCAGTGCCGCTGACCTTGCATTCTCAAGTGCCGCCGTTGCATCGAATGCTGCGAACTCCGAAGCCCAAAAGGCTACCAGTGCTGCATTGCGGGCTGCTTCAGATCAATCATTAGCATCCAATGCTGCCAATGATGCATCGGTTGCTGCCGGCCAAGCTTCGAGCGCCATTGCCGCTGGGATTTCCAGTGCCAACAGCGTTACGAGTTCTGCTAGCGCAACGGTATCATCCGCAGTCGTTACCGGCTCGAGTGCCGCTAGCGTTGCTAATTCCGCAAGTTCTGCTACTAGCAGCGATTCAGTACAAACGAGTTCCGCTAGTTCGACTGCAAGCTCTGCCGCTAATAGCGCTAACTTCAATGCTAATGATGCATCTGCCATTGCATCTGCTAACCCAGGCAATGCTTCAATCGCATCCGCTGCAGCGAAGGCTGCCAGTGCCGCTACAGTTGCTAACTCCGCATCTAGTGTTGCAAGTTCTGCTTCACAAACTGCATCCAGTGCTGCGAGCGTTGCAAGTTCCGCTAACACGGTTGCCGCCAGTGCAAATAACGACATCACTTCCGCTAATAGTGACTATGCTTCCGCTTCTACTGCTGAAGCATCCGCTGCTAGCGCTAACGATAGTTCAGCCGCATCCAGTGCTGCATCTGCCGCTGCATCTGCTGCTGCCCGGGCTAAGTCCGGTGCTAGCGTAGTATCCAACGCTGCGAGTGCCGCTGCTTCCGCTGCCGTCGTTGGTTCTAGTGCCGTTGTTGCTGGTAACAGTGCTGCTGGGGTTGCTAGTTCCGCTGCTGTCGATGCATCGAATGCTGATAGTGCTGCCAACTCAATGGATAGCTCTAAGCCAGCTGATCCATCTGCTGCTGCCAGTGCCGGAAACAGCACCGCTGCCAGTGCTACTAGTGTAACTAGTTCCGCTGCTAGTGTGACTGCACCAATTGCTGCTGCTACTAGTACCGCTGCTTCCAATGCTGATAGCTACGCTAAGGTTGCTTCTGACGCCAACACCGGTGCCGGGAGTTCGACCAGCGTTGCTAACAGCGATAATGCTCAAATTAATAGTTATGCTTCTCAATACCCAACCAACGCTACGATCAGTAGTGCAAACTCAGTTGCAAGCTCCGCGAACGTCGTTGCAAACTCCGCAAATGTAGTTGCTGCGAGCGCCAACAGCGTGGCTGCCAATGCTAAGTCCGCTGCTGACTCCGCATCCAACGATGCTAGTCAACAAAATTCAGTTGCGCAATCAGCAAATAGCGCTGCGAATGCTGCTTCTGTAGCTGCATCCTCTGCATACTCAGCTGGGAACACCACTGCTGGTGATCGTTACGCCCGGCAAGCAAGCTTAGCTGCTACTGACGCTTCCAACGCTGCCGTTAAGGCGGTTAGTGATTCAAGCGTTGCTAGTGCAGCCGTGGTCGCTGCTTCAAATGCAGCTTCGACCGCTATTTCCGCTAGCTCAGTTGCATCATCCGCTGCTGGGGTCGTTACGAGCGCCTTCAACGATGCCTCTTCCGCAGCTTCTGCTGCCGGTGGTTACGCAAGTGGGGCGGCTAATGATGCTAAGAAGGCATCCAGTGCTGCTTCGGTTGCTACTTCGAATGCTGCTAGCGCTAACTCCGGTCAATCCGGCGTTTCAAGTGCTTCATCAGTCGTAACTTCCGCTACTAGCGCTGCTTCTAGCGTTGCAAGTGCTACGATCGCTACCAGCAACGCCATCTCAGCCGCTAATTCGACTGCAACTGCTGGTGGTCATCCTAACAACCCACAAATCTCAAGTGATGCCAACGTTGCATCATCCGCTGCCGTCGTTGCTAATTCAGCTAACGCAGTCGTAAGTAGCGCTGCCAACGACTTTGCGAACGCTAGTTCCAATGCCAGTGCTGCATTTAGTAGTGCCAATGCTGCTAGCTCCGCTGCCAACAGTGCCGCTACTGCCGCTAGTTCCGCTGCCGTCGTTGCATCGACCGCTGCTGCTAAGGGTGATAACTCGACTGCCAGTTCCGCTAGCGTGGTTGCTTCTCAACAAGCATCAACTGCCATGTCAGCATCCAATGCTGCCGTTAGTGCTAGTTCGAATGCCGCCGTTGCATCCAATTCAGCTAGTGTAGCTGCTTCGAAGGCTGCCTCCGCTGCTGCAGTTGCTAGTTCTGCAAACACGGTCCAAAGTAACGCTGCTAAGGATGCCCAATCCAGAGCCGCTGCTTTGAATCCAAATGATCCAACCGCGAACTCAGACCGGGCAAGCAACGCTGCTGCTGCTGCTCAATCCAATGCTAACGCTGCTGATAGCTACGCTGCAGTTGCCGCTAGTGCAAATAGTGGAGCACAACCACTATCCAGCCAAGCAAGTGTATCCAACAGTCAAGCTAATTCCGCAGCTAGTTTGGTAAACTCAATTGCTTCTAAGTATCCAAGCAATTCCGCAATTTCCAACGCTCAAAATGCGGTTTCCGCTGCTGATAGTGCTGCTAACTCTGCTAACAACGATGCTTCGATCGCTGCGAACCAAGCAAGCACTGCCAACGCCTCCGCTCAAGCTGCTAAGTCGACTGCTGATAACGCTGCTAGTTCGGCTAGTGTTGCTAACTCGATTGCAGCATCTGCTGCTCAGGTCACACCATTTACTGCGAGCGCATCTGCCGCTGCTTCAAAGGCTGCTGATAGTGCTGAATCCGCTAATGCGGTCGCATCTGCTGCCCAAAGCAATGCTTCAATTGCCGCTAGTTCCGCTCAATCCGCATCGAACCGGGCTGCTATCGATTCATCATTAGCAAGTTCGGCTGCTGCTGCCGCTAACGCTGCGCGTGACAATGCGATTGCCGCTAGTCAAGCCATCGCAAGTGGGGCCAGTGCTCAGGCTGCTGCACAAACTGCTGAACAATACGTGAAGGCTGCCAGCGTTGCCGCAAGCAACGCCGTTCCAGTTCAAACGTCCGCAAGTTCCAATGCTGCCAATGCCGTTGCCAGTGCGAATGCTACTGGTAGTGACATCGCTGCATTGAGTGCTACGAACTCCGCTGTTACTAGCTTAGCTTCAGTTAACTCCGGTGATTCTGGAGTTGCTAGTGCCGCTAGTTCAGTTGCTTCATACGTTGCTGCCGGCTCAACTGCATCCGCTGCCGGCTCCACGGCCGCTTCCAACGCTGCCGTTGACAGCACCAATGCCGTTAATGCCGCTAGCCAAGCTGCTGGTCAATTCCAAGCTGCTTCGAATGCTTCACTTGCCGCTTCATCCTATGCTTCCGCTGCTGCTAGCTTCGGTAGCAATGGTGATAGCGTCAATGCTTCCATTAACTCCAGCTTAGCTGATTCAGCCGTTGCTGCTGCTAGCCAAGCCGCTGTGAATGGTTCATCATACACTAACGTTGCCGTTAGTGCCGCTCAACAAGCAACCACTGAATCCCAAAACGCTGCGAGTGCAAAGGCTGCTACTAACGCCGCTGCATCCAATGCTGCGAAGGTTCAATTGAGCGTTGCCAACTCCGTTGCCCAGGTTAACAATGCTGCATCGAATGAAGCTAGCTCCGCACAACCAGTTGCATCCAGTGCTACTTCCGGAGTGAGTGCTGCTTCATCTGGCATCGTGGTTTCCAGCAAGTCTGCTGATGTTAGTTCATCAGTTGCTAGTTCTGCAAACGATGCTGCTTCTGATGCCGCTTCGACTGCCAGCGATGCTGCTAGTCGGGCTGCCAGCGTTGCATCTGAAAACCCAACTGACTCCTCAGTTGCCAGCGATGCTGCGAAGGCTCAATCAGCTTCCGTTGTTGCTTCGGTTGCTGCTTCCACTGCTGCTGCTGCCTCGAGTGCTGCACGGGATGCTTCCAGTACCGCATCCAGTGCGAACGACACGGCTTCATCTGCTAACACCGCTGCAAACAGCTACTCCGTAGTTGCTTCTAGCGATGCCACTGCCGCTTACCAAGCATCCAGTGCTGGGAACATGTCAGCTGCTAAGTCTTACGCAGATGCCGCTTCTACCGCTGCTGGTTCTGCATCGGCTCAAGCATCGATTGCTAATGCCGCATCCAGTGCCGCTGCCTCTGCTGCGAAGTCAGGTTCAGACGCTGCCGCTAAGGCCGTCAGTGCCCAAACCGTTGCATCTAGTGCTGCCGTGGTTGCATCCAATGCCGGGAGCTTTGCTTCCTCTACTGGATCATCCAATGTTGCCAACGCGACTGATGCAAACAGTGCCGCTAGTTCAGCTGCGCTTGCCGCATCTAGCTTCGCAGCTGGTGCTACGACCAGCCTCTCCGATGCCAATGCGACTGATTCAGCTGCATCTAGTTATGCTGCTGACGCTAGTTCCGCTAATAGTGGGGCTACCGGAACTTCCAATGCCGTTAACAGCTTGAATGCTTCCGCCAATAGCGTTGCTTCTGCTAACCCAAGCAATGCGGTTGTAAGTAGCGCCGCTACGACCATCAGTTCCGCTAACCAAGCGGTTTCTAGTGCGGTCGTTACTGCAGTCAGTGCAAACAGCCAAGCTTCCGCTGCGAAGTCAATTGCTGATGCCGCTGCGAACTCCGCTAGCGTGCAAAACTCATTGGCTCACCGGGCTGCTGACCAAGCCGCTGCTGCTTCTGCAAGTGCTTCATCTGCATACGCTGTGAAGGACTACGCTGCAGGCAATAGCTTTGCCAGTGCTGCCGTTGCTGCCGCATCGAACGCTTCGGTTGCCAGTGCGAATGCATCGAATGCCGATTCAGTCGTTCAATCTGCTACGGACTCAGCTTCTAATGCTGATGCCAGTGCGGTTGCTGCTTCTAGCACCGCCGCTAGCCTAGCTGCGGTTGCCAGTGCTGCTGCTGATAGCTTGAACGCTGCCGTTAAGGTCCAAAATTCACAAACGAGTGAAGCATCCTCAATTGCTAGTTCAGCTACCGCCGCTTCTAGCGTTGCCAATGCTGCCAATAGCAACACCAGCAACAACAATTCTGCTACTTCTAGCAATGCGGTTGCTGCCGGTTCGACTGCTACGTTAGTTTCATCCACGGCTGTATTGGCTAGCTCCCAAGCTGCCAATGCCCATGCCGCTTCTAGCGTTGCATCATCCGTTGCTGCTGCTGAAAACATTACTGATCCAATCACTTCTTCACAACTTACGAGTGACGTTTCAGTTGCATCCTCCGCTGCAACGAGTGCCGATGCTGCTAACTCATCTGCTGCTCAAGCCCAAAGCGATGCCAATGCTGCTTCATCGACAGCAAATGGGGCTTCAAAAGCTGCTTCAGCTGCGAGAGCATCTGCTGCCGCTGCAACGGTGAACGCAAACTCACTTGCTAGTCAAGCTTCATCCGCTGCCGTTGCTGGGAACAGTTCGGCTGCTGATAGCTTGAACAGTCAAGCTAAGGCTGCTGCCGATGCCGCAAGTGCCCAAACCGTAAGCGCCCAAGCTGCCGATAGTACTGCTGCCAGTGCTAGTTCGACTGCTGCCGGGGCTTCACAACGGGCTAACAGCGCCTTCAGTGCCGCTAGTGTTGCGAACTCGATCGCATCATCCGCTGCTTCTGATGCTCAATCCAGAGCCGCTAGTTACGATGCTAACCAAAGCAAGAAGCGGGCTTCGAATGCTGATTCAGCAACCGATAGTCACGCCGGAGTAATTAGTAGTGATAGTGCAAACGTTAACAGCGCTTCTGCTACCACCAGCAACGTGGTTTCAAACACCACGGCTGCTTCTAGCAACGCTGCTAGCGCCGCTAGTGCTACTGCTGCTCAAGCTTCTGCACATCCAAAGAACTCAGTGATTGCCAGTGCGAACTCGACTGCCCAATCCGCAGCTGCCGTTGCATCCAATGCTGCTTCAGATGCTAGCGATGCGAACGCAATCGTTTCGAGTGCATCCAGTACCGTTAGTTCTGCCTCTGCAGTTGCGAAGGGTGCACAAAGCTTAGCTTCCGCTGCTTACGACAGTGCTTCAGCTTACGCATCGCAAGCCGCTGATTCGACTGCCACGCCAGCCGCCCGGGCCGCTGCTCGGTCCGCTGCTGCCAGTGCCGCTGATAGTGCTGCTGCACAAGAACAAATTGCATCGAACGCTGCTGCTGCTGCTGACAATGCAAATAGTGCTGCCAACAGTGCTACGAGCCGGGCTAACCGTGATCAATCGATCGCAAACACTGCCGCTGACCAAGCTGCCAGTGCTAATGCTGCTGCTAGTGACGCTGCTAACACCGGTTCACAGACCAACAGTGCTGCTGATTCCGCTGTGAATGCGGCTACGACTGCTAGTTCGACTGCCTCAACCGCTGCTACCGGTGCCAATAAGGATGCTAGTCTTGCTTCGAAGTACGCTAGTCAAGCTAGTGTATCGACTAGCCAAGCATCCAGTTCTAACACCTTAGTTTCCGGTGCTGCATCATCTGCAAATAGCATTGCAGCTCAATACCCAAGCAACTCCGCCGTTGCTTCCGCTGCAACTGCTGCTACGACTGCTTCCAACACCGCAAGCTCTGCTACTTCAGATGCCGAAAGTGCTAATGCCGATGCTCAATCGGCTAAGGCCGCTGCTTCAGCTGCTGCTTCCAGTGCTAATGCTGCCAGTGCTGCTGCTAGTTCCGCATCGATCGTTGCCACTAGTGCTGCTTCGAATGCGAAGAGCTACGCCAGTGATGGGGATGAATCCGCAGCCCAAAGTGCAATGGCGGTTGCTTCGAATGCTGCTTCGACTGCCGTTTCCGCAGGTTCAACTGCGGTTGCTGCTAGTCAGACTGCTTCGACGAACGCTTCCGTTGCATCGAGTGCTTCAATTGAAGCTTCTAAGGCCGCTGCAATTGCTTCCGCTCAGGTTGCCGTTGCCAACT
Organism: Nicoliella spurrieriana; assembly: GCF_023380205.1. Lineage (NCBI taxonomy): Bacteria > Bacillati > Bacillota > Bacilli > Lactobacillales > Lactobacillaceae > Nicoliella > Nicoliella spurrieriana. Next base: position 712,447 of record NZ_CP093361.1, read on the forward strand.
CAGCTAACAACGCTGCTAGTGCTGCTGCTAGTGCTGGGAACCAAGGTTCCGCTAGTGCGACTGCTGCATCGAACACCGCTAGTGCTGCTAACTCCACGGCTTCCGTTGCCGCTAGTGGTGCCAATGCCGATGCTACTAAGGCATCCAGTTACGCCGTTCAAGCTAGTGAATCAACGGATTCAGCATCGAATGCCGATGCTTCCGCCGCTGATAATTCAGCCGCTGCAAGTAGCTTTGCTTCAGCCCACCCAAGCAACGCGGTCGTAAGCTCCGCTGCTGCTGTGGTTAGTTCCGCTGCCAGCGTTGCTAGTTCCGCCCACGCTGATGCTAATAGTGCTAACTCACAAGCTCAATCAGCGAAGGCTGCTGCTTCGACTGCTGCTGTGACTGCTAACTCAGCAAGTACGGTTGCTTCGAACGCTGCCGATGCTGCTTCATCCGCTGCTAGCGAAGCTGCTAGCTACGCCGTTGCCGGAAATGCTGCCTCAGCTACCGCTGCCAATGCAATTGCATCCAGCCAGGCTGCGACTGCTTCCGTTGCCGCTTCGACTGCGGTTGAACAATCCAAGGTTGCTTCGACTGCCACTGAATCAGCATCCAGTGCCTCCGTCAGAGCATCCAATGACGCTCAGACCGCGATTGCTGCCGCTTCTGCTGCTTCGTCCGCTGAAACCGACGTTGCCAATGCCGCTAAGGCCGGTGATCAAGGTTCAACGAGTGCTAATACTGCAAACAGCGAAGCATCCAGTGCGAACACCGCTGCTTCCAATGCTGCTATCGGTGCTAGTCAAGACGCTGCCTTAGCTGCGAAGTACGCATCCCAAGCTAGTGATTCCACGAAGGTGGCATCCAGTGCTGATGTTAGTGCTTCTGGCTTTGCCAGTGATGCCAACAGCATGGCTTCTGCTCACCCAAGCAACGCAGTCGTAAGTTCCGCTGCTTCCGTTGCTACCTCTGCTGCTAGCGTGGTTGCTGCTGCTCATACCGATGCAAATAGTGCTAACAGTGATGCTCAATCTGCAAAGGCTGCCGCTTCGACTGCTGCTGCCTCCGCCAATGTTGCCAGCACCGCTGCCTTGAGTGCTGCTTCAGCAGCCTCAATTGCCGCTTCCGTTGCAAAGAGCTTCGCTGCTGCTGGGAACACCGTTTCCGCTGCTTCTGCGAACGTGGTTGCTTCGAACCAAGCTAGTGCTGCTTCAGATGCCGCTGCTTCCGCAGTTGCTGCATCCAGTGCTGCTTCGACTGCGACTGAATCCGCATCGAGTGCTTCCGTCAGAGCTGCAAGTGATGCCAAGGCTGCTACCGATGCAATGAACGCCGCTTCATTAGCTAACTCAACTGCCAACAGTGCCGTGGTTGCTGGTTCTCAAGGATCAGCTAGTGCTGATGCTTCATCTTCTGAAGCATCCAGTGCCAACACCGCTGCTTCGACTGCTGCCAGTGGGGCCAACAATGATGCTGTCATTGCTTCTAGTTACGCTAGTTTAGCTAGTTCATCGACTAGTCAAACTGCTGGTTACAACCAATCCGCTGCCGTCGTTGCTAGTTCTGCTAACAGCATTGCCAAGGCGCACCCATCCAACGCAACGGTTAGTTCCGCTGCTTCAGTGGTTAACTCCGCTGCCAGCGTTGCTAGTTCGGCCAATGCAGATGCTGACGTTGCTAACAGTGCTGCTCAATCTGCTAAGGCTGCTGCTAGTGATGCCGCTGCCAATGCGGATAACCAAAGTGCAGTCGCAAGTACCGCTGCCGTTGCTGCTAGCCAAGCTGCTGCCAACGCTAAGAGCTACGCAACTGCTGGTGATTCCGCTTCTGCTTCCGCTGCGAACGTAGAAGCTGCTAACCAGGCTGCGACTGCTAGTCAAGCTGCATCTAACGCTGTGGTTGCAAGTCAAACTGCTTCAACCGCCGTTAAGTCAGCTGCGAGTGCTTCATCCAGAGCTGCCAGTGATGCCGCCATTGCCAGTGCTGCTGTTAACTCCGCAATCGCTGCTAATTCAGTTGCTAACAGTGCTGCGAATGCTGGTTCGAACGAAGCTGATAGTGCTAACACGACGACTAAGTCTGCAAATAGTGCTAGTGCTGCTGCAGTTAACGCTGCCAGCGGTGCCAATGCTAACGCCAGCTTAGCAGCTAGTTACGCTAGTGATGCTAATAGTTCGACCGTTCAAACTACGAACGCCAATAATTCAGCATCGAACAACGCAAGTTCCGCAAACAGCTTTGCTTCAGCGCACCCAGCTAACAAGCTCGTTAGTTCCGCTGCTAGCGTTGCCACTTCGGCCGCTGCAGTTGCTAATTCAGCTACGACTGATGCCAACTCCGCAAATGCTGATGCCCAAAGTGCAAAGAGCATTGCGACTGCTGCTGCTCAATCTGCTAACCTCCAAAGCACGACCGCCAGTTCCGCTGCTGCTGCTGCTAGTTCCGCTGCAGTGGATGCGTTGAGCTATGCCGCAATTGGAAACTCAGCATCTGCTGATAGTGCCAACGTTGCTGCATCTAAGGCTGCCGTTACTGCTAGTGATGCTGCTGCTTCCGCAGTTGCAAATAGCCAAACTGCTTCGATCGCAACCCAAAGCGCTGCTAGTGCTTCAGCTAGAGCTGCTTCTGATTACGCCGTTGCCAGTGCTGCTGCTAACACCGCATCATCAGCTAACGATGCTGCATCCAGTGCCGCTAGTGATAATGATCAAGGTTCAGCTAGTGCTAATGCTTCATCATCTGAAGCTGCGAGTGCGAACACCGCTGCTTCCAATGCTGCTAGTGGGGCCGTAAACGATGCCAACTTAGCATCCAGTTACGCTAGCGCTGCTTCCAGCTCAACTAGTGTGGTTGCTAGTGCAAACAACGATGCGACTGCCAATGCTTCGGCTGCTAATAGCCTTGCTTCAGCTCATCCAGCAAACAAGGTCATCAGTTCCGCTGCTTCAGTAGTTGCTACTGCTGCCGGGGTGGTTAGTTCCGCTAACGCCGATGCCAGTTCTGCTAATGCTGATGCACAATCAGCTAAGAGCGTTGCATCCGATGCCGCTAACTCCGCGGTCGTTAACAGCATGAGTGCAAATGCTGCTGCGATTGCCGCTAGTTCGGCTGCTGCAGTTGCCAAGAGCTATGCCGCAACTGGTGATTCAGCTTCTGCATCATCTGCCAACGTGGTTGCCGCTCAACAAGCAAATAGTGCAAGTGCATTTGCTGCTTCTGCGGTTGCCAACAGTCAAACCGCTTCCAATGCGGTCTTGGCTGCATCCAGTGCTTCCGCTCGGGCTGCATCCGATGCGCAAGTCGCTACCGATGCTGCTAAGTTCGCTGCCGATGCCACTGCTGCTGCTTCGAATGCTGCTAGTGCTAACGATCAAGGTTCTGCCAGTGCTAGTGCTTCAGAATCAAAGGCCAACAGTGCTAACACCGCCGCTGCTTCTGCAGCTAGTGGGGCCAACGCCGATGCTAACTTAGCTTCGAGCTACGCTAGTGACGCCAGTGCTTCGACTAGTCAAACCGCAACTTCCGATAGCGCTGCTTCAGCTGCCGCAACGACCGCTGATAGTTACGCTTCCGCTAACCCTGATAACCAAGTCGTTAGTTCTGCTGACTCGGTTGCTGATTCCGCTGCTGCTGACGCAAGTTCTGCTCATCAAGATGCCAACTCTGCGAATGCCGATGCTCAAATAGCTAAGAGTGCTGCTAGTTCCGCTGCTGCTTTAGCTGATGACCAAAGCAGTACCGCTAGCTTTGCTGCGAGCGCTGCTAACTCTGCTGCATCGCTTGCATCCAGTTACGCTGCTGCTGGTAATTCCGCTTCCGCATCATCCGCAAACGTGGTTGCTGCCCAACAAGCTGGCAACGCCAGTGTCGCTGCTTCGAATGCTAGAACCGCTAGTCAAGTTGCTTCGACCGCTGTCCAAAGTGCATCGAGTGCCTCCGTACGGGCCGCTTCCGATGCCCAAGTGGCCAGTGCTGCTGCTAGCCTCGCTTCATCTGCGACCGTCGTTGCTGCAAGTGCTGCGAGTGCCGGTTCTGCTGGAATTCAAAGTGCTCAATCCGCTACGGGTTCAGCTACGAGCGCGAACACTGCTGCTTCTAACGCTGCCTCTGGTGCCAATAACGATGCCAGCCTTGCTGCTAGTTACGCCAGTGCTGCTTCTGAATCCACTAGCTTAACCTCTAATGCAGATTCATGGGCTTCCGCTACTGCTCAATCTGCTAACGGCTACGCTTCTGCACATCCAAGCAACGCCGTGGTTAGCTCCGCCGTTGCAGTCGTTAACTCCGAAGTTGCCGTTGCCAGTTCCGCCCATGCCGATGCAAATTCAGCCAATGCTGATGCTCAATCGGCCAAGAGCGTTGCCAGTGCTGCCGCTGCTTCAGCGACTGCCCAAAGCGCAAATGCCAGTGCCGCTTCCGTTGCTGCGAGCGTTGCCGCTTCGATTGCAATGAGCTACGCTGCTACTGGTGATTCAGCTTCTGCATCATCCGCCAACGTGGTTGCTGCTCAACAAGCTGCGAATGCTAGTTCTGCCGCTGCTGGCGCTGTTGCTGCGAGTCAAACCGCATCGATCGCCGTGCAAAGTGCATCCAGTGCTTCCGCACGGGCCGCTTCTGATGCGCGGGTCGCTGCCGATGCTGCCAGTTACGCTGCTTTTGCTAACAACACTGCATCGAGTGCTGCTAATGACAACGACCAGGGGGTTGCTAGTGCCAATGCTTCCTCATCCGAAGCAAATAGTGCTAACACAGCCGCAGGCAAGGCTGCCAGTGGGGCTGCAAATGATGCCAACTTGGCATCCAGCTACGCAAGTGATGCTAGTGCATCAACTAGTCAAACTGCCGACGCTGATTCAAACGCATCCAGTGCTACTGCGATCGTTAACAGTGCGCTTTCTAGCCACCCAAGTAACGCCGTGGTTAGCTCCGCTGCCGTAGTTGCCAACAGCGCTTCCGCCGTTGCTAGTTCCGCCCATGCCGATGCTAACTCAGCCAATGCTGATGGCCAATCCGCTAAGAGCGTTGCTAGTTCCGCTGCTGCTTTTGCTGCTGCGCAAAGTGCTGCTGCATCTGCTGACGCTTCCGCTGCTGACACTGCCGCATCGAATGCTAAGATTTACGCTGCTGCAGGTAGTTCTGAAGCTGCTGCTTCCGCCAACGCGGTTGCATCACAAAAGGCTGCCAGTGCGAGCGCTGCTGCTTCCCAAGCCGTGGTTGCTAGTCAAGTAGCATCGACTGCCGTGCAAAGTGCATCGAGCGCCTCTGCTAGGGCCGCTTCCGATGCGCAGGTCGCAAATGACGCTGCTAGCGCTGCTAACTCCGCTGCCTCCGTTGCTTCATCTGCCGTGGTTGCAGGTGATCAAGGTTCTGCCAGTGCCAATGCTTCTATCTCCGAAGCAAATAGTGCCAACACAACTGCTTCTGGCGCCGCCAGTGGTGCTAGCCAAAATGCTTCCCTTGCTGCGAAGTACGCTAGTCAAGCCAACATCTCGACTACTCAAGCCGTTAGTGGCAACGCATTAGCTTCAGGTGCCGCAAGTCAAGCTAACGCGATTGCATCTGCTAACCCAGCTAACCAAGCAATTAGTTCTGCTGCGACCGTAGCTACTTCCGCTGCGGTAGTTGCAAGCTCTGCTGCTGGAGATGCACAACAAGCTAACTCAGATGCTCAATCTGCTAAGGCAACTGCTAGTGCCGCTGCTGCTTCTGCCAACGCCGCTAGTTCAACGGCGAATGTAGCCACTTCCGCTGCATTGTCCGCTGCCGCAGCTGCAAAGAGCTACGCAACGACTGGTGATAGCCTAGCTGCTTCATCCGCTAACCTCGTTGCTGCTTCCCAAGCTGCCGTAGCAAGCTCCGCTGCTTCCACTGCGGTTGCTCAATCTAGTGTTGCTTCGACTGCTACGCAAAGTGCATCCAGTGCTTCGGTTCGGGCTGCCTCCGATGCCGCCGCTGTCAGTGCCGCATTATCAGTTGTTAACTCAGCTAATAACGCTGCTTCCAGTGCTGCTGCCGTTCAAATGGCTACTTCCAGTGCTGCATCTAGCGCTGCCGCTAGTGCCAACGCTCAAAGCAACCAGGCTGCATCCCAAGCCCAAAGTGCTGTGACTGCTAACTCGTCAGCATCCGTTCACGCTGCTTCTGCTAGCGCTAATAACGCTGGAGTCGACAGTAACTCGAATGCCGTTAGTTCAACCGCTAACGCCATCAACAGTATTGCTGCTGGTGCACCACAAAACGTGAGTGCCCAAAGCTACGCTGGTCAAGGAATGAGTGCTTCATCCACTGCTAGCGATGCTGCTAGTCGGGCTGCCAGTGCAAACGTAGTTGCCCAGGGGGCAAGCAGTGCTGCTAGTTCTGCTAACGCACAAGCCGCAGCTGCTGATAGCATGGCAAGTTCCGCAGTTTCAGCTGCTAACTCGCTTGCTAAGGCCGTTGCATCTGCTGCCAGTGCCGGAAACTACGCTGCAGTAACCTCACTCAACAGTCAATTAGCTTCTGCTAATAGCGCTGCCGGTTCTTACTACAGTGCCGCTGCCGTTGCCAACCGGTTGGCTAGTTCCGCTGCTGGAACCGCAAGTGCTGCTCAATTAGCAACACAATCGTACAACTCCGTTGCGACGAGTGCTTCTGCAGTTGCCAGTGTTGCTTACTCGAATGCCGTTCGGGTAACGACGTTGTCCAACAACGCAAGTCAATACGCTTCATCTGCTAATGTTGCGAACAGCTATGCTGTAAGTAACGCTAGCGTTGTAAACGCCGACTTGAACATTGCTGCTCAATACTCAGTTGCTGCATCATCAAGCACTTCGATGACTTACGCACCTGCTAGTCAAGCACAACAAATTGCTAGTCAAGCCGTTAGTCTTGCTGGATCATTGTATGGTAACTCAGCGGTTAACAGTTTTGCATCACTTGCCAACTCCGCTGCACAAATGATCACGTCTGCATCTGCTGATGCGATGATTGCAAATAGCCAAGCTAGTTCCGCTACGCTGCTTGCTTCATCCGCTGCTGCGGTTGCTAACACGGCTGCGAGTGCTGCCAACGCTGCAAATAGCGTTGCTGCCAGTGCCAATGCTGCTGCATCATTAGCATACTCACGGGGTGATGAATCAGCCGGAAACAGTTATGCATCGCTTGCTTCATCCGCTGCTAGTTCCGCTGCCGCTGCTACAAGTCAAATGCAAGGTGCTAACTCCGTAGTTGCATCTGTTACGATGCTTGCTAGTTCTGCTGCCAGTCGGGCTGCTAGTGATTATCAAACGATCGCATTGGCTGCGAAGGTCATCTTCGATAACCAATCCTCCGCTGCGAGTGCCGTTAGTTCCGCCAGTTCAGCTGTTTCATCAGCTAACTCCGCTAACTACTACTCCGCTGGGGTTAGTGCTGCTAAGCACAACGAAAAGAAGAGCGCTAGTTATGCTAACCAACCAACCTACCAAGGGGCATACGATGGTTACAAGGATGGTTACAAGAACAAGGCTGCTAAGGCTGACTTCACTGGCCTGACTGCTGATTACGAAGATAGTTACCAACGGGCTTACCAAGCAGGTCAAACTGCTTACAAGGCTCAAGTAGCTAAGGGTGCTGCCGCTGCTAAGCGGGCGACCCGGGTTGCTCAATCGTTGGCTGGTAAGTCTGCCGGATACAAGTATGGATACCTCAAGGAATTCAATGCGAAGTTGAAGCAGACACCACAATACGTTTACAACACGAAGAACCTTTACGTTCACTCTGGTAAGAGCTTTACCACTAAGAACCGGGTTCTAGGGTATGCTAAGCATTCAGCACAAAACAAGATCTCAGAATTTAAGGTTACCAAGGTTGCAATTTCGAAGAGCGGACTTGTTCGTTACTACGTCAAGAGTCGCTTGTCGGCTGAACCAACCAGCGGTTACATTACTGCTAAGCATGGTTACACCGCCAACACTTACTACAGTCAAGGCGAAATGAACCAAGCTGGCACGAAGACCGTTCAGGTAATTGGTAAATCTGGAATCCGGATTCACGATAGCAAGGTCTTTAACACGAAGACCGGCCAACACTACAAAGCTGGTAAGAAGCTAAACGTGCAAAGAGTTATTAAACACAATGGAATTACCCGTTTCTACGTTGGTAGTGGTAAGTACATCACTAGTAACAAGAAATTCGTTAAATTCATTTAATGTTTAACGTCAATTAATTAAAATAAGGAAACTAAGTTGGATTTTCATCCGGCCTAGTTTCCTTATTTTTTTTAAGATTTTTTAAATTTAACGGTAATAAATTCATGTGCAATTATTTAATAAGTGTTAAACTGTAAGTATGTAATATTAGGCGGTAATTTAATAATTACCATGAAGCTAATTAAGATAGGTAGGGGAGATGTCCTTATGCTTTATAATAAATTTGAATACGATAAAGTAAATGATCAAAAGGTGCTCCGCAAGGTGAAAAAGCAATGGGTAGTAGTCTCACTATCCATGTTAGCAATCCTTGGGGGGACAGCACTAGAGCAGTCTGGCCGCGCGAATGCGGAAACGGTTGACTCTAGTGCCAATGTGAGTCAAAAAGCAACAACGACTAGTGGTACATATGGTGAAAGCTCTGGTGCAGCAACGACCCAAAGTGCGACCTCAGCAAATGATAGTGCTACGAACACCACTGAATCCGTCCAATCGGGTTCCACGCAGACTGATAGTTCGACTGCAAGTGCTACTAGTACTAATGGTTCAAATCCTAGTGCTAGTTCTACGGTTTCATCTAGCGCTGATACTAGTGCAGCGACTAGTTCCACTAACACCAGTACTGGCTCCAGTGCGAGTTCGGATACCAGTGCGACTGTAAGTTCTTCCGCTAGTGCTAGCTCTTCTGCTGAAAGCAACGGGAGTTCATCTGCTACTGATAGTCAAAGCAGTAGTTCGACGACGGATAGTAGTAGTGCATCTGCAGATAGTAGCGCTGCTAGCGCTGCCGTTAGTGCTGGTTTTGCGGCTGCTTCATCAGCTGCGCAAGCCGGGACGACTGCGCCAAGTAGTGCGGACGCTAACTTCAATAAGGGCGTTTCAGAATACGCCTCTTCAGTTGCCGCTGCGTCTTCATCCGCATCCAATCACGATGGTAGTTCAGACTTAGATCAAACTGCCAAAAGTTTAGCTAATGGGCTCAGCTTGCGGGATGCTGATGGTAATGATGACGGCATCAACGGTAGTAATGGTAGTAGCGGAAGTGACGGCAGTAATGGTAGTAATGGCAGTAATTCCGCCGATAGTGCATCCAGTGCCGAATACAGTTCGGCCTATTCACTAGCCTTTTCAGCTGCCTCAAACGGGTCTTCTTACTCTGCCAGTGGCAGTGTTGATTCAAACGTCGCCAGTGCGATTTCCGCAGCCCAAGTGGCTTATAGTGCTTATAGTTCAGCATTTAGTGCTGCTTTTATTGCTGCTTCCAATGCTGCATTAGCTGGTAAATCAGCTGTAACAAGCAGTGTTAGTGGTTATAATGATGGGCTGCAAGCTTACTACGCGGCTAATGCCGGGGCTGTATCGGCTTGGAATTCGTTGCATCCTGATGATTTGAAATCAGCTGATTCAGCAGCCTCCTTTAACGCTAGTAACGCCTATTACGTTGCTGGTTATAATGCCACGATCGATGGGTTTAATAAGTATAACGCATTAAATAGTAGTGCTGGAACCCAATCTGGCTCTGCAATTTATGGTGCTAACGGAATCGGACAAACTACTAGCGTGACTAGTGGTTCCGTTAACCGGAACACCAGTGCCCAGGTGGTTAATTCACCTAGTGATAGCTCTGAAGCTACTTCTGGCAACGATGTTCAACAGGGGACTGCCGGCAACTTGACCGGGACCGGAGTTAACACTGCTGCGCCAACCCAAAGTCTGGCTTATAACTACGCTGTTGACTACTTCTTAGGTCGGCAGGGAGCCTATGATGCTGAAACTGGTCGGTGGAACGGTGCTGATGGGAGCGGTGCTTATACCGTCTTGAATACCAAAGCCAACACCAATAATCCATACATTCAGGCCTATAACGGGGCTAATGATGCTATTAATAATGAGCAAAGTGGGAATAATTATTTCTCAGTTACGAATTTAACCGCTGCCCAGCAAAGTGCTAATTCCACTAATTACAATTACGGGTACAATGACGTTGCCAATAAGGTTAACAACCAAAACATTGTTTTCGTAACTTATAATACCAGCAGTAAAAATATTTCTAGTTTCTTTACCCGTGGTTACATTAACGGGAACTCTGAAATGCGCTTTACCTCTGATTTTAATGCGACCTCTGCTGATGTTACCGGGACAGCTTACGGTAGTAATATGAACATGATCGTTAACGGGCAAAACCACATTGTCGATATGCAAAAGTGGCACTATAACCCATATAACATTAATAGTTTAACGGTTGAAAATATGGCCAAGATGTATGCTTGGAATATTTATGGACCCGTTAACCTTTACAATTCTACTTCTGGAAGCTTAACTTACCGGAACATTAACTTTGAAGGCTCTCAATTATTCTATGGATCGAGCTTGCCGAATGTATACATTGACGGTGGTGTTAGTGCGATTAGTGAGGGTCGCTATACCAGTCCATTCAATAAGAACTTTGGGACCCAAAATAATAACCAACAGAACATGCAAATCACTAATCTAGAGTTATTGCCAAATTCCTATTACTATGGTCAAACCGAAGATGGGAACGTAATTGAATTAGGTGGCAGCTTGAAACTTGATCAAGGGTCAACGATGACCCTTGCACCTGGTGGTAGTGGTGGTGAAAATGCTGGTAGTTTCAGCCGAAACGGCCAAACTGGGAATGAAGGGCTTGCCATCACCGGTGGGGGTGCCACGATTAACCAGGGTGCCACGTTGAACATTATTCCCCGTGATAACCAAGCCGATGCAATGGTTAACTCTGGTTACGTTAACATCAACGGGGGAACGATGAACGTTACCTACAATAACGCCCCGTCTGATGGGGATCCAATCTGGATCAAGGGGTCCTTAAATGTCCAAAATGGTGGATCATTTAATGTCCACGGGGCCGGGGCTGGTTTCGCGGGCTTTGGTGGCAACATGGTCACGGTTACGAATGCCTCCATTAACGTTCAAAACCGTGGGAATATGTCAATCTATACTGATGGACAAACGACTAATAAGGGCTTAACCCTCTTAAAGAACTACAAAAGTCAAGTGACCATCAATAACCCCGGTACCAACGTTTTCTTGAGTAAGAATGGGATTAATAACGATGCTGGTGGTAAAGGGGTTGGGAACTTCTTTAACACTACGCCAATCAACGCCTATGCAGTGAAGGCCCAGGTTGATGATCAAACTGATGAAAAGCCACAGTATTTAGTTACGATTAATGGGAGTAGCGGAAACGTGGTTCAGGTCTATGATCAAAATGGAAAGCAAGTTGCTGATCCAACCATCACAAACTTTGATAATGCCAATTCCCAATATTTAGCATTCCACGCCGTCCCAACGGTCTTCTTGAATGGTACTCCGGTACTATCACAGAATGCGAATGCTGCCTCTAACTATAACGTTAATGCGAACCTACAATTAAACAATGTTAATAGCACCGATGGTTATGTTTACGTTCGGGTTCAAACCAATGGAACGGATGAAAAACCAGCAGCTGGGGATAATACTTCGAACACCACGACTGATAGTAATGGGATGTTAACAGACCCTGATCAACCGACTAGCACCGGTGGCGATAGTGATTATCGGAATGCCTATACGACTGCGATTCCCGTGTCTGCATTTACCAATAATGGGAATGGGACTTATTCATATAGCTATAGTCATTCAATTGATGCAATTAAGGCGCCCACTAAGCCCATTGATGTCATCGTGACTGCTCAATACCAAGTTACTAACAGTAGTATTGAGATTAAGAACAATGGTAGTAATACCAATGTTATTAATCTTTCACATAATCCCGCGACTTCACCGGTTACTAATAGTAACACTACCGTTAATGGTACGATTACCGACAACGCAATTGTAGTGAACCAAACGGGGAATTATAATACCGCCGCCCAAACAGCTAACAGTAGCACTGCTTCATACGCTTCTTTGGCTGCTTCGGTGACTAGTGCTGCGACCTCTTATTCCAGTGTGGCCTCATCAGCCTCAGCTGTTGTTGATAGCTACAATTCGAATGCCCATTCGCTAGCTAAGGACTCCAACTTAGTTAGTGATGCTAGCTTATCATCAGCGTTTGCTTCAGCATCCAGTGCCATTAATTCATACACTGCTGATGCTAAATCACAATCCTCGATTGCTAGTTCAGCGTCGTCAGCAGCTAGTTCAGCATTTGCTGCAGCCCTTGCTGCGTCTTCAGCAGCTAGTTCCGCTGCTGCTGTAACTGCTAGCGCAATCGTAGCTTTCAGTAGCGCTGCTAGTCTATCGACCCAACCTAGTGTTGCTTCTGCCCAGAACTCAATTAATAGTAACGCATCTTCTGCATCCAGCATTGCATCAAGTGCTGCTTCGGCTGCATTGTCACTATCGGCAGCAGTGACTTCCATTAATGCTGATGGGCAAAAGGCTGCCTTACAGGCAATCAACGATCAGAGTGCGGCTGAAGTTCAAGCCCTTGTGTTAAATTCGGTTGCAACTAGTCTAGCCAACTCATTTGCTGGGAAGGCTGATTCTGAAAATAGCCAAATTAGCTCCAATGCAAGCGCAACTAATCAAGACGTTGCTTCCGTTGCCAGCATTGCTAGTCTCTATCCTTCTAATTCCGCAATTCAAAGTGACAAGGCTAGTGCTGATGCTGCATCTGCTATGATGTCATCAGCCTCTTCAGCTGGTTCAGCTGCTAATGCAGAAGCACTTAACAACAAGAGTCTTGCTGCTAGTGCAAGCGCTGCTGCTAGTTCCGCAGCTGCAACCGTCAGTGCTGCGAATGCTACCTTTAACAGCCAAGTTGCTGCAGCCCAAAATTTGGCTTCGAATGGATACAGTGCCAGTGCCCAATCAACGTTAACGAGTGCTTTGATTGCATATGCTGGTGCTAGTTCAGCGCGGGTGGTCCTCCAAAATGCGAATAAGGCAACGCTAAACGCTAACGTGGCCGCAAGTTCAGCTGAGTCCGTAGTGGCTGAAAACGTTAAGTCGGCTGGTCCTGCTGCAACTGCGCTTTCTAATGCCTCCAGTGCGGCTGCAAGTGCTAATTCAACTGCAACCAGCATTGCAAATAGTAATGGGGGCAGTGCCGTTACCGCTGCTAACGATGCATCTAAGGCAGCTTCTTCTGCTGCTACTGGAGCATCCAATGGAGCTTCAGATGCGGCAAACGCATCATCACGGGCTAACTCAGTGAGTGTGAACGCATCCGGGGCATCAGCAAATAACCAATTAGCAAGTTCAGCTAATAGCGCTGCTACTCAGGCATACACTCAAATCCAAGCGATTGTTTCCAATAATCCAAATAATTCACAATTAACTTCTGCTGCTAGCGCTGCTAGTTCTGCAACTAGTGTTGCCACTTCCGCTGCTAATGCTGCTTCTGATGCTAATAGTGCTGCTCAAGCGGCTAAGCAAAGTGCTGATACTGCTAACGCGAAGGCATCATCTGCAAATACCGCTGCCAGTCAAGCAGCCACCGCAGCTTCTTCTGCCTCCGTGGTTGCTAGTGAAGCCGCTGCCAAGGGCGATCAATCGGCTGCATCCATTGCTGCAAGCAGTGCGATTGCTGCTGCTAGTCAGGCCAGTGCTGCTGCTAGTGATGCTGCATCTGCTAATGATGATGCTTCAACTGCATCAAACGCTGCAGCTAATGCTTCTAGCGTTGCCTCCAGTGCAGCCTCTGCAGCCGCGAGTGCTAATGTCATTGTCCAATCTGCTAATTCCGTTGCCAATAGTATTGCCGGTGGCGCATCGAGTGCTGCCAATGCCGCAGCCAGTTATGCTAATCAAGCCTCTGTGAGTGCTAGTCAAGCAAGTGATTCTGCCACTAACAGTAATGATGGGGCGAATAGTGCATCGAGCGCTGCTGGTAGTTACGCCAGCGCAGCGGATGCTACTTCCAGTGAAGCTGGTTCATCCAGCAGTGCGGTTACTGCTGCACAAAGTGCCATCAATAGTTTAATTAGTTCTAACCCAAGCAGTACGAGTGCTTTCAGTGCTGCTAGTGCCACTATTTCCAGCGCTTCAGCTGCGACTTCATCGGCTACAGGTAATTTAAACAGTGCATCTACCAGTGCAAGTTCCGCAAGTTCCGCTGCTGGTTCGTACGCAGCTAGTGCTAGTTATTATGCCAACCAGGCTAGTATTCAGGCTGCTATCGCTAGTTCTTATGCTAGTGCCGCAGCATTTGCTGCAAAGAATGAGAATACTGAATCAGCTACCAGTGCTGCTGCGTCAGCTTCCATCGCTGCTTCGAATGCCGCATCATACAATACTTCTGCTGCCGCTGCACGTGATTCTGCCGCTAGTGAGGCTTCCAAGGCTTCCGCAGCTAATTCCGTAGCATCGAGTGCTTCAGCGGTAATTTCAAACGCCGCTCACGATGCTTCTAGCGCTGCAGCATCAGCTGCTCAAGCGGCCGGTGAAAATGCTGCGAGCGATGCTGATAATAACGCTAGTTCGGCTGCCAGTGCCGCTGCCTTAGCTAAGAGTGCCGCTTCGAATGCGTTTAGTGGGGCGGATAGTGCCGCCGCTGATGCAGGGAAGTACTCCAGTGCTGCTAGCTCTGCATCCAATCAGGCTGCCCAATCAATGGGGTCAGTCACCTCCGCACAAACTGCAATTAGTAGTATGGCTAGTGATAATCCGAATGATCCAACCGTAAAGAGTGCTGCTGGCACGATTGCCAGTGCTAGCGCTGCCGCTAGTTCCGCTGCCAGTGATGCTACTAGTGCTAATAGTGCTGCTAATTCAGCTAGCGTTGCTGCCAGTGATGCTGCTTCTCAAGCGCATTCAGCTGCTTCTTCAGCAGATAGTGCTGCTGCGTCAGCTTCTAATTTTGCTAGCCTTGCTCACTCCGCTGCTTCCGCTGGGGATGTTAGTTTAGCCAATTCTTATGCTAATGATGCTTCCAGCGCTAATGACAATGCCCAGTCTGCTAAGGCATCTGCAGAATCGGCAAGTAACTCCGCTAATTCACAGGTAGCAGCAGCTTCTAGTGCTGCTGCTAAGGCTGCCAGTGCCTCAAATGCTATGCAAAGCATTGCTAGTGAAGCCGCTGCCGCTGAACAAGCTGCTGCTAAGGCGGTCGCTGGTCAAAATACGAACAAGCAGGCTAGTGCATACGCTTCCACTGCCGATAGCGCTTCCGTTGTCGCATCCACTGCTGCAACTGGTTCTGCCCAGGGGGCATCCGATGCATCGAACACAGCTTCACACGCTAATTCGGTCAGCGTAACGGCTTCTGACGTTGCGTCAAGCAACGTTGCTGCTTCCACAGCTGCCAGTTCTGCGAACTCATACGCTAGTGCTGTGAACTCGATTGCATCTGCGAACCTAACTAACCCGACGATTTCCAGTGCTAATTCCACCGTTAACGCTGCTGCTTCAGCTGCTAACTCGGCATCCAGTGATGCGGCAAGTGCCAACTCCGCTGCGCAATCTGCCAAGAGTCGTGCTGACAGTGATAACGCCAAGGCTGCTTCAGCGAACGCTGCTGCAAGTGCTGCTGCGAGTGCTGCGCATTCGGCTTCTGCCGTTGCGAGCCAAGCGGTTGCCAACGGGAACACTTCCGTTGCTGCATCTGCATTATCAGCGGCTGCTGAAGCTGCTGCTAGTGCTACGAGTGCTGCTAGCGATGCATCCAATGCTAATGCTGATGCCGCCTCTGCTGCTAGTGATGTGGATCGTGCCTCTACGGTTGCTTCCAACGCTGCTAATGTGGCTTCCAATGCTAATTCCGTTGCCGCCTCTGCTGCTGCTGATGCTAATAAGCAACTAGATAGCGGCTACGCAGCGGCTGCATCCGATGCTGCTGCTAAAGCGAAAGCCGATAGTGTGGCTGCTTCAGGCGCCAATGGTTCTGCTGCGCTGAACGGAAACGATGCTGCATTGAAGTCCAGCCAGGCTAGCGTTTCAGCCATTCAAGCTGGGGATGCTACCAGTTCAGTCAATTCCGCTGCTTCCACGGTTAGTGCGCTCAACAGCCTGAATAGCGCCAACCCAGCGGTTGCCTCCGCTAGTTCGGTCGTGGCTTCCGCTAGCTCCGTTGCTAATTCAGCTTCAGCAGATGCTACGCTTGCATCCTCCGCTGCGAATAGTGCTAAGGCTGCGGCTGATTCCGCAACCGCTAGTGCCGTTGCGGCTTCGACTGCTGCCTCAGATGCTGCAGTGAAGGCCAGTTCATACGCTGCCGATGCGCAATCTGCGCATGGGCCTGCTGCATCCAGTCTTGCTAGTCAAGCCGCCTCTGCTGCTGGCGATGCTGATAGTGCATTAGCCAGTGCTAATTCAGCATCCAATGCCGCCAACTCCGCTGCTCAACAGGCGACGAGCGCCGCATTGCGGGCTGCTTCAGATCAAGCATTGGCTACCAGTGCTGCTAATGACGCCGCCAGTGCCGCTAATAATGCATCCAGCGTGATTGCTGCCGGGATTTCCAGTGCAAATAGTTCCGTTAGTTCGGCTGGTAGTGATGTTGCATCCGCAGTTACGACCGGGACCAGTGCAGTTAGTGGGGCTACTTCCGCTAGTTCCGCTACTAGTCAAGCCTCGGCCTCTGCTAATTCATCGAATTCATTAGCTAGTTCGGCTGCCAATAACGCGAACCTGGATGCTCAAGATGCCGCCGCCATCGCTTCTGCTAACCCAAGCAATGCTTCAATTGCTTCCGCTGCGAGCCAGGCTGC
The DNA here is from genome assembly GCF_023380205.1 of Nicoliella spurrieriana. Lineage (NCBI taxonomy): Bacteria > Bacillati > Bacillota > Bacilli > Lactobacillales > Lactobacillaceae > Nicoliella > Nicoliella spurrieriana. Next base: position 729,272 of record NZ_CP093361.1, read on the forward strand.
CTCCGCTGCCGGGACCGCTAGTTTTGCTGCTTCGTTGACTAGTTCTGCTTCCCAAACGGCTTCGAGTGCCTCCAGCGTTGCTAGTTCGGCTGCCAACGTTGCCACTAGTGCTAACAACGATGTAAGTGCTGCTAACAGTGACTATGCATCGGCTGCTTCCGTTGCCGCTGCGGCCGCTAAGACCAGTAACAGCGCCTTAGCATCGAGTGCTGCCAGTGCTGCGGCCTCCGCTGCTGCTCGCGCGAAGTCGGGTGCGGTACTAGCTAGTTCCGCCACTGCGATTGCATCATCAGCCGCTATTGATGGCACGAGTGCTGCTGCTAAGGCTGCCAGTGCCGCTGCGGTTGCTAGCTCCGCTAACTCGGTTGCTAACGCTGCCGATAGTGCTGCTAATTCAATGAACAGTGCCAAGCCTGCTAACTCCGCATCTGCTGCCAGTGCCGGGAACAGTACGGCTACTTCTGCGGTTGCTGCCACCAGTTCTGCTGCAGGCGTGACTGGACCAGCCGCTAGTGCTACCAGTACGGACGCTTCCAATGCCGATAGCTACGCCAAGGTTGCTTCAGATGCAAATGCCGGTGCCGGGAGTTCCGCTAGCCTTGCTAATAGTGATACCAGTGCCGTTAACAGCTATGCAAGCCAGTTCCCAACCAACAGCCTCATCAGTAGTGCCGCTGTGGTTGCTAGTTCCGCTAATTCAGTGGTCAACTCCGCTAGTTCGGACGCTGCCAGTGCCAACAGTGTGGCTGAGAATGCTAAATCGACTGCCGATTCTGCCTCTAATGATGCTAGTCACCAAAACTCAGTTGCCAAATCCGCAGCTAGTGCTGCTTCCGCTGCTTCCTTAAACGCTGCTGCTGCATATGCTGCTGGTAGTACGACTGCAGGGGACCGGTATGCTCGTCAAGCTAGTCAAGCTGCTACCGATGCTAGTTCCGCTGCTACCCAGGCCCAAAGTGACTCATCCGCCGCTAGTTCAGCTGTCGTCGCTGCTTCGAGTGCTGCTGCGACTGCCACTTCAGCTTCTAGCGTCGCTGCCAGTGCTGCTAAGGTGGTTACCGGTGCGTTTGACGACGCCTCATCTGCAGCTTCAGCTGCCGACGGTTACGCAAGCGGTGCCGATAGTGACGCCAAGAAGGCTAGCAGCGCTGCTTCAGTGGCTGCTTCTAACGCCGCTGCCACTAGTACCGATCAATCAGGAGTTACCAGTGCTTCTTCAGTCGTTAGCTCCGCTACGAGCACTGCGACTAGCGTTGCTAGTGCGACGACTTCCGCCAGTGCCGCCATTTCCGCTGCTAGCTCAATTGCTGCCGCCGGTGGGCACTCAGATGATCCACAAATTTCAAGCGATGCAAGTACGGCTAGTTCGGCTGCCAGTGTTGCGAGCGCCGCTAATTCGACCGTAAGTAGTGCTGCTTCGGACTTCAATTCCGCCAGTGTTGATGCTAGTTCAGCAATTGCCAGTGCCAGTGCAGCCAGTTCAGCTGCCAACGATGCCGCTAGTGCTGCCCGTTCAGCTGCGAACGTCGCATCTAGTGCCGCTGCTGCTGGTGATAATGCTGCCGCTAGTTCCGCTAGTGCCGTTGCGTCCCAACAAGCTGCTTCCGCAATCGCTGCATCGACCGCTGCTGCATCCGCACGGACCAGTGCTGATAGCGCCTCGACTGCTGCAGCTAAGGCTGCTAGTGCGGCCGCTGCTGCTGCGAACGTTGCTAGCTCCGCCAATGCAGTGCAAAGTTCCGCTGCCAATGATGCCCAATCGAGAGCTGCTAGTTTGAACCCAACCGATTCGACTGCCAATTCGATGCGGGCAAGTAATGCTGCGAGTGCCGCAGCCTCCAATGCTGCTGCGACTGACAGTTATGCCAAGGTTGCTTCCGATGCCAATGCTGACACCCAACCAACCGCTAGTTCTGCTGGTTCATCGGCCAGTGTTGCTAGTTCTGCTACCGCTGTCGTTAACTCGTTCGCTAAGCAATACCCAAGTAATGCTACCATTGCTGCCGTTAACACCGCTGCAAACAACGCCAACAGTGCCGCTAGTTCTGCTGGGACCGATGCTTCGATCGCTGCGAGTCAGGCGAGTGCTGCTAATTCATCCGCTCAGGCTGCTAAGGTCGTAGCGGATAGTGCTGCCAGCGTTGCCAGTTCCGCTAATTCCGTTGCCGCCAGTGCTGCCAGTGCGAGTCCATTTGACTCTGCTGCTGCATCGCAGGCCGCTGCTGATGCTGAATCCGCAAATGCGGTCGCATCCAGCGCCCAAACGAATGCTTCATCGGCCGCCAGTGCTGCCCAATCCGCATCCAACCGGGCTGCAATTGATTCCTCGTTAGCTAGTTCCGCTGCTCAAGCAGCCAGTGGTGCTGCATCGACTGCCACTTCCGTTGGCAATGCGCTTGCAAGTGCTAATTCAGTGGCTAGTTCTGCGAACCCAGCTGCTTCCAGTGCTGCGAGTGACGCCACTAGCTACGCCAGTGGTCAACCTAACGGGCCAAGCGATGCTGATAATGCTGCTTCCCACGCCGCTTCGGTCAGTGTAGTGGCTTCCAGCGTTGCCAGTGCCTACAACAGTGCTAGTTCCATGGCTGCATCCGCTAACGATGCTGACGATAGTGCTCAATCAGTTGCGAGTGCTAACCCTGGCAACTCAGCACTTCAATCCGCAGTTTCAATTGCAAATAGTTATGCACAAAATGCATCGGCCGCTAAGTCAGCAGCTGCGATTGCTAACTCCGCCGTGCAATCCGCTAAGAGTCAAGCAGACGTTGCTTCATCGACGGCTGCGAGTGCTAATTCCGCTGCTAATTCTGCTGCTCAGGCTGCTAGCCTAGCTAGTGATGCCACTTCCAGGGCTGTCGCAAATGGTGATCAAAACGCCGCTGCCAGTCAAGCCGTAGTGGCCAGTCAACAAGCATCGATTGCCGCTAGTGAAGCTGCAGTGGCTAAGGCTGCCAACACCGATGGCTCAAATGCCGCCAGCGTTGCTAGTTCTGCTGCCGCTAATTACAATTCCGCAAGCAGTGCATTAAGTTCTGCTGCTGGTTCGCTTGCCGAGGCTTTGAACAGCTTTAATTCCGCTGCCAATAGTGGCTATGCTTCCGCTGCTGATGCTGCTGCCGCACGGGCTGCTCAAGACCATAGTGATGCTTCCAGTGCCAACAGTGCTGCCGCAATTAATGGCAATGACGCTGCGCAAAGATCAACGCAAGCTAGCGTTTCATCCAGTCAAGCTAGTTCTGAGACCGGGGCTGTTAACTCAGCATCTGCTGCAGTATCCGCATTGAATCAACAAAATAGTGCCAACCCAGTCGTAGCTTCCGCTAGTTCGGTGGTTGCTTCTGCTAGCTCGGTTGCCAACTCCGCATCTGCAGATGCCACGATTGCATCCGCATCCGCATCCAGCGCAAAGGCTGCTGCTGACGCAGCCACTGCCAGTGCTGTCGCTGCTAGTTCCGCTGCTTCCAGCGCTGCTGCTAAGGCATCCAGTGCTGCGAGCGCAGCCAAGGGCGCCCAAGGCCCATCCGCTGCTAGCCTTACGAGCCAAGCCATTGCTGCTGCAAACGATGCCGATGTGGCAGCATCGAACGCTTCTACTGCTTCCAATGCTGCTAATGCTGCCACCCAAAGTGCTGCGAGTGCTGCATTACGGGCCGCTTCTGATCAAGCATTGGCTTCCAATGCTGCCCGGGATGCTAAGAACGCTGCTAACGACGCTTCCAATGCAATTGCTGCTGGGATTTCCAGTGCCAATAGTGTGGTTAGTTCAGCTGGTTCTGATGTCTCATCCGCTAGTGCGGCCGGATCGAGTGCTGCGGTTGCCACTAGTTCTGCTAGTGATGCCACTAGTCAAGCATCTGCTCAAACGAATCTCGACAGTGCCAGTGCTAGTTCCGCTGCTAATAGCGCGAACTTAGACGCCCAGGATGCTGCTGCCATTGCAGCTGCTAACCCTGGCAATGCTTCGCTCGCCGCTGCTGCCGCTAAGGCATCCAGTGCTGCAAGCGTCGCTAGTTCTGCAAACACAGTTGCTAGTTCCGCTTCCCAGACCGCATCCAGCGCTGCAATTGTTGCTAGTTCTGCGAACGTGGTCGCATCGAGTGCCAATAATGACATTAGTGCTGCAAACAACGACTATGCATCCGCATCCGCCGTTGAAGCTTCCGCTGCCAAGACCAGCAATAGTGCCTTAGCATCGAGTGCCGCATCTGCTGCTGCATCTGCCGCTGCCCGTGCGAAATCCGGTGCAGCCATTGCGAGCCAAGCTGCTGCGACGGCTTCAGCTGCTGCCGTTGACGGCTCCAATGCCGTTACCGCTGGTGATAGCGCCGCTGCCGTTGCTAATTCAGCCGCCAGTGATGCTTTCGCTGCGGATAGTGCCGCTAATGCAATGAACACTGCTAAGCCATTAGATCCCGCTGCTTCTGCTAGTGCCGGGAACAGTGTGGCCGCTAGTGCCGTTAGTGTTACCAGCTTTGCCACCAGCGTTGCCGATCCAATCTCAGACATTGCCAGCACCGATGCATCAGCTGCAGATAGCTATGCGAAGGTCGCATCCGCTGCCAATACCGGGACCGGTAGTGATGCTAGTCTCGCTACTAGCGCCACCAGCGCCGTTAACAGCTATGCAAGTCAATTCCCAACCAACACGCTCATCAGTAGTGCTGCTGCGGTCGCTAATTCCGCCAATGCAGTGGTCAACTCCGCTAGTTCAGACGCTGCAAGTGCCAACAGCGTAGCTGCCAATGCTAAGTCGGTTGCCGATGCTGCATCTAATGATGCTAGCCAACAAGCTTCCGTTGCTGATTCTGCTAACACCGCTGCGATTGCAGCATCGAGTGCTGCTTCATCCGCATACGCTGCCGGGAGTACTGCTGCCGGTGATCGGTATGCTCGTCAAGCCAGCCTTGCTGCTAACGATGCTAGTTCCGCCACGAGTGCTGCTAAGAACGACTCCACAGCTGCTAGTTCAGCCGTTGTCGCTGCCTCCAATGCTGCCTCGACTGCCGTTTCCGCTTCTAGCGTAGCTGCCAGTGCCGCTGCGAACGTGGTCAGTGCGTTTAGTACTGCCTCGAATGCCGCCCAAGCTGCTGGTGGTTATGCCGGTGGTGCCGATAGTGATGCTAAGAAGGCCAGCAGCGCCGCTTCGGTTGCCAACTCTAACGTGGCTGCCGCTAGTTCGGACCAAACCAGCGTTGCCAGTGCTTCTTCAGTCGTTGAATCTGCCCAAAGCGCTGCTACCAGCGTTGCTAGTGCAACGACGTCCGCTAGTGCTGCCATCGCTGCCGCTAGTTCAATTGCTACCGCCGGTGGGCACTCAGCTGACCCACAGATTGCTTCCGATGCAAGCACGGCTAGTGCTGCTGCCAGCGTTGCTAGCGCTGCGAACGCGGTCGTAAGTAGTGCTGCTTCAGACTTTACCTCCGCCAGTGCTGCTGCTAGTTCCGCAATTGCCAGTGCCAACGTAGCTAGCGCATCCGCAAACGATGCCGCTAGTGCTGCTCGTTCCGCTGCTAACGTCGCATCGAGCGCCGCTGCTGCTGGGGATAACGTAACTGCTGCTTCTGCTAGCTCGGTTGCCCCTCAACAAGCTGCATCCGCAATCGCAGCCTCCAATGCTGCCTCCGCTGCCCGAACCAGTGCCGATAGTGAGACTGCTGCTGCAGCTAAGGCTGCTAGTGAGGCCGCCTCCGCTGCCGCCGTTGCTAGCTCCGCGAACGCGGTCCAAAGTTCGGCTGCAAACGATGCTCAATCCAGAGCCGCTAGTTTGAACCCCGCTGATCCGACTGCGAACTCAGCGCGGGCAAGTAATGCCGCTGCTGCAACGCTATCAAATGCGTCAGCAACCGGTAGTTACGCTTCAATTGCCTCCGTTGCTAACGATGGGGCCCAAACGACCGCCCCACAAGCTGGTCAATCCAGCAGTCAAGCTAGTTCCGCAACTTCCGTTGTAAACTCGCTTGCTTCCCAATACCCAAGCAATGCCGCTATTTCCGCCGCTAACAACGCCGCCAATGCTGCTAACAGTGCCGCTAGTTCTGCTGCCAGTGACGCCGTGACCGCTGCCAACCAGGCAAGTGCTGCTAAGTCCTCCGCGGTGGCCGCTTCTCAATCCGCTGCGGTTGCAGTGGTAATTGCCAATAACGCTAGTTCGACTGCTGCATCCCTCGCCAGCGCACAACCATTTGACTCCGCTGCATCGCTGGCACTCTCCAGTGCTGCGAGCGCTGCTGATTCCGCCAATGCATCCGCTGCCGTTGCCCAAAGCACCGCTTCCACGGCTGCTAGTGCTGCGCAATCCGCATCCAACCGGGCTGCGACCGATTCGTCATTGGCTAGTTCCGCTGCCCAGGCTGCCCAGGCCGCGCAAGCTGCCGCACTGAACACGACGCAGGCATTATCGACTGCCGCTAGTGCTGCCGCTGCCGCTCCTGGAGCCGGGAAGTACGTTTCCGCTGCATCATCTGCCGCTAGCTCGGCTACGAGTGCCGCTAGTTCGGCTGGTTCCAATGCCGGCAACGCCGTAGCGAGTGCTGCGGCTACCACCAGTGATACCGCTACATTGAGCGCAACCAGTTCAGTGGTTGCTAGCGTCGTTGCTGCCAACCCATCCGATGCTTCAGTTGCCGCTGCTGCCAGCACCGTTGCTTCATACGTTGCTGCTGGCGCAAGCGCATCTGCTGCCGGGGCTCAAGCCGCATCGCAAGCCGTTGTTGATAGTTCCGCTGCTAGCGTTGCTGCTGACCAGGCTGCAAGTCAATATGCTGCTGCCGTGAATGCCTCCAACGCTGCCAAGTCGTATGCTGATGCTGCGAACAGCTACGCCCAAACGGGTGATAGTGCGAATGCAGCCTTGAACTCCAGCCTAGCTGATTCCGCCGTTGCTGCCGCATCACAAGCTGCATTGACCGGTTCGTCATACGCCAATGCCGCCGTTAGTGCTGCCCAACAAGCAACGACTCAATCCCAAAGTGCTGCTAGTGCTAAGACCGCGACCCAATCAGCTGCTTCTGCTGCCGGTCAGGTTCAATTAAGCCTTACCAACTCGGTTGCCCAGGTTAACTCGGCAGCTTCGAGTGAGGCTAGTTCCGCCCAACCAGTTGCAGCCAGTGCCAGCGCTGATGCTAGTGCCGCTGCTTCCGGAGTGGTCGTTAACAGTAGCGCCGCCGCTGTTAGTTCATCGAACGCTAGTTCCGCAAATGATGCTGCTTCGACTGCCGCTTCGAATGCTGCCACCGTTGCCAGCACCGCCGCTAGCGTGGCTGCTGCCAACCCGAAGGATGCATCGATTGCAAGTGAGGCTGCGCAAGCCGCATCTGCCAACGCCGTTGCATCCAGTGCCGCTTCCGTCGCTGTTCAAGCCTCCAGTGCGGCATGGACTGCTTCTAGCACGGCATCCAGTGCGAACGTAGTCGCTGCATCTGCTAACACGGCCACCGATAGCTTCTCAGCCGTGGCTTCGACTGAAGCTGCCGCTGCTTACCAGGCTTCCAATGCTGGCAACATGGCCGCTGCGAAGTCACATGCTGATGCTGCATCTAATGCTGCTGCAAATGCTGCTGCCCAAGCCGTTGTTGCTGATTCAGCTTCTGCTGCTGCATCCCAGGCTGCTGTAGCTGGCTCCGCTGCCGCTAGTCGCGCTGCCAGCGCCCAGGCGACAGCCCAAAGTGCTGCGGTGGCTGCTTCGACTGCCGGGAACTTTGCTTCCTCCGCCAGCTCGTTTAATTCTTCTGACGCAGTGACTGGCAGCAGTACTGCTGCTAGCGCCAATAGTGCCGCCGCTTCATTTGCCGGTGGGGCTGCTGGCAACGCCGATGATGCGAATAGTAATGATCAATTGGCATCTAAGTACGCCAGTGAAGCTAGTTCTGCTACCAGTGGCGCCAACCTTTCGGCTTCCAGTGTAAGTAGTGCTGCTACTTCTGCTGGCGCAGTCGTTGCCGCCAACCCAAGAAATTCAGCCATCAGCAATGCTGCTGCTGCAATCAATTCTGCTAACGTAGTTGCATCTAGTGCGAACTCCGATGCAGTGCTTGCCAACAGTCAAGCTGCATCTGCTAAGGCTGATGCTGACGCTGCTAATAACACCGCCAGTTCACAAAGTAGCCTTGCTAAGCAGGCCGCTGCTCAAGCAAGCACGGCATCTGCCAATGCTTCGCTGGCATACGCCACTAAGGACTATGCTGCCGGAAACAGCTACACCGCCGCTGCGGTTGCGGCTGCTTCGAACGCATCGAATGCTAATTCCGCCGCTGCTTCTGCCGCTGCCGCTGTTAAATCGGCCACTGACGTTGCATCGAGTGCCGATGGCCGTGCCATCGCTGATTCCAAGGCTGCTGCGAGTGCCGCGTTAAGCGCGAGTGCTGCTGTGGACGCCTTGAACAGCGCCGTTACAACCCAGAATTCACAAATTAGTGTGGCAAATGCCAACTCGAGTGCCGCTAGTTCCGCTGCTAGTGATGCGAGTGCTGCTAGTGTCAATGCTGACAGCAACAGTGCTTCGGCTGCTGCCAACTCGAGTGCCGCTAGTTTAGCTGCTGCCCAAACGTCTAGCAGTGTCAGCCTCGCTGGTTCATACACCAACGATGCGAGCGTTGCATCCTCCGTTGCTGCCCAAAACAGTGCGGATCCTGCGACCGTATCCGCATTATCCAGTGATGTAGCAGTTGCTTCGAGCGCCAATGCCCGGGCCAACGCTGCTAACCAAGCCGCCAGTGATGCTAGTTCGGTCGCCACCGCCGCTAGTTCTGCTGCATCGAGTGCGGTAGGGAGTGCGTCGACTGCCAACGCCGTTGCATCCTCTGCTAACCGCACCGCAAGCAAGTTGGCTAGCCAAGCTGCCTCCGCTGCTGCGACTGGCAAGAGTTCGGACGCTGACCGTTACAACACCTTAGCTAGTGCTGCTGCTAAGTCAGCTGCCGATGCTACCGCTAGTGCCCAAGCTGCCGCCCAGGTCGTTGCGAGTGCTAACTCAGTGGCTGCCAGTGCAACCCAAGCTGCCCAGAGTGCTTCGAGCACCGCTATTTCAGCTGGGTCACTTGCATCCTCCGCTGCTTCTGATGCGCAATCCAGAGCCGCTAACTTTGATGCTGACCTCAGCAAGAAGCGGGCATCGAATGCCTCCGTTGCGACTGATTCACACGCTGGTGAAATTGCCAGTGATAGCGGAGTGGTTTCGAGCGCTTCCAGTGTTACCAAGAGTGCGATCTCAGCTGCTAACAAGGCATCGAGTTCTGCTGATAAGGCAACTTCCGCTACTGATTCACTAGCTTCTGCTAACCCTGAAAATGCGGTCGTTTCCGCTGCTAATTCAACTGCCCACTCTGCTTCAGCAGTGGCTTCTAACGCCGCTTCTGATGCCGTGGTCGCAAGTGGCATCGTTTCGAGTGCTTCGGCAGTCGTTAGTTCCGCTTCATCGGTTGTTTCAGATGCTCAACAGGCCGCATCGAATGCTTACTCCACCGCATCGAGCGCCGCTTCCGTTGCTGGTGATCCAACCATCACGGCTGAATCACGGGCCGCAGCGCGGTCTGCTGCTAAGGTGGCTGCGGATAGTGGGGCGGCTCAAGAAGCATTGGCTTCGTCAGCTGCTACCGATGCTTCCAACGCTGCTGCTGCTGCGAGTCAAGCTGCCGGCCGGGCTAGTCGTGATCAATCGATCGCGTCAACCGCCGCTGCCCAAGCTGCTGCCGCCCAACAAGCTGCGCAAACCGCAGTGAACAATGGGGCTAGTTACAACCGGGCCGCTGATTCAGCTGCGACTGCTGCCGCTGGTGCTGATACGACCGCATCCAATGCGGCTGCTGGTGCTGATCAAGATGCATCCCTTGCATCTTCATACGCAAGTCAAGCCAGCGCTTCAACTAGTCAAGCGGTTAGCGGGAACGCAAGCGTTTCCAACGCCGCTGCTGAAGCTACCAGCATTTCATCATCGAACCCAACCAACACCGTAGTTAGTGCCGCAGCTTCGACTGCGACTTCCGCTGCTGTTGTCGCTAGTGCCGCTACTTCCGATGCCGTAATTGCTAATTCACAGGCCCAAGCTGCTAAGCAAACGGCTAGCCAAGCTGCTAGTTCGGCTGACTCCGCTAGTGCTGCTGCTAGTTCTGCGAACGTAATTGCTGTATCTGCTGCATCGGCTGCCAAGAGTTATGCCAGTGCCGGGGATGAATCCGCTGCCCAAAGCGCAAACGCAATTGCTTCGAACCAGGCTGCGACTGCCGTTTCTGCTGCTTCGGTCGCCGTCCTTGCATCCAACACCGCATCGGTCGCCGTCCAAAGCGCATCCAGTGCTTCGGTCCGGGCTGCTTCCGACGCCGCTGCCGTTGGTTCAGCCTTGAGCATTGCAAACTCCGCCAACGCCGCTGCTTCTGCTGCTGCAGAGGCTGGGAAGCAGGGCTTAGCTAAGGCTGATGCCACAACTTCCGAGGCCACTTCGGCTGACACGGCTGCTGCGAATGCTGCTAGTGGAGCTGGAAGTGATGCTGCCTTAGCCTCCAAGTATGCAAGCCAAGCTAGTTCATCAACGAGCGAAGCTGCGACTGGCGACGCGGTGGTCAACACCAACACCAGTCAAGTCAACAGCATTGCATCTGCGAACCCAGCTAACAAGCTCGTTAGTTCCGCCGCTGTGGTTGCAAACTCCGCATCGATTGCCGCTAGTTCAGCTACTTCCGATGCTGTGATTGCAAATAGTAACGCCCAGGCTGCCAAGAGCACTGCCAGTGCTGCTGCTAGCGCTGCGACCTCGAACAGTTCGGCTGCCAGTGCCGCTGCTTCCTTAGCAGCCAGCGTTGCCGTTACTGCCAAGAGCTTCGCCAGTGCTGGTGATCCATCCGCTGCTGAAACGGCTAACTCGACTGCTGCTAGCTATGCTAACGCTGCTAGTGCTGCCGCTGCCCAAGCGGTTAGTGATTCATCAACGGCTAGTTCTGCTACCGTCGTTGCATCCGATAATGCAACGCGGGCTGCTAGTGACGCTGCTGTGGTTTCCGGTGCGGTCCAAGCGGTGCTTTCCGCTAACTCCGCTGCCGCTTCAGCTGCTGCCAATGGGGCTAAAGGGACGTCCAGTGCCGATGCCTCATCCTCGCAAGCCGCTAGTGACAACGCTGCTGCTAGTGCTGATGCAAGTGGTGCTGATAGTAACGCTGCCCTCGCATCCAAGTACGCAAGTCAAGCTAGCGTTTCAACTAGCCAGACTGCTGAAACGACCGCGAGTGCCAACTCGATCAATAGCGCTACGTCCAGCATCGCAGTTGCCCACCCATCGAATGCAGTGATCAAGTCGGTCGCATCCGTTGCTAGTTCCGCGACTTCGGTTGCTCAATCAGCCAATAGTGATGCCATCACCGCCAACTCCGTAGCCCAAAGTGCTAAGAGTGCTGCCAGTGCTGCTGCTGCATCCGCCGATGCCGCAAGCAAGGTCGCCAGTTCGACTGCTACGCTTGCCGCTAGTTATGCCACTGCTGCGAAGAGCTACGCCACTGCTGGTGATGAATCCGCCGCTGCTGCTGCCAATGCTTCTGCAGTTGATCAAACAAGCATCGCTAGTTCCGCTGCCGTTCAGGCCCATACCGGTTCGGTCGACGCCTCGACTGCTGCCCAAGCGGCATCATCCGCTTCGGTCCGGGCTGCTTTGGATAGCTCAATTGCTGCCCATCAACTAAGCATTGCGGCTGTGGCTGGTTCAATGGCTGCTTCCGCTGCGAACCAACAAAGCGCCGATGCACAATCTGCATCCGCTGCCACTAGTCAAGCTGCTGCCACTAGTGTTGCGACTGCTTCTAAGGCTGCCAGCGCTGCCAGTGCCAACACCGCGACGACTTCGATTGCCAGTGCGGTCAGCGCCAACAATGCGAACACGCAAAGTGCGAACAACGATGCTGCATCCGCTGCCAACCAGGCCACGAGCTTAGCTGCCAATGCGCAACAAAACTCCAGTGCCCAATCATTTGCAATCCAGGCAATGTCGGCACAACAAACGGCCGCATCCGCTGCTGCTTTAGCCGCTAGCGCTAATTCGACCGCCCAAAGTGCCAAGAGTGCCGCTAGTGCTCAAAACAGCATTGCTTCGGGTGCTAACAGCATGGCCACGATTCTAAACCGGGATGCCGCTAGCTATGCTAGTGCTGCATCTGCTGCCGCAAGTGCCGGGGACTACAGTGCCGTTAGTTCATACAACGCACTGGTCAACTCCGCAAACAGTGCCGCTGCTGGTTACTACAACATGGCTTCATCAGCTAATTCGGCTGCGAGCGCTCAAGCTTCAATTGCCGCTGCCGCTCAATCCACGGTTGCATCTGCAAACTCAGTTGCCATGGTGGCCCGGGCCAACGCCCAATACGCCGCTGCCGCTGCTTACAATGTGACCCACTTGAGTAACAACGCAAGCAAGTACGCTGCAGCCGCAAGCACGGCTAACAGCTATGCGGTTTCAGCCGCCAGTGCGGTTAGTGCCGATCAAAATACGGCGGGCATGTACTCGTCAGTAGCATCTAGCTACACTTCATCGACGTTCCTACCGGCTAGTTCTGCTCAACTGCTTGCTAGTCAAGCTGCTAGCCTCGCTGCTTCTGCGACTGATAATTCCGCATTAGCTAGCTACGCCGTGGCTGCTAGTTCGGCTTCGACCACGATCACTTCGGCGTCTGCCGATGCTGTGATTGCTAACAGTATTGCTAGTTCAGCGACCAACGTTGCCAATGCGGCTGCTTCTGCTGCATCGATTGCTGCTGCTAATGTCAACAAGGCCAACGCAGCTGCTAGTTCCGCTAACGTTGCTGCTTCGACGGCTTACGCACAGGGGAATCAATCACTTGGTGATAGCTATGCTTCCCAAGCTTCCCAAGCTGCGGCTTCCGCTGCTTCGGCTACCACGCAATTGCAAAGTGCCAATGCTACGTTGTCATCAGCCACCAGCGTTGCGCACTCCGCTGCTCAGCGGGCTGCTAGTGATTATCAAATCATCATTATGGCTGCGAAGGTCATCTTTGATGGGCAATCCAACATCGCTTCGGCCACTAGTAGTGTTGCCTCATCCGTGGCTAATGATTACTACAATCGTGGGTTAGCCGATGCCAAGAATGATAGTGCGAAGGACTCTGCCTACGCTAGTTATCCTTCCTACACGGGCGCCTACGATGGTTATCGTGATGCTTACAAGGGTAAGACTGCGAAGACCGACTTCACCGGCCAATCCAGCGTTTACGCTGCGGACTACGCCGCTGCATACGCGGCCGGCCACGCTGCTTACTTGAAGCAGGTCCGGGCTGGAAAGGCGGCTGCTCAGAAGTCACCTTACTACTCTAAGGCTTCGCTCAAGAACAAGTCGGCCGGCTACAAATTCGGGTACGTCAATGCCTTTAATGCTAGGTTGAAGAAACACCCAATCTACATTTACAATACCAAGGGGCTCTATGTTCATACGCAGGCGACCTTCGGTCAGAAGACCCGCTTGAAGGGGTATGCTAAGAAACCACAAAACAAGATTTCTGAATTTAAGGTCTCCAGAATTGCCCTTTCCAAGAGTGGCTTGATCCGTTACTACATCAAGAGTCACTTGAGCAGTAGTGTCACGAAGGGTTACTTGACCGCAAACCGGAACTTTGTTGTGAATGCTTACTACACCAAGCGTGAACAGGCGGCTGCTAAATCCAATACCATTCAAGTAATTAACAAGAAGGGGATTCGGGTTCACAACAGCACCACCTTCGGTTCCAAGACTGGTCAATACCACAAGCAAGGAGCCAAGCTCCACGTTGACAGAGTGGTTAAATACAAGGGCTTAACCAGGTTCTACATCGGCCATGGTAAGTACATCACAAGTAACAAAAAATTTGTGAAGTTTATCTAATCACTAGGTCATGATTTAAAAAACACCATTTAATCAGTGTTGATACTGATTAAGTGGTGTTTTTTTTGGTGGCTAGCGGTTGCCCGAATTTGTTCGAGTGCTATAATAAATTACATCATCATTCTTAATAAAAAAGGGGACATCCATTAGATGACGCAAAACAATGCTTGGAAACGGAACTTATGGGTCCTATGGTTTGGGACCTTTATTGATGGGATGGGATTTAGTGAGGTCATCCCGTTCCTGTCACTTTACGTTGGCTACCTGGGGCATTATTCCAAGGGTGAACTATCGATGCTAAGTGGATTGGTCTACTCAGCATCCTACGTGGTGGTGATGCTGACCGCGCCGATTTGGGGTCGGTTCGCAGATCGGCACGGGCGGAAACGAATGGTACTCCAAACGGCCCTGGGGTCTGCAATCACGTTGGGACTAATGGGCTTAGTGACTAACGTGTGGCAGCTAGTCTTGCTACGGGTGTTGCAAGGCTTCTTTGCCGGGGTGATTCCGAATTCGACCGCCTTAGTGGCGACTGAGACCCCCAAGGAACACGCCGGCTATGCCATGGGGATCATTACGACCGGATATGTCGGGGGCAATCTAATTGGCCCGATTTTAGGGGGCATTTTAGCCCGCATCTTTACGATTCGGATCACGTTCTTGATTACCGCCGGCTTTTTACTGGTGTCATTTTTGATTACCTGGTTCTTCGTCAAGGAAACTTTCAAGCCGGATCCGGAACGGGCCAAAACACCACTGTTTGATATTCATTTATTACGTGGTTTTCCGAAGCCCCGGTTTGTTATTTGGATGCTTTCTGCGACCGTAATCATCCAAGCCGGGTTATTTTCCATTTACCCGATCATTAGTTTATTGGTCAAGCAATTGATGCATGATCGCGGCCCGGTCACGATCGTTGCCGGATTGATTGCTTCACTCCCCGGAATTTCCATGTTTTTGACCTCCTCGATTTGGGGCCGCATTGGGGATACCCACGGGACGCAACGGGTCTTGATTCTGGGGATCGTGTTCTCTGGAATCCTGTACTTCCCCCAGGCCTTCACCACGAGTGTGGTAACGCTTGGGATTCTCCGCTTCCTGGTCGGGGCTGCGAATGCGGCAGTGTACCCCACGATTCAAACGATGTTAGCCAAGGAAACGCCTAGTAATATGACGGGGATGGTCTTTAGTTTGAATCAGGCTGCCCAGGCACTGGGGGCCGTAATTGGTTCGATGATCGGTGGGGTCATTTCAAACCTCTTTGATTACAGTGGGGTCTTCATCTTTAATACGCTGATGTTATTATTTGTGTTAGTATTAATCCTGTGGCGGGTTCCCGAACTGCGTTGGAACGCAGGTAGGGCGACCAGCCAAAACGTTAGAAAGGAAGATCAGGATGGCTAAAAATTTAAGAATTGTCGAACTAGCTGATGGCGGGTTAGATCAGGCGGTCATGGCCCAGCCAGCAGTCGACCTACCGACGAAGCAGTTAGCCGACTTGTTGTACCGCAGTCAATACAAATCTGAAAATCAGGGGATTTACGTTGCGCCATACGAATCCTACCATGCTGACTCGGATACCTATGATGCACAGGAACCATACGATCAATACTTGGAACACATGATCGCTGATTACCTGGGTGAATTTGCAACGATTCGCGAAGAAGCCCAAAGGCATTTCCACCGTGAAATGTCGGTCGGCTACTACGTCGAATTATTCATTGCCCGCCTGCATCGCAAGTTTGAGAACCACCAAGATGTCGGGTCGTTGGTGATGGTCGATGGGTATGAAAAAGAACTGACTGAATTAAAATAATAAATAGGAATGCCGTCCGTTGCGAGGAGCATTCCTTTTTTAACGCAAATTAATAATAAGGAGGAATTGATAATGACAGAGTCAAATCGGAACTGGCGGAAAAATCTGTGGGTCCTTTTATTTGGGACCTTCATCACGGGGGTGGCGTTCAATGAAGTGATTCCATTCATGTCGCTATACATTAGTGATTTGGGCACCTTTACGTCCGGACAACTATCGATTTTAAGTGGGATCGTTTACGCCGCATCGTTTTTGGTCGTGGCGCTCACCGCACCGTTTTGGGGGAAATTTGCTGACCGTCACGGCCGCAAGCGAATGATTTTACAGACTGCATTGGGTTCAGCAATTTCAATTGCCCTGATGGGCTGTGTGACCAACGTCTGGCAGTTCATTGGCCTGCGGTTTTTACAGGGCTTTTTTGACGGGGTCATCCCCAACTGTATTGCCCTGGTGGCGACTGAAACCCCACGCGACCGGGTCCAATCGGCCCTCAGCATCCTTTCGACCGGCTACACCAGTGGCTTTTTACTGGGCCCCATCTTTGGCGGGATTTTAGTGAGTTTCATTTCGATTCGGGTCTCCTTTTTTGTGACTGGCATACTACTATTTTCATTTTTCCTAATGGCCTTATTAATGGTCACGGAGGATTATCAACCGGATCCGGATGCTGATGAGACTGGCTGGCATTTATTCCGGAACTTTCCGAATCCGCACTTCGTGTTGTACATGCTATTAACGTCGGTAATCGTCCAAAGCGGGTTGAACGCAGTCTTTCCGATTATTACGCTCTATGTTAAACAGTTATTAGGTGGCCACGGGCCAATTGCAATCGTGGCGGGGTTAATTACCGCGTTGCCCGGGATGGCAATGGTGTTAAGCTCCCCCATAATGGGGCGCTACGGTGATCGCCACGGGGCTTCTAAGGCGTTAACGATTGGCTTTATCATTGTCATCATTGCCTACTTCCCACAGGGGTTCGCGACTAGCGTTACCATGTTGGGCATCTTTCGGTTCATAAACGGGATCGGGAATGCGGGGGTCTTCCCATCGATTCAAACCCTCTTTGCCAAGGGAACGCCCCCGACCATGACCGGGATGGCATTTAGCTTAAACCAGGGGGCCCAGGCGATTGGTTCGGTCATTGGGGCCATCGTTGGTGGGGTCATCTCCAATTTCTTTGGTTACAGCGGGGTCTTTTACTTTGCCGCTGCGACGATGATCATTAACCTCGTCATTATTAAATGGCGGGTCCCGGAAGTGCGAAAATACTAAAAAAACGATTGCTACTCTACTTCGAGTAACAATCGTTTTTAATTAGCATCATAATTGATTAATACATGTCATCGGAACCTTTTTTGGCCTTTTCCACATCACTTTGGTTGTATTTTACAAAGTAGATGATGGTCATAACGGCAAGGAAGATGACCCCGATAATCAATGGAACCCGCGTTGCGTCGTTAAAGAACATAAAGATCAACGTCAAGATCAAGAAGAAAATCGTGATGTAATTCGTATATGGTGATAGGGGCATCTTAAATGGATGGCCCTTCATTTCTTCGGGATGCAACTTCCGGAACCGAATTTGGCTGATCAAAATTACGAACCATGGTACCATTCCGGGAAGCACACTGGAACTATAAACCATTACGAAGATTTCGCCAGCGTTCTTGAAGAACAGGGGCAGCACGAAGTTTAAGACGACCCCGATGAAAATCCCAAAGGAAATCGCCCCGACCGCATAGAACGGCACTCCATGACGATTAATTCTTAAGAACCGCTTAGGGAGCTTGTGGTCTTCTGCCAGTAACAACGTCATCCGGCTGGCACTGTAAATTCCGGAGTTCGAACCAGAAAGGGCGGCCGTTAGGACCACAAAGTTAATGATTCCAGCCGCAGCGGTAATTCCCAGCTTAGCGAAGGTTTCCACAAATGGGGAACCAATTTCACCAATCTTATCCCATGGATAGATACTGAGAATTACGAAGATTGCCCCGATATAAAAGATTAGGATCCGACCAATCGTGGATTGAATCGCTTCGATTAATGACTTCTTCGGGTTTTCAGCTTCCCCAGCGGTCACCCCGATTAATTCGATTCCCTGATACGATCCGAGCACGATGGCCAGGGCGAAGAAGAAGCCCTTGACGCCACCGGTAAAGAATCCGTACTTCCAAATGTTACTAATCCCGACTGGATGCATATCATGGCCAAACCCAAAGATAATCACACCCAATCCAGCGATAATCATCAAGACGATCGTGACCACCTTGATCATGGCGAACCAGTATTCAAGTTCCCCGAACGCCTTGACTGAAATCAGATTAGCAATTGCTAGTGAAACGACTGCGACTAATCCTGGAATCCATCCCGGCAGGCCTGACCACCAGAATTTACAGTAGGTCCCGATCGCAATCACTTCACTCATTCCAACCACGATGTATTGAAAAATATTACTCCACGCCGTTAAGTACCCAAAGACTGGGTGCATGTACTGGTTCGCGAACTGGGCGAACGATCCGGTCACGGGATGGACGTATAACATTTCCCCGAGCGACCGCATAATTAAGTATAGAAAAATTCCGGCAATGGCGTAGTCGATCAAAACGGACGGGCCGGTCCAACCAATCGTTGAAGACGAACCCATGAATAGGCCGACCCCGATGGTCCCGCCCAATGCAATCATTTGCATGTGGCGGGGTGCCAACCCCCGTTGTAAGTTTTTTGGTTTCTCTGCCATATTAAACACTTCCTCAAATTTAAGTCAACGGTTCAATATTACTGAACAACTGTTCATTTGTCAAATAAAGGTAATTAAAAACGGCCCCGAATCACTTCGGTACCGTCCTGATGTTAAGCTTATTTATCAAAAATTTCCTTACCCTGATTCTTCCGGCGTTCTTCTATGTCAGTCCGATTATACTTAACAAAGTAGATAATCGTCATGATGGCGAGGAACACGGCCCCGATAATTACGGGGACCCGGGTATCGTTATTAACGACCATGAAGATTAAGGTCACGAATAAGACGAAGAGGGTGATGTAATTAGTGTATGGTGACCATGGCATCTGGAAGGGGTGGTTTTCTAGTTCTTCTGGGTGCAGCTTTCTAAACCGCATCTCACTAACTAAAATGACGAACCATGGGACCATTCCAGGTAAGATACTGGAACTGTAAACTAACACGAAGATGTCCCCAGCGTTCTTAATAAAGAATGGTAGGACCACGTTTAGAATTACCCCGATGAAGATTCCACCGGAAACGGCGAGCACCGTGTACAACGGCACGCCGCTCTTGGTCAATTCGAGGAACTTCTTTGGTAACTTGCCCTCCTTAGAAAGCAGGTAGGTCATCCGACTGGAACTGTAGATTGCGGAGTTCGAACCGGAAAGCGCAGCCGTTAACACCACGAAATTAATGATTCCAGCCGCAGCGGTAATCCCTAACTTGGAGAAGGTAAGCACGAATGGGGAACCGATGGTCCCAATCTTATCCCATGGGTAGATTGAAACGATTACGAAGATGGCCCCGATGTAAAAGATTAAAATCCGGCCGATCGTGGATTGAATCGCTTCAACGATTGACTTCTTAGGGTTGTCAGCTTCACCAGCCGTGACCCCGATCAATTCGACCCCTTGGTACGAACCGAGGACGATTGCAAGGGCGAATAGGAAGCCCTTCACACCCCCGGTGAAGAAACCATCTTTCCATAGGTTACTGATGCCGACCGGATGGCCACCGTGGCCGAACCCAAAGATGATCACGCCTAGCCCGGCAACGATCATTAAGACGATTGTGACCACCTTGATTAAGGCGAACCAGTATTCCAGTTCTCCAAATGATTTTACGGAGAAGAGGTTGGCGAGGGCTAACGCGACGATGGCAATGATGCCGGGAACCCACCCGGGTAATCCGGGGAACCAGAAATGACAATAGGTTCCAATGGCGATCACTTCACTCATTCCAACGAGGACCCACTGGAAGATGTTACTCCAAGCGGTTAAGTATCCGAAAACGGGATGCATATATAGGGTGGCAAATTGCGAAAACGCCCCGGTAACTGGATGGACGTAAAGCATTTCCCCCAATGCCCGCATGATTAAGTATAAAAAGACACCGGCAAGGGCGTAGTCTAACAACACGGAGGGACCGGTCCAATGAATCGTGGATGATGACCCCATGAATAATCCGACCCCGATGGTTCCACCAAGGGCGATCATTTGCATATGACGAGGAGCTAACTTACGTTCTAGTTCTTCGTTTTTTTCTGACACATTAACACCTTCTTAAAAAATTTAGAAAAACGTAATGGTATCTTACAAGATGAACCATTCCTAAGTCAAGCCAATGTAATTGAACCCAACAGCTTCCATTTTAGCCTAAAAACGAATAAATTTAAATAGATTAATTTAAATGTTCGTAAAATCACATGTGCAAACGCAAATAAAAAAGCCACCTGGGAAGGCGACTTTCCTAGTCATCTTGTTTTTCGATGGCGGTATTAAGGCGTTCTTGAATATTTTGAATATTCTTGAGTGCTGCATTAAACTCTTCAGGGGTGTAACCCATTTGGTTTAGACACATTTCAGTACAGTTAGTAATTTCGCCTTGGAGTTCTTTACCGTGGGGGGTAAGTGAGACGATCAAGCGACGTTCATCCTCTTTATCACGTTCACGGGTAATCCAACCACCTTTTTCCAACCGTTTTAAGAGCGGGGTCAAGGTCCCATTGGTCAAGTCCAATTCTTTACTAAGGGTATTGACGGTAACACCATCTTTTTTCCAAAGAGTCAGCAAAGTAATATACTGAACGTAAGTAAGGTTAAATTTCTTTAGTGGCTTTTGGTATAGTTTATTGTATAACTGATGGGTCCGCGAAACTTGGAAACATAGCTGTCGATCCAAATCAATACTAAAATTCATAATAATCCCTCCTAGCATAATTATATTAGAACATCATACTAATTATACCAGAAAATATAGAAAGATTTAACGTTTTAGCGGTTTCATGTATAAAAAGAGACATAATGCCAAAACTGTGAAGATAACTCCGTAGATTAAACTTCCTGTAATCGCTTCTGGCCGGTATAACTTGGTCAAGGTATGGTTAATTGGCTTAATTAACTGGTTTTCGACCATCAAGAAGTTAAATGGTTCCCACTTTAAGAACCGGTGGTGGTAAACGAAGAGAAACCCGATCCAGGCAATTCCTAGTCCGACGTAATTAAGGCCGATGCCAGTGGCGATTGCGCCCATGCGACTCTTAATCCCGCGGCAGAGGACCATTAAAAACATAATCATCGTGCTCATAATGAACATGTGGATTGCATTTCCGTAAACCACGATGTTGAACTGCTTGAATGAATGCATATCCTGCCCGCCAAAGACGATTAGTTGCATTAAAATAACTAGGATCACGCTAATTAGCATGAAGAAGACGTATGAACACACCAAGAAGATGCATTGGCTGAAGAAGACATCGATCTTACGATGGCCCTTATCAATTAAACTGGCTAGGAATTCACGGGTATCGTGGCTACCAAAGGAAAGGCTAGCTAGGATCATCATTAACAGTCCGATTACCACGTTCGCGGTCCCTAATGATTCAAAAAAGTTTTCGGCGTTGATGAGGTTCCCAAAGGCCCCCCAGATAGCAACAACAATGATGTACAGTGCTAGGATCGCACCGAAGATGAGTGAGAGCTTGCCCTTTTTGGCAAACGTTTCTTTAATTGCATTAAACACAAAAACGGACCTCCTGATCCTGGTAAAATCTAAGATATTATTTAGAGTTTATCACTTTTTTAATGGTAGTCAATAGTGATAGGACGGCAATGAAAAAGCTTAAACCATTATTACGAAATGGTTTAAGCTATGGGTGAATTAGATATTGCGGCGGTTAAAAATTACATATGCAATGATTAAGAAGATGACTCCATAAATTGCTGCCCCGGCGGTGATTGCATTTAAGCTTAAGCCGGTCAGCTTATGGTAGGGGGCAAAGTTATATTGTTGTTGAACTAGGAAAAAGTTAAATGGATTGTACTTCACCCATTCGTACTTGTGGATTAAAATCGAAAGCACGCTGCCCAGTAGTTGGGTCGCTAGGATCGATGCCACCCCGATTCCAATTGAACCACCGGAACTCTTTGCGATGTTACTGATCAAAATCACGAAGGCGGCAATCAAGAACACGTAGATTGATTGTCCGATCGCAATGTGGGTCGTTTCGTGAATCATCTTTGCGCTGACCGGGGTCGAATTGAAGAAGATGACCTTAAGGATTAGCGTAAATAGGTAGTTGAAAATTACGATGCCGACGTAGATCCAAATGAGGGTGACTAACTTACTAATGAAGACCTGCAGTCTGGAATACTGGCGGGATAGTAGGTTTTTGATCGTTTTATTAACAAATTCATTGGTGATAATCGTACTAGCAATCACGACCATGATGATTTCCAAAATTTCAATTGACTGTCCGGCGCTGGTGATAAAATCACTGCCCGTCATGATGTGGAATTGCTTGGTGCCCACTGCCATCAGGAGTTGAAAAACGAATAGGATCACCAATGAGACCCATAATGACCTTCCCTTAATGGCTTTGTAGGCTTCCTGTCTTAATAGTGTCAGCATTACTTGATTTCCTCCTTTTGATTATCAGCGGTTAATAGCTTCAACAGTGATTCTTCTAGGTCTGCACTAGCCACCTGGACGTTTAAAATGGTCACGTTCGCACTTACTAATGCTACCATTGCTGCGTTTAAGGCCCCAGCGGTGTTGTTTAATTCAACCAACTTATCGTTAATATGGGCGTCTAATCCGGAAGCTTGCAATGCGGTAAGGGCTTGCTGTGCATCTGCGGTCTCAATCTTAATTAACTGGTGGTCACTATTCAAAAATTCAGCAGCGGGGGCTTGTTTCACCACGCGCCCGTGGTTAATTACAACGTATGAGTCGGCAATCCGCGCTAGTTCATCGAGTAGGTGGCTGGAAATTAAGATGCTAATTCCACGACTAGCTAGCTTTAATAGCAGGTCACGCAGGTCATGGGTCGATTGGGGATCCAAACCGTTCATCGGTTCATCTAGGATCAAAAGCTTGGGATGGTTCAGCAACGTGATTGCAATGCCCAGTCGTTGCCGCATTCCTAATGAATATTTTTTGGCCTTGCGCTTAGCGAACTTTTCAATCTGGGTATCTTCCATAATCTGCTTTATTTCAGCAGCGGTCGTTACCCCCTCATTATAGAGGTGCAGATGGTCTAAACCACTTAGGTTATCGTAGAGTGCCGGGGTCTCAATCATCGTGCCCACGTTTTTTAATGCCTTTCGATGGTGGCGATTGAGCGGTTGGTTGTTGATTGAAATCGACCCATGTGAGTAGTTGGTCAAGCCAACGATTGTTTTCATGATCGTCGACTTCCCAGCTCCATTGGGGCCGATTAATCCTAAAATCTTCCCTGCTGGAATTTCAAAGCTAACGTTATGCAGAACTTGTTTTTGACCATATTTTTTATTAAGGTTGGTCACTTTTAACATTGCCATTTCACTTCTCCTTTAGTTAATTACTTATGTAACTAACTATACCATAATAATTTAAAATATCAAGGTTTGATATTTCAAGTTCGTAATATCATGTAATTAAGCTGTAATATTTTGATAATGCTCATGTAAGATTGGTCGTGTAGAGTATTAAATATCGAATCAACCAATACATAACCAATCTTTCAAGGAGGAACAATTTCCCATATGTTAAAAAAATTAGTTTTTACTTTCTTAGCTACCGTATCAATGACCGGAGCATTTATCGCTAGTAATGAAGCATCAGAACCGACTGCAAATGCAGCTACTTCTAACTTATCAAAGAGTGACGCTGCTGCTAAAAAGTGGATCGCATGGCGCGAATCCAAAAATTCATACACTGCAAGTAATGGTAGATATTACGGTAAGTACCAATTAGGAATTGGTTTATTACATGGGAATTACTCCGCTGCCAATCAAGAAAAGGTTGCCGATAACTACGTGAAGAGTCGTTACGGGACTTGGTCAAACGCTAAGCGCCACTGGTTGACCCATAACTGGTATTAAAATTAAGCTTAAAAGATTAAGGAACCATGTTGAAATTAAAAACATGGTTCCTTTTTTGTGTTTTCGGGTATAATAAAGATGCTTTTAATAATTAGTTAGAGGGGTTTAGGAATGGAGAAGTTACCCGCATTTTTAAACAATCAAAAATATTTACTAGTTAATGAGATCTTAAGCGCCATTACCCATGGAATTGGGGTGGGGTTAAGCATTGCCGCTGCCATCGTACTAATCATTCATGGAGTCCATGAGGGTGGCGGGATGCGCATTACGACCTTTGTGATTTATGGAATCCTGTTGGTGCTTTTCTACCTGGCATCGACGTTGTTTCACAGTCTGTACTTTACAAAGGCGGAGCATTTATTCCAAATTTTTGACCACTCGGCCATCTACCTATTGATTGCCGGGACCTATCTGCCATATTCATTAGTGACGATTGGTGGAAAGCTGGGTTGGTTGATCATTACCGTGATTTGGCTAATGGCGATTATTGGGATCGTTTACAAATCGCTATGGATGGGGAAGTTTAAAATCGCCTCGACCATAATTTACGTGGTGATGGGCTGGTTTTGCATCCTGGGGGTGCACCGGTTAATTATCGGCCTGGGCTGGAGCGGCTTTTTGCTCCTGTTAGCCGGGGGGATTACCTTTACCTTCGGGGCGGTGATCTATAGTTTTCGAGCGATTCCGTTCGGCCACGTGATTTGGCACCTCTTCGTATTGGCGGGCACCACCTTGATGTATTTTTCGATTTACTTTTATGTATAAGCAAAGCTTTGCTGCGACCACCGGTCGTAACAAAGCTTTTTATTTGGGCTCAAAGAGGTTCAAAATGACCACCCCGGCAATGATCAACGTTAACCCCAAAATGGTCATTAATGTAATTTGATCCTTCCAGATCAGCACCGAAACTGCGGTGGCCAGGATTAATCCCACTCCGCTCCAGGTGGCGTACGCAATGTTTAACGGAATTTTGACCATCGCAATTGATAGGAAGTAAAAACAAAGCGTAAACGAGATGATTGATCCCAGTGCTGGGAGCCAGCGGGTAAATCCCATTGAGGCCTTTAGTAAGTTAGTGCCAATCATTTCACCAATGATTGCTAAAAATAAAAATAAGTAGTAATACATAGTCCCATACCTTCTTAAGTTAGAATCACGCCTCAATTATAGTCCAGAATGAAGCTTTTGCATTCTTTTTTAACTTTTTGAGCATTTGACTAACAAAAAGTAAGCATATGTGTTATGATGGTTCTATTAAATCATTACCCCCAGGGAGGAATTTATTCATGAAAGACGAATTTTTAAACTTAGAAAAGCAACGGCGCACGATTTACTCATTAGGGCGGAACGTTAACCAAACCCCAGAAGAATTAGTGCCATTTTTGGAATCAGTAATCAAGAACACACCATCCGCATTTAACAGTCAAACGACCCGGGTTGTATTTGCCTTTGGCAAGGCCCAAGACAAGGTATGGGATATCGTGGCTGATAATTTAAAGAAGGTCATGAACAATGACGAAGCATTCGAAAAGAACACGAAGCCAAAGATCGATGGCTTCAAGAATGCATTCGGAACGTTACTATGGTTCACTGATACCGACGTGGTTCACGGCCTAGAAGAACAATTCCCAGCTTACAAGGAAAACTTCTATGACTGGTCAGAACAAGCCCAGGGAAATGCTCAATACGCCGTTTGGACTGCCTTAGCAGAAAACGGATTGGGTGCGAACTTACAACACTATAACCCACTAATCGATGCTGATATCGCAAAGGAATTTGATATTCCAAAGAACTGGCGTTTACGGGCTCAAATGGACTTTGGTTCAATCGAAGCTCCAGCTGGTGACAAGGAATTCATGGAAGATTCCGAACGGTTCCGCGTTTTTAAATAAGCACTTCTAATTACTCATAAATGATTGATCAATCCAGGATATGAAAATATTCTGGATTTTTTTTGGCAAAAAGTTAGCAATGCTTGAAGAAATGTAATATAATTCTAACTAACATGAAATTGATTCAATTTAGGAGGCGTCAATATGACCAAGTATAATTTTTCAAGCAGAGTTCCGTTAACGAATGACAATCCCTTTGGGGAGATTTTGACCGTGGCTAGCAAGCCGAGCATTGTCTCGTTTGCAGGGGGCCTACCCGCGCCCGAACTATTCCCGGTAGCGGAAATTCAAGCGGCCGCGAATCGGGTGTTTGATGAAGCCGGTCAAACCGTCCTTCAATACAGTCTCGCGCAGGGAAACTTACAGCTTCGTCA
Organism: Nicoliella spurrieriana; assembly: GCF_023380205.1. Taxonomy (NCBI): domain Bacteria; kingdom Bacillati; phylum Bacillota; class Bacilli; order Lactobacillales; family Lactobacillaceae; genus Nicoliella; species Nicoliella spurrieriana. The sequence goes on from NZ_CP093361.1 coordinate 755,288, forward strand.
GTTGATTAGCCAGTACATGCAAACCCGTGGGTTAAATGATGCTCCCGATGACCTGTTAATCACCACTGGTTCCCAACAGGGCCTGGATTTGATTGCTGAAATGATGGTCAATCCGGGGGATGTGGTAATCAGTGAAAAGCCGACCTACCTGAGTGCATTAGACGTCTTTAAGACCTATGGTGCCGAAACGGTCGGGGTCGACATGGATGCCGATGGGATGAAGATGGACGAATTAGAAGCCACTTTAAAGCGCCACCCGAACACCAAGTTGGTCTACGTGGTGCCCAATTTCCAAAATCCGACTGGGAATTCGATGTCATTAGCCCGTCGGCAACGGCTGGTAGCGCTAGCTGAGCAATACGACTTCTTGATCATCGAAGATGACCCGTACGGAGCTATCCGGTATGCAGGGGACCCGATTGCACCGATTAAGTCGTTGGATTCAAACGGCCGCGTTCTTTACACCGGGACCTTCTCCAAGATTTTGGCTCCCGGATTACGACTCGGCTGGATCAGCGCCGCAAGTGAATTAATTACCAAGTTGACGTTACTTAAGCAATTTGAGGACGTGCACTCTGATAATTTGACCCAGGCGATCATTGCTCAATACATGCAGGATAATGACATGCAAAAACACATTGACCACATTACTAGTAACTACCGTGACCGTGGTGAGACCATGCATGCAGCGATTGAAAAGTACTTCCCAGCGGGGACTGAATTAACGCACCCTGAGGGTGGAATGTTCCTATGGGTCAAGTTACCGGGTAATCCCGATATTGACCAACTATTCGCTGAATGTATTAAAAATAACGTTGCCTTCGTTCCCGGGGCACCATTTTTCCCGGACAATCCAGAGACTAACACGATGCGGATGAACTTCTCAAACCGTTCGGTCGCTGAAATTGAATCCGGCATCAAGAAGATGGGGGCCGTGATTAGCAGTTTAATTTACGCTAAGTAAGCCGAGTTGATACTAAAAAATGCTTCACTGGTAATTTACCAGTGAAGCATTTTTTAATTGAATTCATTATTTGATTTTATTAGTAGTATCTTGAATAAAACTCTTGACCGAACGGTGTTGGTGTTGTGGGTATGGGACTAACACTAACTTACCATTGATTAATTGGCCTAGATAAACTTGTGAAACGGAGAGGTTTTGCTTATTAACTTGCTCTTCGACCCACTTTTCATCCTTACCAATTCGATCGAGCACTGATTCATCGACCTTGCCATCGGTAATCAATGGGTATCTAATTGATTCGCTCCCGTAGGTCGTAATCGTCATCTGACCGTTTTGTTCGAGAATCGCGCTCTTCACATCTTGGAAGCTTCCGATATTTTCTAGCCGTAACTTAAAGGCTAAATCGGAACCGGTCATTCCGTTTTTAAGTGCATTATCAACGATGATGTTTCCATTCGTAATGATCTTTTGCGGGTTCCCGGTCAACATCCGTTTGAAGAAGTCGGACTGGCGAACGAGCAGCTTACTACCGAAGATGATCAATGACCAGATCAACAACACGATGAAGAACTGTAGAATCGTGATTGCATCATTGTAAATCATCCCACCAATGATACCCCCAAGCACGTAGTTTTGGAGTTGGTCGATCGCATTCGACGGCATCAAGTTCCCCTTACCGGAGAGGTTGATTTGAATGACTAACATGATGAACCCAATCAATAGCTTCATCCCTAATACCACGTAGATATTATTCATGAAGTTAAAGTTAAAGTGGTTGGCGACCACGTAGTTCGGCTTATTATACACCAGGTTAGTTGGGGTCAAGCTATACCCACTTTGGTCGTTATTGAAGTCGACTTGGTAGTATTGCTTACCGGCTTTGATCGTCATCCCGTTTTGCAACTGGGTCGAATTAGCATACATTTGCGAAAGCGGGACGTGCTTTTGCTTACTGATGTTTTTCAACATCGTCGCCGTTTGTCCGGACTGACTAGAACTAGACTGAGCGGACATGAAATTACTGAATTGCAAACTAACGAAGAGGATCGCTAGGAAACACAAGACGATGAAGAAGTCACGATACTTCAAATTGGTCCGGTTTCGTAAGTATAAAACGCCCAAGACGATAAATGCGACCACGAACGCTCCAGCGATTAAGGATAGCCATAGCGTGAGGTTGCTGAAGTTTTGGGTTAAGTAATGATATGAAAATAGATTCAATGAACTTCACTTCTCACTTAAAATTTTATTGTACATATTTATTATAATCGAATCGATTTAATTTTACTATCTTCAAATTAATTATTACAAAATTAGTCACTTCGTGTAATCTTTTTTAACCAAACTGATACATTCATGCATTCTACCTGTAGTATTGATTCTTTATAATGAACTTATTAATTAAAGAAATCGACCAATAATACTTAAACCACGGAAGGGAATTTACATTACACCATGATTAAGCATTTGACCCACTACCTATTAGCAATTGCGACCATTGTTACCTTAACGATCGTTACTGATTCATTGTCCGGCGCCCGGACCGTTCATGCTGATACTGACGGCCAAAGCGAGAATTACGACCAGATTTATAAAGTGGCTAAGGCTAAATTAGGCACGCCATATTCATATGGTGCGACCGGGCCTAGTCGGTTCGATTGTTCTGGATTTACCCAGTACGTTTACCGCAATGGGGGCGACCAAAAGATTGCCCGGACTGCTCAAGCGCAATACAACACCACCCAAAAGGTATCCAAAGCCAACCGGCAAAAGGGGGACTTAGTCTACTTCGGCAGCAGTAAGCGCAGCATTTCACACGTCGGCCTCTACATCGGGAACGGTAAGATGATCAACGCCCAAAACCGTGGCGTGATCGTCGAAGCCGTGGCATCGCCATGGTGGAACGCAGTTGGTTATTCTAGACCATAATTACATTACAATCACTTCGACCAATGGGGGCTTCCATTGGTTTTTTTAATCCCGTTTGAAATTAATATCACTTTTTCTAATTTAACTATTGAAATTATTAATGTTTGCGATATAATACTTATAAATCAACAAAGCCAGTTAATTACATACAGTAATAAATCATTAGTAGCAGCTGAAGGTGGGCTCAGCGAGTGCCAGGTCGGTGTGATGGCACCCCAGCTTAGTTGCAAAAGGGATTTGTTAGCGGTGGCTGCTTTTCGAGGCGGCCAGGTCTGATCACCTTTATTTGATCCGGGTCTTTAGTGGCGAAAGCGACTAAGGACCTGTTAAGGCCGGTGGTCGTGAGGCACCGGTGAATAAAGGTGGTAACGCGTCGGCGACGTCCTTTTCAAATCATTTCCATTCGAAATGGTTTGAAGGGGGCGTTTTTTTGTTGAAAAACTATTTTAAGAATTGGGGTATCAATATGGATATTAGTACTGATAAAGCAACTTTGATGGATCAAGTCAACCGGGCACATGAATCCAAATTATTTTACAAGATTGTCGCACTCGTTGCCGGCGGGATGTTTCTAGACGCCGTCGACGTATACTTAGCTAGCGCCATTTCTAGTTCGATCGTCAACACCCACTGGTCGGACGCCCAACATAATGCATTCTTCCTCTCAAGTGGGTTCTTAGGGCTGTTCATCGGCTCGATCCTAGCGGGAATCATCGGCGATTTGCGGGGGCGCAAAACGGCCTACCAAATCAACCTCTTGTTGTTCGGATTTTTCACCTTCTTAGGCGCCTTTTCGGTCAACGTCGACATGCTGATTATTTGCCGCTTGATCGCAAGTATCGGGCTGGGTTCTGAAATCGTGACCGGTTATTCAATGGTCAACGAGTTCGCGCCCGTCCACAGCCGTGGCAAGTGGTGTGCCATCGTTTCAACGGTCGCTAACCTCGGTGCTCCGGTAACGATCATGATTTCTAGTTTCATCATTCCGGTCTTCGGCTGGCGGGTCATGTTCATCGTGATCGGGATTCTTGCCGTCTTCATCTGGTTCTTGCGGCGTGACATTCCCGAATCACCACGCTGGTTGATCAACCACGGGAAGGAAGCAGAAGCAAAAGCGGTAATTGCCCAAATGAACGTTCAACCCGCTGCATCACAAGCAAATACGCAAGCAAAGGATAACTTTAAGCACCACGCTATGTGGGTCAACTTGGTAATCGCAACGATTGCGGTGTCTGCAGTCATCATTTGTCAATACACGTTTACTTCCTGGGTCCCAACCCTATTGGTCAAGCGCGGCATTGATGTGCATAGTTCACTATTCGCTTCTGCCATCATGTTGATGGGGGCACCGATCGGATGTGCGTTCGGGTCGTTTATGATCGACAAAATCGGTCGGAAGAAGGTCATCGTGCCAGCGTTCTTTGTTTCCGCGATTTTGGGGATGATCTATGCGCAACAAACCACCATTACCGGAGTTGAAATCATCGGGTTCGCATTAAACTTTAGTCTCTACGTCCTAATGGCGAGCGTGGTTGCCGTATACGTCTCAGAACTATTTACCACTAACGTGCGTTTCAGATGTGTGGGAATTGCGAACGGAATTTCCAAGCTCTGTACGGTGGCAATGCCAATCGTTGTCACCTGGCTATTGATGATTGCTTCACCAATGATCATCTTCATTCTGATGGGAATTATTTCAGCCTTTGCCGGCGCAATGGTGTGGTTCTTCGGGGAAGAGACCAACCATCAAAACGTCGATTAAAGTTTAATTCAATAATGAAGGACTACCGGTGGGTGGTCCTTTTTTAGTTGGCGAGCGAATTTTGTATTTTTCCACAATATGTTAAAATATTCCTATAAGAAATCTAGGGGCGTCGAAATGGAAAAATTATATTGGGATACAATTCAATTGAGCAATCAAAAATTGTATTTTACCGTAAATAATAATGGGTTGAATTTTATTTCAGACCCCAATCAAAATTTGTCGCAAGTATACGACTTCTATCCGCATGCGCAGTTCGAATTTCGGAAACAACCAGCGGTAACGAATCGGTACGTGGAAACGTTTGAAAACTACATTCTGGGCGATCAAAAACAATTACGCCTCCCGATTGACATTGCAGCGGCTGGTAATTCTGCATTGCGGAAAGTCTGGCGGGTCATTTATCAGATTCCATATGGATCGATCGAGACCGTCCAATCGGTTGCCGCCCAGGCCGGGGTTAAGAAGGAGACCGTCGAACGGGCCCTGCGTGAATCACCACTGACGATGATCATTCCGGTCCACCGCGTTTTTTGTCCCGAAAATCTGGGGCAGGATTTACGCGGCGGGGTCGCAATGCGGACCCAGTTGATTGAGATGGAAGCTATGAACGGCTTAGACGACATTGAATAGGAGCATTGCAATGAAGAAATTATTAGCGTTTTTGATTACCACGATGCTGGCTGTAACGCTAGTCGGGTGTCAAAGTAATCAGCAGCAAACCAGCCGGTCGGAGCAAAGTAGTGGGCGGGAAATTACCGCTAGTCAATTGCCACACCTGGACTATCAGGTCGGCCGCCAAGCCGTGATCGAAGTCAATGGCAATAAGAGCACCTTGAATCCAGCGGATTGGAAGCAAAACCAGATTCAATACGCAGCTTTGGATGCTAAGAACCGGACTTCAGCAGCGAATACCGCCTACCTGGAATCTAGAAACGTGGCTAGCAGTTCGCTACGGAGTCGCCAGACGGTGTATCCGACCGGGTGGCACCAAAAGTTCATTAATAATGAAGCCATCATTAACCGGGGGCATTTGATTGCCTATAGTCTATCCGGTGGCATCAATACCGATGGGGACTACCAGGCAGGCTTAAAGACCGGTGATCAGAATAATTTGAAGAACCTCTTTACCCAATCGGCCTTCAGTAACCAAAAGCTACAGACGATTTATGAAACGTTAGTCCGAAACGCCTTAAAGGACCACCGCAAGGTCATCTACCAGGCCCAACCAATTTTTCGGGGAAATGATTTGATGGCGCGGGGGATTCACCTGCAGGCGTTATCGACTGATCGAAAGTTAAACTTCAACGTCTACCTATTTAACGTGCAACCGGGGGTCAAATTTGATTATGCGACCGGTCGTTCCAAGGTCGACCACACGATGAACGTGCCCGCACCGGCGAATGCGTCCTACTATAGCGGTGGGCACCGGCAAACTAGCTCGGTCGGGGCGATTTTGGGCGCCTATGGGGCGTATAAGACCTACCAACACTACCGGAATCGGAAGGCCGAAACGGATTTTAGTTCGACCAGTAGTCACCGGACTTACCACTACCGGACGAATCACCACCGCACTTACCACCGTCGGTAAATTGATTTGCGTACAACATAATTGACAGGCTACAAATCCTGGGTATGATAGTTAATGTAGATTAAATTTAAAGGGGGATTTTAATAATGAAAATGGTAATTACCGCTGAAGCTAAGGCGAAGATCGAAAAGGTTGCCGGACCACACACGAAGTTACTATTGAGCTTAGATGACGGGGTCGGCCCATTCTCAGACGTCGGTTCATGTGCAGTCGATACTTCCTTTGACCTGGTCGTGGTCGATGCAGATTTAGATGTCCCTGATTTCAACAAAATAATTGACAGTAACATGGGTCCAGTTTATTATAAAGATTATTCAGGACAATACGTCGATGCACCAGGATTGACATTGACGGTTCAATATAACCAATTGGCGCTTAAGAACGACAGTGGGTTGATTGATTCAGGAGTGGCAATCTTGGATAAAACAAAGGCACCCAAATAATTTTGCAATCAGGTTAACTTCGTTTGAAGTTAACCTTTTTGTTTTCTTAAGAATTGAAGGCGTGTCGGTATAATTAATTGGCCATCATTGATACAATAATGACATTGAATCAATTAAGGAGGCAATTGAAATGGCAAATGTTTTAGTAGTAGGCGCCCACGGTCACGTGGGGAAGTTAATTGTGGCTAAGTTAGCAAAGGCTGGTGAACAGGTCTTTGCCGGCTTCCGGTCTGAAGCCCAGTTCCAGACGGTGGCGAACATCGCAAACGTTACCCCGGTCGAATTCGACTTGACCGCGGCGCCCGAAGCAATGGCGCAGGTCTATAGTACCCACCACATCGATACGGTCGTCTTTAGTGCCGGCTCTGGTGGTAGTACCGGCGATGACATGACCCTGCTAATTGACTTAGATGGTGCGGTCAAGACGATGGATGCCGCAAAGCAAGCGGGTGTGCAGCGCTACGTGATGGTCAGTGCAGCCGGCGCTGACGACCGCAGCTTTTGGCCTAAGTCAGGCTTGCACACTTACTATGTTGCTAAGCACTACGCCGATCGGATTTTGAAGGCAAGCGCCTTGGACTACACGATCGTGCGGCCGACCCTGTTAACTAACGATGCGGGGACCGGCAAGATTGCCGTCAACGGGGCACGCCTCGGTGGCTCGATTCCACGTGACGACGTAGCTTCAACCGTCGTTGCGGTGCTCAAAGATCCTAATACCGCGCGGAAGATTTACCAAATTACCAGTGGCGATGACGCCATTGACGCTGCTTTGCGTGTTGAGTAGTCCCAACGGTTATGGTAAAGTAATAATAAGTAAATTGTCGCAAACAACGTCCTAGTGCCTAGTTGCCGGGGCGCTTTGTGTATGGAGGATTAATATGATAACTGTTAGTAACATGGGCCTGCATTTTTCTGGTAAGAAGCTCTACGAAAACGTTAATTTAAAGTTCACTCCCGGAAATTGTTACGGGGTGATTGGGGCCAACGGGGCCGGTAAATCAACCTTTTTGAAGCTGCTTGAAGGGAAAATCCAACCCACCAGCGGAAGCATTTCAATTGGTGAACACGAGCGGATGTCGAGTTTAAATCAAGATCACTACGCATTCGAAGAGTTCACCGTCTTAGACACCGTCATCCAGGGTTACAAGAAGCTCTACGATATCATGAAGGAAAAGGATGCGCTCTACGCCAAGCCTGATTTTTCTGATGAAGATGGGGTCCGCGCGGCTGAATTGGAGGGTGAATTCGCCGAAATGGACGGCTGGAACGCCGACTCCGAAGCTTCACAACTATTGCAAAGCATGGGAATTCCGGAATCGATGCACGGCTTAAAGATGAGCGAATTGACTGAAGGTCAAAAGGTGAAGGTCTTACTCGCCCAAGCATTATTCGGCAAGCCCGATATCTTATTGCTGGACGAACCGACCAACGGGCTCGATAACCACACCGTTGAATGGCTCGAACACTTCTTGGAAGACTACCCGAATATCGTGATCGTGGTCTCCCATGACCGGTACTTCTTAAACCAAGTTTGTACCATGATGTGTGACGTGGACTTCCAAAAGATTCAAATGTACGTTGGAAACTACGACTTCTGGCTCAAGTCCAGCCAATTAGCTGCCAAGCTAAAGGCTGATTCCAACGCCAAAAAGGAAGATCAAATTAAGGAATTAAAGGAATTTATCGCCCGCTTTAGTGCGAATGCTTCCAAGTCCAAGCAAGCGACCTCCCGGAAGAAGCAATTGGACAAGATTTCTTTGGATGACATTCAGCCATCCTCGCGGAAGTATCCGTTCATTAACTTCGAGACCGAACGTGAGATTGGAAATGACTTATTGCGGGTCGACAAGGTCTCAAAGACCATCGATGGGGTCAAAATCTTAGACAACGTGACCTTTACGCTTCGGCCGGGTGAAAAGACGGCCATCATTAGCCGTAATGACCTGGCTGCAACGACGATGATGCAAATTATCGCCAGTGAAATCGAGCCCGACAGCGGGAGCGTGACTTGGGGGCAGACCACCAAGCGGTCCTACCTACCAAAGAACTTCAACGCCGAATTTGAGGGCAGCCACCTCTCGATCATGGACTGGTTACGCCAGTTCGCACCGAAGGAAGAAAGTGACAACACCTTTATCCGCGGGTTCTTAGGCCGGATGTTGTTCTCAGGCGATGCCGTTGACAAGCAGGTCGACGTGTTGTCCGGGGGTGAAAAGGTCCGCTGCATGCTTTCCAAGATGATGCTGCAAAAGGCTAACGTCCTCTTGTTCGATGACCCGACGAACCACTTGGATATGGAATCGATTACGGCCTTAAATGATAGCTTGATCGCATACCCGAGTTCGATCATCTTTACTTCCCATGACCACCAGTTCATTCAAACGATTGCTAATCACATTATCGAAATTTCCGATAAGGGCATCGTTGACCGGGCGGACACGAAGTACAATGACTTCTTGGATAACTCAGACATTCAAAAGCAAGTCGCAAAAATCTATTAATATTAAGGGGGATTGGCAGTTGGTGCCAATCCCTTTTTTGCTCTATAATGGGCGCATGGAGGGATGGATATGAGGAAAAAATGGCAACTCTGGGTCGCCATCATCCTATTGGTGGCGGGACTGGCACTACTTAGCATTGAGCCGGTCAAAACCGCACTAGTAGCGGGGTATCGACCGACAGTTACGCACGAACAGGCCGCAAAGAACCAACGCCAGACTAAGCAGGCGAATTATAATATGAATCAGGTCAAGGCGGTGACGATGAACCAAGTCATTAACGCCCGCTTGCACGCCAAGGACGTCAAGCCGGTCGGCCAGATTTTGGTCCCCACTGCTGATGTGCATTTACCAATCGCTTTGGGGGTTGCAAACAACACGTTGATGCTTGCGGCCGGGACGATGCGTGCCGACCAACAGATGGGGAAGGGTAATTACGCCCTGGCTGGCCACCACATGTTGAACAAACAGGCGTTATTTTCGCCGTTGTACTACAAGGCCCGGGTGGGCACAAAGGTCTATTTGACCGATATGAACAAGGTATATCAATACCAGATTACGACCCGTAAGATCATTAGCCCCTACGACGTGCAGGTAATTGATAACACCAAGCAGCCACTAATTACGTTGATCACTTGTAACGACAGCGGGAGCAAGCGCTTATTGCTGCGGGGCAAATTGATCGCTACGATGGCGTTAAAGCAGGCGCCGGCAGCGGTGGTCAAGCTGTTGCATCAAAAAACGAATAATTATAACGTTTTGGCGGGCTATTAAAATGATAAATAATGTTGACATCTTTTGTAATTTTATTAAGAAAATGATATATTTATTATGATTAATTTAAGGAGATGGATACATATGAAGATTAAAAAGACGCTATTAATGACGGCTTTATCACTCACGTTAGTGGCTCCCACGGTACTAGGGGCCTTCAATAGTGAAGCCCAAGTGACCGTTAACGCCGCTAAGAAGCACAAGGCGAAGTCACACAAGGCTAAGAAGACGACTAAAAAGACTAAAAAAACGACTAAGAAGGCTAAGAATGGCAAGGTCAAAAAGGTGAAGAAGACTACCAATACGACCACCACGACTACGACGACGAACCCAACAACTACTACGACGACCCAAACGCCAACGACCACGACGTCCACTGCGACGGCGTCGACGCCAGCAGCCCAACCAGCTGGCAACAGTGATCAAACTGCATTCAATAATGCGGTCGGCCCACTAGCGGTCTACGCTAACCCCGGGGGCCAAAACACCTACATCGTAGGAAATGGGACCCAGTTTAACAAGGGTAATTACACGGACTATCGGGATGCATTGAACGCCCTTACGACTGACATGGGGAGTACCGATGCTTACGATAACACTAACTACGGGAACAAGGCCGTTCAAGAATTTCAACAACAGGCTTCCCAATTAGCACAAGCATTCAACGGCCGCTTCTCCAGTTATGACAATCAAGTCATTTCCCAAGCAGCTTCGCGGGTGCAACAAAACTGGGCTAACTCAATGACCAGTTCATCTGCACGGGACCAACAATGGAATAACGTTCAAAACCTATTGAACGCCATTAGTGGTGGTTTCAGTAAGTTGAACTAATCGTTAAATAATTAGCAATTGAATTCATGAAGCCCGGCTATTACTTTGGATAGTCGGGCTTTTTACATATTTTTAAAAGTCAGGTTAATTCAAACTTTAAAAATCTTTAAACAATTTAAATATTTTGTTACAATATTAATGAGTTAAATTGGACGGCAGTGTTTGATATATCAGCTGTTTACGGAGGAATTATTATGAATAAGAACACTAATAATAAAGCAAGTAATAATAAAATTCACTATCAAAAATTTGATTATAAGGTTAATGGTTTAAACAAAAAGTGGGTGCTTTCAGGAATTGCGACCACCTTCTTTTTGATGGGGATTAGTCAGGTAAATGCCCATGCCGATGAAAAGCCGACCGACACGACTGCGGTGACGAACACCACCACCCAAAGTGCTTCGACTGATAACACTACGACACCTAGTTCATCAGCTAATAACAACTCCACTACGGTTAGTTCAAACACTACGACCAATAATTACAATCCGTCGAATGGGGCCACGCCATCCACCAATTACTCCCCATCTAATAATTACACTCCATCAAACACAGCTAATTCGTCCAGTAGTGATCAATCCACGACCGGCAGCTCGAGTGCAAGCTCCAGTAGTGCGACTGCATCTAGTACTGCATCCAGTTCTAGCACAACCAGCACGAATGCTAGCTCTACAGCTAGTCAATCAGCCGAATCCAGTGCTAGTGCATCTGCCAGTGTTAGTTCCTCATCGGACAGCACCTCCAGTTCAAGTGCCAGCACTTCCGTAAGTGCATCTGCCAGTGCCAGTTCCTCATCGGACAGCACCTCTAGTTCGAGTACCAGCGCCTCGGCCAGTGCTTCCGCTAGTGCTAGTTCCTCATCGAACAGCACCTCCAGTTCGAATGCCAGCGCCTCGGCCAGTGACTCCGCCAATGCCAGTTCCTCATCGGACAGCACCTCCAGTTCGAGTGCCAGCGCTTCGGCCAGTGACTCCGCCAATGCCAGTTCCTCATCGGACAGCACCTCCAGTTCGAGTGCCAGCGCTTCGGCTAGTGACTCCGCCAGTGCTAGTTCATCATCGGATAGCACCACCAGTTCCAGTGTCGATTTCTCAGCTAGCGCCACGAGTGCATCGAATTCAATCGTCATCATTGCATCCGGCAGCTACAACCCCCTTAGCTCAGCTTCCGGCTCTATTAGCGGTGCCACCAGTGCAGCGAGTGCAAGTAGTTCCGCTGCGGACAGTAGCTTTAGTGGCATCCAAGTGCCTGCTGATCCGACCGTCATTAGTCCAAATATCAAGGCCGTGGATGGGACTTATCACTACTACAACAATAGCGGCGAAATGCAAAAAAACGTCATCGTTAACAACGGCAATCAAATTGCCTACTTTGATAATAATGGAAACTACGTTGCACTAAGTAACAGTTTGCCAAGCACCACCGTTACCACTGTCAATAATACTTATGCACCATACAATGCGATCTACAGTCTCGATAGCAGTAACGTGACGACGACCAACGGTTTCTTGACCGCCGATAGTTGGTACCGGCCAACGGAAATCCTGCGCGATGGGACCACCTGGGAAGCATCGACGACTGCTGATTTCCGGCCACTCTTAATGGTCTGGTGGCCCGACAAGCAGACCCAGGTCAACTACTTAAACTACATGAAGGCCAACGGCCTTAGTGACGTTGCCTACACTGATAACGACAGTCTCGATGACCTCTTGACCGGGGCCCATAACGTCCAAGCCGCAATTGAAAAGAAGATCTCCGCTAATAACGGGAACACCGATTGGCTCAAGACCTTGATCTCAAACTTTGTTAACACCCAATCGATGTGGAATTCCGCCAGTGAATATGGTTCGGCTAACGATGGGTACCAGGGTGGTACGTTGGCCTTCGTCAACAACGCCTTGACCCCGTACGCTAATTCTGACTACCGGTTGGTTAATCGCTCACCGGCAATGCAGACCGGGACTGCTAAGTACAATTATGATTCATGGAACGGGTCTGAATTCCTGTTAGCCAACGACGTGGATAACTCGAACCCCATCGTGCAGGCCGAAGATTTAAACTGGCTACACTACATGATGAACATCGGGACGATTACCCAAAACGACCCGAGTGCAAACTTCGATGGGATCCGGTTGGATGCCGTTGATAACATGGACGCCGATTTATTGCAGATCATTTCCAATTACTTCAAGGATGCTTATCAAACCAACGCCAGTGATGCGAATGCGAATAACCATCTGTCGATTTTGGAAGACTGGAGTAAAAACGACGCCTACTATAATAAAGATAACGGGCAAAACCAACTCACGATTGATGACTACTTCGTCTTTAACTTGAACAAGGTCTTAAATGCCGACCCGAGCGCGCGGACCGACATCAGTAATTTGATCGACGGTAGCTTAGTAAACCGGACCGACGATAGTACTGAAAACACCGCGATTCCAAACTACACGTTCGTGCGGGCCCATGATAGTGGGGTCCAAGAAAAGCTCTTCAAGATCATCAACGACCAAATCGACCCGTCATCGACCGGGTATAACGCCACCCAACAAGAATTGGACGAAGCCTTGAAGATCTACGATCAAGACATGAACTCCACTGATAAGAAGTACAATTACTACAACATCCCATCATCGTACGCCCTGTTGTTGACCAACAAGGACACGGTCCCACGGGTGTACTACGGTGATATGTACACTGACGATGGCCAATACATGGCTAATAAGTCACTGTACTTCGATGCGATCCAATCGATGCTGACCGCCAGAATTAAGTACGTTGCTGGAGGCCAAGCAATGGCGATGGCTAACAACGGCGTGCTAACTTCCGTGCGGTACGGGAAGGGCGCTGACACCGCGACTGACCAGGGGGATGCTGAGACGCGGAACTCCGGAATTGCGGTCGTTGAAAGCAACAATCCCAAATTACAAAACACCCAGGTCACCATCAACATGGGGGCTGCGCACAAGAACCAAGCCTACCGGCCACTGCTGTTGACCACTGACGGTGGGACGCAGGAATATGATACCGATGACGCTGCCAAGGACGACGTGATTTACACCGATGCCAACGGGAACTTGACGCTGAGTGCTGACCAAGTTAAGGGTTACAGCAATCCGCAAGTCTCCGGATACCTTTCAATGTGGGTCCCAGTCGGCGCCAGTGCCACCCAAGACGTTCGAACGGCACCATCGACGACCCAAAGCACCGATGGGGAAACGCTGCACTCGAACGATGCGTTGGATTCCAACGTCATCTTCGAAAGCTTCTCGAACTTCCAATCGATGCCACAAACCACTGATCAATATGAAAACGTAGTCTTGACCAAGGTGGCCCCAATGCTCAAGCAGTGGGGAGTCACTTCCGTGCAAATGCCACCACAGTACCGCTCCGTTGACGGCAACGAATTCATTGATGCGACCGTGAAGAACGGGTACGCCTTTAGTGACCGGTATGACATTGGTTATGGCACTCCTACGAAGTACGGGACGGCCCAACAACTGACCGATGCAATCAAGGCATTGCACAGTCAGGGGATTCAAGCAATTGCCGACATCGTGCCGAACCAGTTGTACGACTTGAACACCCCCGAAGTGGTTGCTGCTACTAGACAGAACCAATTCGGTGCTTCCACTGGTGAATCTTCCATCTACAACGATTTATACTACGCGAAAACGACCGGTGGCGGGACCTACCAACAACAATATGGTGGGGCTTTCTTAAGCCAATTGGAACAGGAGTACCCAGACCTCTTTACTGATATTCAAATTTCGACTGGCAAGCCGATCGACCCAAGCACGTTGATCAAGCAATGGTCCGCTAAGTACCTAAATGGAACCAACATCCAGGGCCGGGGTGCCGACTACGTGCTAAGAAATGCTGGGAATAACCAGTACTTCATGGACGGAACCCAGGGGACGAACCTGCCTAATCAATTACTAGGTACCAGTGTCCAGACCGGGTTCGATAATGATAACGGGGACGTTGCATACTACACGATGAGTGGGCAAAAGGCCGTCAGTGCTGCGGTGAGCGTCGATGGCGATTCATACGCGTTTGATGCCAATGGCAACATGCTGACGGGTGAATACACCAGCGATGGGACCGAATACCTGGCATTGCCAGATGGAAAACGGGCTGCCAACGTCTTCTACAATGACAACGGGCAGTTGAAGTACTTCACCACCAATGGGAGTCTCTTTACCAACGGCTTCATCAGTAACCCTGCTAACCCATATGAATTCTACTACTTTGGTAGTGACGGGGTTGCCGTAACAGGACCGCAAACGATTAACGGCAGCAAGCTCTACTTTAACAGCGATGGGATTCAAGTGAAGGGTCAATTTGTACAAAATCCAGACCAAAGTTGGTCATACTATGACGCCAATAGCGGCAACATGCTAACTGGGAGTCAAACGATCAACGGCCAACGGCTGTACTTCGACGCCAATGGTGAACAGGTGAAGGGCCAAATTGTCTCCATCGGTGGTAGACAACAATACTTCGATGGGACTTCCGGGACCCTCGTTACTAATCAAAATGTGACCACCAACGGTCAGACCTACTATGCGAACTCTGAAGGGGTCTTAAGTCGGGTTGGTTCTGAAAGTAGTGATAGCGACACTTCCAGTTCCGCTAGTGCAGCCACCAGCAGCGCACCGATTTATAACGCATCCGGGGCCGCCACTGGTAACTACAGCCCATCTGGTTCAACCAGTGGGAACGACAAGCCGGCCACTAGCACCACCAGCAGTAATGCTAGCACGGCTAGTGTCCAATCCAGTTCTGCTACCAGCAGTGTGAGTGCTTCCAGTGCGCAATTCAGTTCTGCTACCAGCAGTAGTGCTAGCTCCTCGAGTGCGCAATCAAGCTCCGCTACCAGCAGTAGTGCTAGCTCCTCGAGTGCGCAATCAAGCTCTGCTACCAGCAGCAGCGCCAGCTCGTCGAGTGCGAAGTCGAGCTCCGCTACCAGCAGTAGTGCCAGCTCCTCGAGTGCACAATCCAGTTCCGCTACCAGCAGTAGTGCCAGCTCCTCAAGTGCGCAATCGAGCTCCGCTACCAGCAGTAGTGCCAGTTCTTCGAGTGCGCAATCCAGCTCCGCCACTAGCAGTAGCGCTAGTTCTTCGAGTGCGCAATCCAGCTCCGCTACCAGCAGTAGCACTAGTTCCTCGAGTGCCAAGTCGAGCTCCGCTACCAGCAGTAGCACCAGCTCCTCGAGTGCGCAATCGAGTTCTGCCACCAGTAGTGCTAGTGCTTCCAGTGCGCAATCGAGCTCCGCAAATGGCTTCATGCCATCCTATAACTTCAAAACGCTAATCTCCAGCAATAGCAGTAGCAGTCAATCAGCTAGCGCCCAAAGCGTTAGCTCCGTGACCCCGAGTGCCAGTGCAAGCAGCGCGGTTCAATACGTAAGTAGCACCGACTTCCCTGATGATTACGATCAATGGAATCAACAGACGGCCAAGAGTGCTGATACCACCACCGTCAAAAGCGCAAAGGCGACTGCGAAGGAGAAGTTGGATGCCGCCATTCAGAGTTTATCAGACATTGAAAAACTCCTCGATGAATCCAACACCAGTGCGAACAAACGGAAGTACGATAAGGCATTAAAGCAGTATTACTACGATGAAAAGGCATACTTGAAGATTGCTAAGCTCTACAGTAGTCGGTATTACCATGACTTCGATAGTGTCACTTCGGTCGTTAAGCTCAAAAAGGTGGCATATTCCCATTCCTCAAAGAAATTCACGAAGCAAAGTCGCGTGAAGAAATTTAAGAAGGGGACCGAATTAAAGGTCAAAGACATTGTCAGCCGGGGCAAGATGACCCGCTTGGTACTAAGTAATGGTAAGTACATTACCGGGCTGAAATCATTTGTAAGTCTCAAAAAACGTTAATTAATAATGGCAACAAGCGTCGTTAGGGTCATTCCTATGGGCGCTTGTTTACTACATAGAATAGATTTGGAGATCCCGCTATGAAATATAACCAATTTGAATATCGCAACCACTATCAAATGTATAAGTCTGGGAAAACCTGGGTCGTTGCTGGAATTGCCACGATCGGAATTTCAATCGCGACTGAAATGCACGTGGCTAATCAGGCCTTTGCGGATACTAACCAACCGCAAACGGTGGTCAACCAGGATCAGGGGAGCAGTGCGACTGCTTCGGCTGATCAACCTGCAGCTAGTTCCAGTAGTGCCCCGGCCGACCCGGCCGCCACGACCAGCGAATCAAGCACCAGCAGCCCCACCAGTGAAGCGCCTGCTACCGAAACTACCGCCAGCCAATCGGCCTCCAGTGCAGTTGCCAGTGCCATTACTGCCAGTGACTCCAGCGCACCCATTAGTTCTGCGTCGAGCAGTGAGACCACTAGCGCAATCACTTCGAGCAGCGCTAGTTCCAGTGTTGCTACCAGTAGTGCCAGTTCAAGCACCACGGCCAGCAGCAGTAGTAGTGTCGAGTCAGTTACTGACCGTAACTTAGGCAGTAGTAGTTCCGATTCACTAGGTTCCGGTGCGATTAGTGCTGCGGCCATCAATAGCGGAAATGCAGTGAAGAACGGCTTTATCTTTAACCACAATAACTGGTACTATGCTGATGAAAATGGGAACTTAGTGACCGGCAAACAGGTGATTGATAATCAAACCCTTTACTTTAATGCCGATGGGACCCAGTTAAAAGGGAATTTCTTGACCAATGATGGCAATAAGGAATACTTTGACCCCAATAACGGGGCGATGCTCAAGCGTTCGTTCTTTTCATTTGCGAACCAGTGGTACTATGCCGACGAAAACGGCAACGTGGTGACCGGGCCCCAAACGATTGATAATGCGACGTTATACTTCAACGCCGACGGTTCACAGGTCAAGGGCGGCTTTGTTTTAAATGACGGGCATAATCAATATTATGATCCCAATAATGGAGGCTTGGTCAAAAGCAGCTTCTTCTTAAATCAATCTCATTGGTACTACTCCGATGCAAATGGCGACGTTGTCACGGGCCTGCAGACCATTGATGGCAACACGCTGTACTTCAACGCCGACGGTTCACAGGTCAAGGGCGAAGTAGTTAATGATAACGGCAAGCAGCTGTACTTTGACCCCAACAGCGGGGGATTAGTGAAGGATAACTTCATCTCATTAAATGGCAAGTGGTACTACGCGGATGCTGACGGCTCGATCGTGGATAATCCCACGACCATCAAGGACGGTCTGTTCGTTGCCAACGGGAATTTGTATTACCACGACCCGACGACGCAACAACTAGTGAAGGGCCAAATTCTAAATGTAGACGGGAACCTGTACCAATTCGATAGCGCTACCGGGGCTGCGACTGCGCTCAACAACTACACGAACGGGAGTTGGAAGCAGGTCAAAGTGACCAGCAGTGACGGTAGCCAGGTCGATCGTTACCAATACCTGGATGCGAACGGCCAACCACTAACCGGCCTGCAAATGGTCAACGGGAGCCTCTTGTACTTTGACCCGACGACCGGGCTGCAACTAAAGGGTGGCGCTGCCAACGTTGATGGCGTGAACTACTACTTTGATGCCAACCTCGGCACCCTGGTGGGCACCGTCGATCAGGTCGTTAACAACGGGCAATATGTTACGAATAATGGCAATACCCAGTACGTCGACGCGTCCGGCAATCCGGTCAAGGGCCTGGTGGCGGTCAATAATAACCTGCAATACTTTGACCCGACCACTGGTGACATGGCGAAGAGCACCCAGATGGTGGCCAACGGGGCGACCTATTACTTTGACAAGGATGGCAACGGCCAATATCTCTTTACGAATACCGGCACCCCAGTTGCCAATGATTTTACCGAACATAACGTGGTCAACAGCACCGCTGCGAGTGACTTTACCAACACCGTGGACGGCTTTTTAACTGCGGACTCATGGTACCGGCCCAAATACATCTTAGCTGACTGCAGTAACTGGCGGTTATCCAACCCCGGTGAATACCGGCCGTTGATCACCACGTGGTGGCCAAATAAGAACGTCGAGGTGAACTACCTCAAATTGATGCAGAATAACGGGCTGTTGGCCAATAACGTGAACTACGATTTATTTACCGCGCAAAACGTGTTAGATAGCGCTGCCCAAACGGCCCAGGTAGCGATTGAGCAAAAAATTGCGCAGACCGGTAGCACCGATTGGTTAAATGACTTGTTGTTTAATGGCGACTCATCGTTCGTTAAGCAACAGTTTATTTGGAATAAGGATTCTGAATATCAATGGCAGGGGGATGCATGGTTCCAGGGTGGTTATTTAAAATACAATAATAGTCCGTTGACCCCGAATGTTAATTCTGATTATCGTAATTCTGGAAACCAATTTGATTTTTTACTGGCTAACGATATTGATAATTCCAATCCGGTCGTTCAGGCAGAAAATTTAAACTGGCTTTATTATTTAATGAACTTTGGAAGCATCACCACTAATGGAGCATCGCAGGATGCCAATTTTGATGGGGTCCGTTTAGATGCCGTTGACTTTATAAATAATGATGCAATTCAAAGAGCATATAGCTATCTGAAGGATGCTTATAATTTGACCAGTGATGCAAATGCCAATCAACATCTTTCAATTGTTGAGGCTGGTCTGGATGCCGGAACCACTAGTTTTGATAACAATGCTTTGACTGAATCTAACTTTAGAGTGGCAGTTAAGGATTCATTGTTGAATGGACCGGGCAAGGATTCATCGCTATCCAATTTAATTCAGGATATTGATAGTAACGTTGTGCTCGCTGATCACTCTGCTAATTCCACTGAGGCTGGAGTGCCGAACTACTCAATCATTCATGCCCATGATAAGGGGATTCAAGAAAATGTAGGGCAAGCAATTACTGACACCACTGGTGCAGACTGGACGAACTTCACTCCTGAGCAATTAAAACAGGGGTTGGCTGTGTACTATGCAGACCAACGGGCGACGATTAAAAAGTATAATGATTACAATATTCCAAGCGCCTATGCCATCATGCTCACTAATAAGAGCACCGTTCCGCGGGTATACTATGGTGATATGTATCAAGATGATGGCCAATACATGCAAAATCCAAGTATCTATTATGATGCGATTAACTCACTAATGTTAGCACGGAAAAAGTACGTTTCCGGTGGGCAGGCAATGAGCGTTGATAAAAACGGTTTCTTAACCAGTGTCCGGTTTGGGAAGGGCGCTAACAACAGTAGTGATGCCGGTGATAGTGATACTAGAACGCAAGGAATTGGATTAATTGTTAGCAATAATCCGAATGCTTCTTTAAGTGGGGGTAGTACGGTCAGCTTGAACATGGGGGCTGCCCATAAAAACCAAGCTTACCGGGCGTTAATGCTCACTACCAAGGATGGCATTCAAACCTATAATTCAGATGCAAACGCTCCCGTTGCATATACCGATGCCAATGGGGTCTTGACGTTTTCTAGTAATGATATCAATGGGCAAAGTAATACCGCAATTAAGGGGCAACTAAATCCACAGGTATCAGGATACGTTGCGGCCTGGGTCCCAGTCGGTGCGACTGCTGATCAGGACGCTAGTACGGCGCCATCAACGACAACGAACACCGATGGTAAAATTTTCCACTCCAATGCCGCGTTAGATTCAAATTTGATTTTTGAAGGTTTTTCTAACTTCCAACCAATGCCGACGACCCATGATGAGATGACCAACGTGGTAATTGCTAAAAATGCCCAACAGTTCAAAGATTGGGGAATTACCAGCTTTGAATTTGCGCCACAGTATAAATCAACTAAGGACAATACGTTCGTTGATTCAACCATTCAAAATGGATATGCTTTTTCTGATCGATATGACTTAGGATTAAGTGGTGATACCAAATATGGGGATGCGAACGACCTAAGAAATGCAATTAGTGCTCTTCATCAAACCGGAATTCAGTCAATTGCCGACGTTGTTTACAACCAACTATATGGATTAAATGGTAAGCAAGTCGTCTCCACTTCACGGGCTGGAGTAACTGGAAATGACGTTTCACTACCATTTGGTAACCAGCTATACGTTACGAACACCATTGGTGGTGGTCCGTATCAAGAACAATATGGGGGAGCGTTCCTAAAGCAACTCCAAGCAAAGTATCCAGATTTATTTAATGCTCAAACGTATAGTTACTATGTAAAGAATTATAGTAATAACGGTAGTGGACCAGCATACCTGACTGATGCACAAAGTACTAGATCCGCAATTCCTGATGATGAACCACTTAAGCAATGGTCAGCTAAATATATGAATGGGACCAACGTGTTAGGACTTGGAATGGGCTACGTGCTTAAGGATTGGAATACTGGTCAATACTATAAGATTGCTGGGGATGACTCATTCTTGCCAGATAGTGGGGCAACCACCGTACCAAGTAGCAGTGCTGCAGCTAGTGACAGCGTTGCCAGTTCTGCTAGTGCCTCATCAAGTGCAAGTAGTAGTGCAGTTTCGAGTGAATCTGCTAGTTTGTCATCAAGCGCAACCAGTAGCAGTGCTTCTAGTGAATTTGCCAGTGCCTCATCAAGTGCACCAAGTAGCAGTGCCTCCAGTAACTCTGCCAGTGCCTCATCGATCGCACAAAGCAGTAATGCATCTAGTGAATATACTAGTGCGTCATCCAGCGCACTAAGTAGCAGTGCTTCCAGTAATTCCGCTAGTGCATCGTCAAGCGCAACCAGTAGCAGTGCTTCCAGTAACTCTGCTAGTTCGTCATCGAGCGCCACGAGCAGTAGTGCATCCAGTAACTCTGTCAGTGCCTCATCGAGCGCCACGAGCAGCAGTGCATCGAGTAACTCTGCTAGTGCCTCATCAAGTGCACCAAATAGCAGTGCTTCCAGTAACTCCGCCAGTGCCTCATCCAGTGCCCAAAGCAGTAGTGCATCTAGTGGATCTGCTAGTGCATCATCCAGCACAACCAGTAGTAGTACTACGAGTAACTCTACCAGTTCCTCATCGAACGTAAAGAGTAGTAGTGCATCGAGCAATTCCACCAGTGCTTCATCCAGCGCCACGAGTAACAGCACTTCCAGCAACTCCACTAGCGCCTCAGCCAGCACCCAATCCGTTACTACCTTCACCGCCAGCTCGTCCAGCGCCCAAAGTAGTTCCGCGTCCGCACCGTTCTACAACTACAAAACGGTGGCATCGAGCAGCAGCGTCCCATCAGCTAGCTCACAAAGCGCAAGTTCAGTCAGTGCCGCTAGCTCCAGTAGTGCCGTGCAATCCGCAAGTAGCACTGCGCTTCCAAGCAGTACTGCCGAAACTACTGAGCAAAGCAGCGCTTCCGCTAAACCAACTGCCAAGCAAACTGCAAAGCAGCGCCTGGATGCTGCGATCGATAGCCTAACTGCGATTGAACAATTGCTCAGTGAAAACAATACGAGTGCGAATAAGCGCAAGTACGCAAAAGCACTGAACCAGTACTACTATCGCGAAAAAGTCTATCTAAAGGCCGCTAAGCTATACAGCAAGCTGTACTACTACGACTTTGACTACCTCACGACCACCGTCAAGCTCAAGCGGACGGCTTACGTTCACTCCGCAAAGCGGTTTACGAAGGGTAGTCGCATCCGGAAAATCAAACCGGGGACGAAGCTAAAGATCAAGCGCGTCGTCAGCCGGGGCAAGATGACCCGGTTCGTATTAAGTGATGGCCACTACATCACGGGCTTAAAATCATTCGTTCAGATGTTAAAATAATCCACAAAAAAATAAGCATTCCTAATCAACATTAGGGATGCTTATTTTATTTGCAATCAGCTTATTTAAAGAAACTCTTCATTCCAGTCACGTAGTTATTGCCCGTCACCTTGAAGACCGATGAATCATCAGAAGTGATCACGCTAAGCACTGACAAAGTGGTGCCCTTCTTAATCTTTTTGACCCGGTACTTCTTCACGAGGTCTTGATTATTGTAGGTATACAAAGTCTTCTTAGTCGTAATCGTCTTGAACGGCCCGTCAAATGAGTAGTAGTAATTCGAATTGTAGTTCCCGTTCGCAACTAGCAAGTCACGTTCGGCATCATTTAAAGTCTTAGTGGCCTTCTTAACCGCCTTACTGGTCTTAGCCCTCTTCAACGCGGCCTTGGCGGTCTTGACCTGCTTTTGTGCCTTTGCAATTGCTTGCTCTGCTGAATCAACATCGCTGGCGGCTGCGGAACTGGCAGCGGCGCTACTTTGGGCAGCACTCTTCGAAGCAGCGACACTACTTGCACTGGCGCTCTTCGCAGCACTCTTGGCCTTAGCCTTCGCAGCCTTTGAAGCCGCCTTGGATGCGGACTTTGTGGTCGTGGATGCTGCACTAGAAGTAGCTGAGGAAGTAGCACTAGCAGCCGAACTACTGGTAGCAGCTGAAGAACTAGCGACGGTGCCGCCACCCTCGGTCACGGCCTTATTAGCAAGGCCCAACACTAGGTTCGAAGCACTGCTCATTTGTGGCACCAGTGCATAGGCGCTGGTCATTAACCCCATTTGGACGTTGAATAACGAAGCGGCTTGGCTCGCAGCAGTGGAACCCTGGGCTAAACTGCCACCGTTTAAATTAGCGGCACTGGCGGTAATTGTTGTGACCCGCAATTGATCAGCGGTGTTGCTGGCAAGGGCGGAGAAGCTAGTCGCTTGACCGACCAAGGCTAACGCAGTCGAATTGGCGCTATTAGCAGCCGAGGCATCGTTACTAGCCGCTAGGTTAACCTTTGCTGCTGAATCAGCACTGCTTAATGCAGCTGAGTTAGCGCTGGCGTAACTATTCACCGCCTTGACCTGTTCGTCAATATTGGACTGTGCGATCGAAGCGGTACTGCTAAGCGTGAGCGTGTAAGCAAGGTACCCGGAAGTGGTGTTCACCGGAGCACTTGATGCTGACGAAGCCGAAGCTGATGATGAAGCTGCCGAACTCGCCTGGGACGTCACGGCCGCGGCACTGCTAGTGGTGGTCTTAGTGGCGGCGTTAACGGATGCACCCGCACCACCTGCAACCCCTAGTAATACGATTGATGATAAAATGACCCATTGTTTTTTGACCTTATGTAGCACTTTGTGGGCCGTTGGCATTTCTTTACGATTTTTCATTTTTAATTCAAACCTCCTATGGTAATATAATATAAAACCTTTATAACACAATCATTTTGATAATTCTATGATAAATAGTTGATTTAATCAGGATTTAATTTAAAAAATAGTTGAATGTGATTAATTTTCGTGCAATATATTGTTATAATGATAACAAAAGGTTAAGTTTATAGTAATCTTGGGGGATTAATGCTAAACCTATGTTTTAATAAAGTGAGGTGATTTGATGCTAAAGACCAAACGAATTGTTGCGGAAGCGTATTTAAGATTAGTATTGAGAAACACGATTTTAAATGTTAGTAATGATGACATCATTAACGAATCGGGCGTTTCACGGGGGACCTACTATAATAACTTTGGGAGCCAGCAAGAAATTCTAGATTACGTGCAAAATACCATGGTGGCTGAATTTGTCGATCCCATCCGGGACCGCTTAGCAGCCTTAGATGATGACGTCGACTTTGACCAAGCGGTTTCTGAAATTGCTCAGGTCAGCGTGCCATTGATTTACGACCACCAAGATCGAATTCAATTCTTAAACCAGTGTTCATTGAATAACATTTGGGAAAAGCCGCTTTTGCAGGCATTCAAACAGTTTATTAGTAAGAAGCTACCCAGCGACAAGTTAAATTCCAAGAACCTAAATATCATGATGAATTACATCATTATCATTATCGGAGCCTGGATTACCGAACCAGAGCCAGCTGATCCGGATACATTTATTGCTGAGTTTAACCAATTATACAAACAAACCATTACGGGATTAATCTAATCGGGGGATCTGTTCAATGACTACAAAATCCAAAACTAAGATTGTGAATGCATTCTTATCCTTGATTAATCAAAAGTCGATTCTGGATATTACCAATATTGATATCATCAATGAAGCGGACGTGTCGAAGGGGACTTTTTACCACCATTTCCACTCCAAAAATGAAATCATCCGGTATTCAGAGGAGCAGATTGACCAGCAGATTGTACATGCATTTATTAAAGAATATCGTCGCGAAAATAAGCCTGAATTGACTCCTGAGGTATTCGTGGACATTTTTAGCAAGACTGCCATTCCAATCGTCTACCAAAACCGGGATCAGATTCGGATCCTACACGGCAGCGACGTAAACGAAATTTGGCGCCATTACTTAGAAATTCATTACTTCCGTATCATGCGGCGCGTCTATCCGGATGACGATACTTTTCACATCCGGCTATTCATTAAATACGTGAATTTAGTCGTTTCCTTGTGGATTTCCGCATTAATTCCGATGGACGAAGCGGAATTTCAAAAGCGCTTCAAGGAACTACTTGAATCAAAGCTATTAATTAATAAAAAATAGGATTACTACCACACCTGCTGGTAGCAATCCTTTTTATTTCCGCTGATTACGAATGAACCTTACATAACTATAGATCAAAATAATTTCGACCGCGGATAACACGATTTCAATCACCGTATTGACCGTGTCCGGCAAGAAGCGCGTCAAGAAGAGGTAGTGGATCAACATAATTACTGCGACCACGACCAACGCACTTCGGAGCAAATTAAACTTCTTCAATGCAGTCACCTACCTTAATCAATACTCCCATTATACATGATTTAGGCATCTTGGTGTTGCTGCCAGAGCTGATTCAAGCGCACCCGTAACTTTGGATCGTGTACGAAGAGGTACAGCCCCTTTACCCCCCGCTTCATTAACACATTGACCGAATTAAGGACCAACGTCTGCTTGATCTGCTCAAACTCCTTCGGGTCTGTGATGTCCTTGCGTTTCTTCAACGATTCGGGATCGGTCAGCTTGCTTAGGTCCACGTAAACGTTGTCATCATCGTCCAGTTTAATCGGTGGCCCTAAAATGACGCCCACGTAGTTCAGATCGAAGCCCTGGCAGGTATACATCGAACCAACTTCGTTAATCGTCGACGGTAGCTCCGACCACGGCGTCTGGGTGTAATTATACTGGTCCCACGGGAGTTTGAAGTCGCCTTCAACGACGTAGTGCTTGCCACCATCCAAAGTCGATGGGTAGCCGGTCGTCGAAACGATCCGCGACAGTCCGACCTCCTGATTGCGCTTGACGATTTGCTTGCGCATCTCCTCGGCATCGTCAAAGAGACGGAAGTCATAGTTCTTACCAATATCGGCAGGGAAGGGGGTCAACTTACCATCGGTGAAGGTGTTGATCCACTTGACCAACCCGTCGCTGGCGTTCATGCGGAACTGGTGCTTTAAGTGGTACTCGCCGACCGTGTAGGGGGCAATTAACTGCTTGAGCCGGTCCACGGTCCAAAAGCTCTTCGTCCGCAGCACCTGCCGATGGTCAAAGACCAAAATGGTGATCTGCGAGCGCTTGATGATTTCAGCGAGTTGGTTATCCTGACGGAACT
Organism: Nicoliella spurrieriana; assembly: GCF_023380205.1. NCBI lineage: Bacteria > Bacillati > Bacillota > Bacilli > Lactobacillales > Lactobacillaceae > Nicoliella > Nicoliella spurrieriana. The sequence continues at coordinate 781,556 of NZ_CP093361.1, forward strand.
TATTGTACGCATCACGCTTGGATAACAATAGGTGGGCTTCATCAATTAGGGTGATGTCGGAATGGCCATCAGCCTTTGCCATTTGGTTAATGAACGACGTCGGGCGGTTAAAGTTCTTCTTTAGCACCCGCGCCTCATGGCCGGCGATTTGCTTGTAGACCTTGAGGATTTCAGGGTGGTTGACCAAGAAGTAGTTCTTAGTGCCCGCCAGTGGACCGTGCGAATCAGCACTCATCTGTTGAAAATCATAAAACAGTTGGCTTAAGATGACGCTCTTGCCAGTCCCTGCGTCCCCGTAGATGACGTAGACGGCGGGTTTTGAATCGTGAATGTGGGCGATGGCAAATTGCTTGATGCCATCGATCATTGATTGCTGTTCACCCGTCAATTGGTGGGTGTCGGCTTGTAACTTATTAACGGTAGAATTATCCATTATCGTTCCTCCTAACGGAATTGCTATTATTAATATAGGCCATTTATGACTAGATGAGAAATAAAAAGTAAAAAAATGACTTTAATGCGAGTAGCGATTATTCAACTACGATGCCCTGAATTAGCTGTAGCTACGGGGTTTGACGAACCAATTCATTTCTCACTTATAATTAGAAAGTGATATTTTTATTATAAAAATGGACTTTTTATTAAAAAATGGTTGCGTTTTAATTAGACGAGTGTTAGCATACTACTTGTAACATAATTCATATATATTTTATAACATATTTAGGGAGGTATTATTATGAAAAATAATAGTAAGGAACACTATCGTCTATATAAGTCAGGTAAGAGATGGGTTACTGCTATGATCGTTACGACAGCCGTAGCTGGTGCTGGGTTTGTAACGGCAAGCAACAATGCTGGTTCTACATATGGTAATGCTGTTACTGCTCATGCTGATGGCACTCAATCATCAGGCAGTGATACAAACAAGTCAGAAAGCAGTACTAACACATCCTCAACTGCATCAGGTGAGAGTGGAGCTAACACATCCTCAACTGCATCAGGTGAGAGTGGAGCTAACACATCCTCAACTGCATCAGGTGAAAGCGGTGCTAACACATCCTCAACTGCATCAGGTGAAAGCGGTGCTAACACATCCTCAACTGCATCAGGCGAAAGTGGAGCTAACACATCCTCAACTGCATCAGGTGAAAGCGGTGCTAACACATCCTCAACTGCATCAGGCGAAAGTGGAGCTAACACATCCTCAACTGCATCAGGCGAAAGTGGAGCTAACACATCCTCAACTGCATCAGGTGAGAGTGGAGCTAACACATCCTCAACTGCATCAGGTGAAAGCGGTGCTAACACATCCTCAACCGCATCAGGTGAGAGTGGAGCTAACACATCCTCAACCGCATCAGGCGAAAGTGGAGCTAACACATCCTCAACTGCATCAGGCGAAAGCGGTGCTAACACATCATCAAATGGCACAGGTACTAGCAGCACCGCGACACCATCGTCTGGTTCAAGTACCACTAGCACTACCCCATCAAGCAGTACTACACCTAGTGCCAGCTACTATGGTTACTCATACGCTAGCTTCACACCATCATTCAGCTACGCTACTCCATCTGCATACACACCAGCTTCATCCACTGCAACAAGTAGCGCACCTGCAACGACTAGTTCATCAGCAACTAGCGGATCATCTTCAGCCACTAGTTCTGCATCCAGTGCTGAATCAAGTAACTCATCCGCTGTAAGTGCTAGTTCAGCTCCTTCATCGTCCGCTACGACTTCTTCTGCATCAGCTACGCCATCTGCTAGTTCTGCTAAGAGCACTAAGTCAGATAAGGCTAAGACTTCAGAAGCTAAGAGTAAGAGTGTTAAGAAGTATAGAACTGCAGCCAACAAGGCTAAGCAGGCTGTAAATAAAGCGAAGAAAGCTGCCAAGAAGGCTAAAACAACAAAGGCCAAGAAAGCTGCCGCTAAGAAGGTTAAGGCTGCTGAGGCTAATTACAAAAAAGCAGTTAAGGCTTACAACGCCGCTAAATAGTTTTGATTAGGATACGGATTTCAATTAGGGACCGGTCGAGAGACCGGCCCTTTTTGTGATTCAATTAAATTTAGCGGAATTATATTGCTTCATCATATCGATCGTTTACTCCCAGAATAAAAATAAAATCCAGAGCAATATTTAATCATTGCTTAATTTTTAGTGGTATAATAATTATATAAACTACATAGAGGGGGAACCACAATTTAGATAGCAAATCTGATGCGGTTACATCTAATAAATGTCGTTAATTAACCACGAATTGAGCTTTGAACATCATTGGATTTTTATTAGGCAATGATTAATTTATTGCCAATATTGTTACAAATTTCATAAGTTTAGTGGTATCATAATAGAGTAATATATTTTAGGAGGTTTTTACCTATGAAAAACAATAATAAGGAACACTATCGTTTATACAAATCCGGTAAGAGATGGGTTGCAGCCATGATCATGACTGCTGCCGTAGCCGGTGTCGGTTTCGTAGCATCAACGAACGTACCAAGTGCACCATTTGCAGTGGCAGCACATGCAGATGTTGCTAATCCAGGACTTGTTGATTCGAATTATACTTCTCAAGTTAATTCAGCAGCTGGAGTAGCATCATCAGTATATGCTACCTCAGCAGTATCATCAGCATCATCAGCAGTATCATCAGCAACAAAAGTTGTAAGTAGCAAAGCTGATACTTACAGTTCTTTATCATCACAATCATTAGTAGTTAGCCTTGCATCATCAGCAGTTAGTTCTGCATCATCAAATGTAGATGCACAGACAAAGGCATCATCAAGTGCAAGTGATGAAGCATCAGCAGCATCAGTAGTAGCAGCATCAGCATCAGCATCAGCAGCAGCTGTATCTGCATCAGCAAACACTGTTATTAGCAGTGCTAGTGTTGTTGCTTCTAGTGCTTCTAGTGATGCTAGTGTTGCTTCAACTGCCGCTGTTAAAGATGCATCGTTATCAACGTCAGCATCAGCAACAGTGTCTTCTGCAGTAAAAGTTGAAGATTCTGCTAGTGCTGTACAATCAGCAGCATCATCAGCAGCATCATTAGCATTAAGTGAAGCAGCTTCATATTCAAGTGTAGCATCTTCAAAAGCTAGTGCTTCAAAGGGTGCATCAAGTGCATTAAGTACAGCAACTTCACTATTAGCTGATGCAAAAGATGCAGCAGCTAAATTCTCAACTGATGGTACTCCTACTAGTTCAGATGTAGCCAGTGCACGTAGTGAATTAGCATCTGCACAAAGCGAACTTGCATCAACAGTATCTGTTTACACGAATGTTACTGCTCCAGCATCTTCTGCAACTTCAGTTGTATCATCAATTGCTGCAGCAGCAAGTAGTGCATTTGGTGATTCATATGGTCAAACTAGCGTAGCTGCTGCTGTCAATAAGTTCAAAGCTAGGCTTAATGATTCATCATCATCATTATTATCATCAGCATCATCAGCATCATCATATGCTAATGCTTTACTTGCATCATCTAACCCATCAAATACATCAACTACTAGTGTGGTAGCACCAACCACTTACTACAACGCCCAATCAGCAACTTCATCCGCTGCTTCTAATGGGAACTACGTACCATACGCAAACTCATTGAACGGTTACTTGAACGGATCAGTATCAGCATCATCCGCTGCTAGTTCTGCTTCAAGCTCAACTAGTGCAAGCTCATCAGTTGCTAGCTCAAGTGTTGCAAAGACTGTTCCATCAACTGACTTCCCACAATACGAAGAACCAATCAAGCCATTAGTTCTTCCAGAAACTCCAGTTCTTAAGAGTGCTAAGAAAGCTGCTGCTAAGGTTGACGTAGCAGAAGCTAAGAGTGCTCTTGACAAGGCTAAGAAGTCAGCTAAGAAGGCTAAGACTTCAAAGGCTAAGAAGGCTGCTGCTAAGAAGGTTAAGGCTGCTCAAACTAAGTACAACAAGGCAGTTAAGGCTTACAAGGCTGTAAAATAATAATTGATTAATCTTTTACTTAAGGAGCTAGTTTTTACTAGTTCCTTTTTTATTTTTGTTACTATTAATATAGGACTATTAAATATAAAAATTAATTTCTTTGACGATGTTTTAAATGTATTTCTATGTACTTTTGTTACTAATAATGATAGAATGTACTTAATTAATTTAGTTTATTTACATAAGCTAGTTTGTTGTAAAATTACTAGGAGGTAATTCTTTATGAAGAATACTAATAAGGAACACTATCGTTTATATAAATCCGGTAAGAGATGGGTCGCAGCCATGATCATGACTGCTGCCGTAGCCGGTGTCGGTTTCGTAGCATCAACGAACGTACCAAGTGCACCATTTGCAGTGGCAGCACATGCAGATGTTGCTAATCCAGGACTTGTTGATTCGAATTATACTTCTCAAGTTAATTCAGCAGCTGGAGTAGCATCATCAGTATATGCTACCTCAGCAGTATCATCAGCATCATCAGCAGTATCATCAGCAACAAAAGTTGTAAGTAGCAAAGCTGATACTTACAGTTCTTTATCATCACAATCATTAGTAGTTAGCCTTGCATCATCAGCAGTTAGTTCTGCATCATCAAATGTAGATGCACAGACAAAGGCATCATCAAGTGCAAGTGATGAAGCATCAGCAGCATCAGTAGTAGCAGCATCAGCATCAGCATCAGCAGCAGCTGTATCTGCATCAGCAAACACTGTTATTAGCAGTGCTAGTGTTGTTGCTTCTAGTGCTTCTAGTGATGCTAGTGTTGCTTCAACTGCCGCTGTTAAAGATGCATCGTTATCAACGTCAGCATCAGCAACAGTGTCTTCTGCAGTAAAAGTTGAAGATTCTGCTAGTGCTGTACAATCAGCAGCATCATCAGCAGCATCATTAGCATTAAGTGAAGCAGCTTCATATTCAAGTGTAGCATCTTCAAAAGCTAGTGCTTCAAAGGGTGCATCAAGTGCATTAAGTACAGCAACTTCACTATTAGCTGATGCAAAAGATGCAGCAGCTAAATTCTCAACTGATGGTACTCCTACTAGTTCAGATGTAGCCAGTGCACGTAGTGAATTAGCATCTGCACAAAGCGAACTTGCATCAACAGTATCTGTTTACACGAATGTTACTGCTCCAGCATCTTCTGCAACTTCAGTTGTATCATCAATTGCTGCAGCAGCAAGTAGTGCATTTGGTGATTCATATGGTCAAACTAGCGTAGCTGCTGCTGTCAATAAGTTCAAAGCTAGGCTTAATGATTCATCATCATCATTATTATCATCAGCATCATCAGCATCATCATATGCTAATGCTTTACTTGCATCATCTAACCCATCAAATACATCAACTACTAGTGTGGTAGCACCAACCACTTACTACAACGCCCAATCAGCAACTTCATCCGCTGCTTCTAATGGGAACTACGTACCATACGCAAACTCATTGAACGGTTACTTGAACGGATCAGTATCAGCATCATCAGCTACTAGTTCTGCTTCAAGTGCTGCTAGCTCTGCTGCTTCATCAGCATCCTCAACTGAATCAAGCACTGCTAGTTCAGCATCATCAGCTACTAGCAAGAAGGCTAAGAAGGCTGGTACTTCTACTTCATCTAAGACCACTAAGGCTAAGAAGAAGACTACTAAGGCTGAAGTAAACAAGGCTAAGAAGGCTGCTTCAAAGGCTAAGAAGGCATCAACTAAGGCTAAGAGTGCAGTTAAGAAGGCTAAGACTACTAAGGCTAAGAAGGCTGCTAACAAGAAATACAAGGCTGCTACTAAGAAATACAAATCTGCTGAAAAGAAGTACAAGGCAGTATTAAAAGCTTACAAGAAATAATTACTAGTTAATTTTAGAATATCTGATTAACTATCTAATGATTTAATTGATTTAAGGCTAATTCCAATTCAGATTGGGATTAGCCTTTTTTATTTAGATAAGGAGTTTATATTTAAGATTGTTTCAACCCTATTCAAAACTTCTTAAATGTTTTTATATACTTTCTTAATAGTTAGTGCTAATATATAAATGTATTTATTGCTTAAGTATATTTTAGCTATGTGTTTATTAAGTATATTTTAGCTACATATATTAATTTATATTTTATTGGAGGTAATTCTTATGAATAAGAATACTAATAAGGAACACTATCGTCTATACAAATCAGGTAAAAACTGGGTTACTACAATGATTATGACTGCAGCTGTTGCTGGAGCTGCATTTGTTGCTACTCCAAATGCACAATCAGTATTTGCTGATGCTTCTGGTTCTGCAGCTCCTGCTACTGTATCAAACGCTTCAAATGCTTCTAGTGCAGCTAGTTCTGCAAGTTCTGCTCAATCAAGTGCTACCGTTAATGTTTATTCAGGGACTAGTACTACTACTTCAAGTAGCAGTAACTACGTTGTTAGAGTAGATAGTTCAGTATCAAGTACTGCTTCAAGTGCTACTTCAGCTTCAGCAACTCCTGCTGGTTCATCATCTGCATCATCATCAGCTACTAGCAGTAAGGCTAAGAAGGATACTAATTCAGCTAAGAAAGTAACTAAGTCAGAAGTAACTAAGGCTAAGAAGGCTGCTGAAAAGGCTAAGAAATCAGTTGATAAGTACAAGCAGGAAGTTGCTAAGTACAAGAAGGCTGTTAAGGCTGCTAAGACTAGCAAGGCTAAGAAAGCTGCACAAAAGAAGTATAAAGCAGCCCAAAAGAAATACAAAGCAGCTGTTAAGAAGTACGATGCTGCTACCAAGAAGCACACGAAGTTAGAAAAGGCTTACAACAAGGAACACAACAAGACTACTAAGAAGTCAAAGAAGGCCACTAAAAAGACTACTAAGAAGTCAAAGAAAGCTAAAAAAGCTAAGAAGACTGCTAAGAAAACTTCCGCAAAGAAGACTTCAGCTAAAAAAGCAGCTACTAAATAATTAATACTAATTAATTTTAAGGGATAATTGACGATTTAGTCAGTTATCCTTTTTTATTTGATTAAAGAAAAACCGAGATTGGAATTTTCCAGTCTCGGTTTTTATCTACTATTTAGTTAATTTTTCAATTAATTCATGAATCGCTTGCACGTACTTATCAAGTCGCTGCATTGCTTCGTCCTTAGACTGATCTTCAACGCCAACGTAGAACTTGACTTTGGGTTCGGTTCCAGAAGGGCGGATTGTGATCCACGTTCCATCATCGAGCCAGTACTTTAAGACGTTTGATTGTGGCATGTCAATGGTTTCGGTAGTGCCATCATCGATTGTCCGGGTGGCGGTTTGGAAGTCTTCCATTGATTTGACGTGTTCACCCGCGAATTCGGTCATCGGGTCGTTTCTGAGGCTTTCCATAATCGCAGCCATCTTCTTTTGTCCTTCGAGGCCTTCGAATAGTTTTGAAATCGTTTTTTCTTCAAAGTAACCGTATTTTTGGTACATTTCTTGGAGCCCGTCGTAAAGTGTCATCCCCCGTTGCTTATAGTAAGCAGCAACTTCGGCTAACATCATCGTCGATTGGATTGCATCCTTATCGCGCACGAACGGCCGGATTAAGTAGCCATAACTTTCTTCAAAGCCAAATTGGAAGGTGTGTTGGTGGTTTTCTTCAAAGGTCTTGATTTGTTCGGCAATGTATTTAAAGCCGGTCAAGACGTTCTTGGTATCGACGTGGTAGTGAGCGGCAATCTTAGTGGCCAGTTCGGTCGAGACGATGGACTTCACGATGATTCCATTGTCAGGGAGCGTGCATAATTCCTGCTTAGCTTGGAGGATGTAGTTTAGCATTACGCTGGCAATTTGGTTTCCGGTCATCAATTGGTATTCGCCATCCGGTTGTCTGACTGCTGCCCCAAGCCGGTCGGCATCCGGATCGGTTTCGATTAGGATATCAGCATCGACTTGCTTCCCGAGTTTAATTGCCAGGTCGAATGCTTCCCGGTATTCCGGGTTCGGGTGTGGGGTGGTTGGAAATTCAGGGTCGGCAATCGTTTGTGCGGTCACCATTTCAAAGTTCTTAAAGCCGGCAGTCGAGAGTGCCCGGCGGCCGATGTTCTTCCCGGCACCATGTAATGGCGAGTAAACAAACTTCAGGTCCTTACCGACGGTGTTAATTAAATCAGCATTAATATTGACCTGTTTGGCTTCGTCTAGGTACGCTTGGTCAATGTCTTCACCGACAACGCTAAGCAGTCCCTGCGCCCTTAAATCGCGAATTTCAAGCGTTTTAATTGCGAACAGGTCGCTAGCTTTGTGGGCGGATTCGGTAATGATTGTGGATTCCTTTGGTGGCATTTGGCCCCCGTCCTCACCGTAGATTTTAAAACCGTTGTACTGCTTAGGATTATGGGAGGCGGTGATCATGATTCCGGCGTAGGTGTGTAAGTGGCGCACCGCAAATGATAGTTCGGGCACCGGTCTGATGTCATCGACGATGAACGACTTAATACCGTGTGCACCGAGCACCTGGGCAGCATTGTAGGCGAAGTCGCGTGAACCGTACCGGGGGTCAAAGCTAATTGCGACCCCGCGGGCCTTATCGCTTGGATCCAGTTGGTCCATTAGCATCGCAAGCCCTTCGGTCGCTTGCCTTACCGTGTAAATGTTCATCCGGTTCAAACCGGCTCCGATGATGCCCCGCATCCCGGCGGTCCCAAATGATAGGGTCGCCCCGAAGGCGTCGGTGATTTGAGCTGCGTCATTTTCCATCGCCCGTAGTTCATGTTTTAAATCGACTGGCATGTCTGGTTCATTGCGCCATTGTTCGTAAGTTGATTTGATCTTTTCATCCATAGTATAATTCCTCTCTTTAATGGAACTGAATTAGTATGTAGCTTGGTTAATTGAACACTTCAAATTATAATTCAAACGCTGAATTTAAGTCAATTCAGGGCGGTGAAATTAAACGATTCATAACTAAAAGCTAATCAGATGTTACAAAATAGATTATGTATCACATTATTAAATTTGCGCAGATCGTCTTGAAAAATTGCATTAAATGGGTCTTTTCATGTTATAATATATCGTTGTCAATTAAACTTACCATTTTTAATTGGCTCAATCTTTAGATGTGAGCTATGATAAGCATTGAAGCATCAGGAATTACCATCACATGGATATTAAGGAGATATTATGAGTACTTTTTCAATTATGGCGACCGCTAAAGCTGTTCCAGATCGAGTGGTCACTAATGATGATCTAGCTCAAATAATGGACACTTCCGATGAATGGATCAGTCGACGGACCGGGATTAAGCGCCGGCACGTCGTTACCGATGAGACCAATACTTCGCTCGCGACAAACGTAGCTAAGCAATTATTAGCGAAGACCCACGTTAGCCCAGAAGCAATTGACTTCATCATTGTAGCGACGATGTCTGGCGATCAATTAATGCCATCGACTGCCGCAGCCGTTCAGGGGCAGCTCAAGGCGGGCCACGCCTTAGCCTTTGACATCAGTGCTGCGTGTTCTGGATTCTCATACGGTTTGGACGTAATGAACGCGCTACTTGCGACCCATCCGGATTCGACTGGAATCTTGATTGGGAGCGAAGCATTGAGCAAGCTCATTGACTGGCACGACCGCACGACCGCCGTCTTATTCGGCGATGGTGCCGGTGGCTTGTTGGTCACCAACCGCAGTGTGGATGCACAGGGCCAATTTTTATCCGGCCAGCTCGATACCTATGGGGCTGACGGCGATTCACTGACGATGGGTAAGATTGCGAACCGCTCGCCGTTTACCGACGGGCAGGCCCAATCAGACCTCCCATTACACATGGATGGCCACCGGGTCTTTGACTTTGCAATCCGCCGGGTCCCAGAATCGATTCAAAATGCGGTCGCTCAGGCCGGCCTTAAGCTATCCGACGTGGACTTTTTTATCTTACACCAAGCCAATCAACGCATCGTCAAGAGCGTTGCCCGCAAGTTAAAATTACCGTTTGATGACCGGTTCCCGATTAATATCGACGAATACGGAAACACTTCAGCGGCGAGCGAAGCGATTCTACTCGCTGAGTTAGTGGCAGCCGGTAAGGTTAAGCGCGGGGACATCCTAGTGATGGCCGGCTTTGGTGGCGGTCTAACGACCGGAACTGTTGTAATTAAATATTAGAATTTAAACTTTATGGAGAGTGAATTAAACATGGCAGACAAGAACGCAATTTTCGACAAGATCAAATCAATCGTAGAAGACCAAACTGACGATGTAAAGGCAGACGACATTAAGTTAGACACTAACTTCAAGGAAGACCTTGACCTTGATAGTTTAGATATTTTCGAAATCATCGACGAATTAGAAGATGAATACGATATTGAAATCGACAGTGACAACGACATGTCCACTGTTCAACAATTAGTTGATTACGTTGCAGGTCAAGTTGACGCTAACTAATTAGAACCACTTGATTAGGAGGGTTTATTTTGAATCTCTGTTATTTATTTAGCGGTCAGGGAAGTCAGTTTGCAAACATGGGTCAAGACTTATACCAGACCGAACCGCTGTACAAACAGACGGTCGATGAAGCATCAGATGTATTGAATTTAGACCTAGCCGATCCTAAAAATTTTGATGATCCAGCAAACGTTCAAATTGCCATTTTGACCATGAGCACTGGGATTGCCCGTTTATTAGACGCGCAGTTACCAATGCCTAAGGCAATGTTTGGACTCAGTCTGGGAGAGTATAGTGCTTTGGTATCTGCTAAAGCACTTTCTTTTCAATCTGGACTAAAATTAGTTCAGGATCGGTCTAGGTACATGGATGCAGCGGGGCGGGCCAATCCGGGCGCCATGGCGGCGGTTTTAAACCTCGCTCCCGACGTCGTTGCTTCCGTTTGTGATGCAATCGATGGGGTCTACCCTGCGAACTTCAATACGGAAAAGCAAACCGTGATCGGTGGGCAAGCCGATGCAGTCGCACAGGCCAGTGTGGCCCTTAAGCAACAGGGGGCTAAGCGCGTCGTGCCACTCAAGGTCGCCGTGGCTTCCCACACCCCGTTGATGCAGCCCGCTAGCGAACAGCTAGCGACCCGCTTAGCTTCGGTCGAATTTGATGCACCGCAAACGACCGTCTTGAGTAACACCTTAGTGGCACCGTTTACAAAGGAGAACCTCAAGGACACGTTGGTCAAGCAGCTGGTGAGTCCGACCCACTTCATGGGCGACGTGCAAGCCGCTGACCAACTGGGCGTGGATGCCTTCGTCGAAATCGGTCCGGGCAATACGCTCAGCAAGCTCGCCAAGAAGACCGCTAAAAAACCAACTTTCAATATCGAAAGTGTGGACACTTTAAATGATTTTAGAGCCAAATTGGAGGAATTCTAAGATGACTGACAAACGCGTAATTTTAATTACCGGTGGGACCAAGGGGATTGGGCTCGCAACTGCCCAATTACTAGCGAAAGATTCCGCTAACCTCGTGGTCGTAAATGCCCACCGGGCATTGGGGGCTGAAAAGACCGCTGCGTTAAAGGAACAATTCGCAAATGATATCGACGTCGTAATCGGTGACGTGGCTAAGGAAGCAGACGCTAAGCGGATGCTAGCCGAAGTCATTGAACGCCATGGGACGATCGACGCATTGGTGAATAACGCTGGAATCACCCAGGACAAGCTCTTGACTAGAATGGGGACCGACTCATTTGAAGAGGTGCTACGGACCAACTTGGTCGGAGCCTTTAACATGACGAAATTTGCGATGAAGACGATGCAAAAGAAGCGCACTGGGAGCATTGTGAACCTTTCCAGTATTGCTGGGTTGCACGGGAACATCGGGCAAGCCAATTACTCCGCAAGTAAGGCCGGGTTAGTCGGGTTGACTAAGACCACCGCCCAAGAAGGGGCGTTACGTGGGATTCGTTGTAACGCCGTGGCACCGGGGATGGTGAAGTCCGATATGACCGACAAGTTAAGCGACCGGAATATCGAAAAGTGGGAACAACAAATTCCATTGGGCCGCTTCGGCGATCCTGCTGACATTGCGGATGCAATTCAGTTCTTATTGAACAACAGCTACATTACCGGTCAAGTAATCACCTTAGATGGTGGTTTGACGATTTAAGAAGAAAGATTAGGAGTTTTTGTAAATGGATGAACAAGATGTCGAGAAGTTAATTGATAAGTTCGACCAGTCGAATTTGACCGAGTTAAGAATTGACGGTCAATTATACTTTAGTAAGCTAGACCATCCTGCTCAAGTGACCGCCCAACCGGCTGCCCCTGCTGCTAGTCCTGCCGCTCCCCAAACCAAGGCGGCGACTGCTAACAACGCCGGTGCGAAGATTAAGGCGCCACTAGTTGGAATCGTCTACTTTGCACCAAGTCCAGACAAGCCGGTCTTCAAAGCGGTCGGCGACCACGTTAAAAAGGGTGAGACCGTCTGTGTGATCGAAGCAATGAAGGTCATCAACGACGTGAAGAGTCCGGTTTCTGGAACGATTACCAAGCAGTTAGTATCCGATGGTGACATGGTCGAATACGACCAACCCATCTTTGCAATCGAGGAGGACTAAATCGTGAGTTTCGAAGTTGATAAATTTATCCCCCAACGCTACCCGTTTCAAATGATCGATCAAATCGATGAAGTGCGGCCTGGCGAGGGGTCCAAAGCAACTAAGTACTTAACGATCAATGAATGGTTTTTCCAAGGTCAAAATAATCCCGTGATGCCACGACCAATCGTGCTAGAATGCCTAGCACAAACGGGCGTGGTTTCGCTGTTATCAATGCCAGAATATGAGGGCCACAACGTCTTCTTTGGTGGGATTAAGGACGCCGAATATCAAGACGACTTCAGACCGGGAGACACATTATCATTAGCCGTTGAGATGACCAAGTTAAAGCGCCAAATCGGCGTGGGGCATGGGACGGTGACCCGCGATGGCGTGGTCATCTGTACCGCTGACTTAGTCTTTGCGATTGAATAGATAAAGGATGGTTTGATGTTTAAGAAAGTATTGATAGCCAACCGGGGTGAGATTGCGGTCCAAATCATCCGGGCGCTGCGCGAAATGGGGATTCAATCAGTAGCCGTGTATTCGACTGCTGATCAGGATAGCCTGTTCGTTAAGCTTGCCGATGAAGCCGTTTGTATCGGTGGTCCGCAACCGGGTGAATCATATTTAAATATGGAAGCAATCATTGATACCGCCGTTTTGACCGGCAGTGATGCAATCCATCCGGGATATGGCTTTCTATCCGAAAACGCTGAGTTCGCTGAACTCTGTGAACAATGCCACATCAAGTTCATTGGCCCCAGTGCCAGCGTGATCGATTTGATGGGGAACAAGGCCCATGCTAAGGCCACGATGAAACAGGCCGGGGTGCCCACGATTCCGGGGAGTGATGGAGCGGTTAAGACCGTCGATGATGCCATCACGGCCGCTAATCAAATTGGGTATCCGGTAATGTTAAAGGCCGCCGCTGGTGGTGGTGGGAAGGGAATCCGCAAGGTCGTTGATGACGACGCCATGCGGGCAATCTATCCGACCACCCAGCGTGAAATTAGATTGTCGTTCGATGATGATACGCTCTACTTGGAAAAGGATCTAAGCGATGCTAAGCACATTGAAATGCAGGCGATTGCTGATCAAGCCGGCCACGTCGTGTACTTTCCCGAACGGGACTGTTCACTGCAACGCGGGCACCAAAAGATCATCGAAGAAAGCCCCTGCATGTTAGTGAGCCAAGAGCAACGTGACTACCTGGGTTCACTAGTGGTCAAAGCAATGCAGGAGATCGGGTATGAAAATACCGGGACGATTGAATTTCTGCTCGACGAAAAGAACATGCAGTTCTACTTCATGGAAATGAACACCAGGCTACAGGTCGAACACACCGTTACCGAAGAAGTGGCGGGCGTGGAATTGATCAAGTCCCAGGTCATGGTGGCCCAGGGCGAAAGCTTGCCATATACGCAGGCTGACTGTGCACCGAAGGGCTTTGCAATTGAATGTCGAATTAATGCTGAAAACCCAGCGACTGGTTTTACGCCATCGCCAGGTAAGATTAAGGCGCTCCGCTTCCCATTTGGGACCAAGGGCGTTCGCATCGATGCCGGGGTCGAAGCGGGGGATGTGATTTCGCCGTTCTACGATTCGATGATTGCGAAGCTCATCGTGCACATGCCGACGAAGGCCCAGGCGGTCAATAAGATGCGCCGGGTCATCAAGGAATTTAAGATCGAGGGCGTGGCGACGAACCAAGCCTTCCTCTACGACCTCCTTGACGACGAGCACTTCAAGGCCAGTGACTTTAATAATATGTACATTGAGAATTCATTTTTGAAAGCGTGGTTGAATAAAAATGACACAACCAAATCATGAAGCCACCCATGACGACTACCAAGCCCGCATGGACCGGATTCCAGACCACCTCTTTGTGAAGTGCCCGATTTGTGAGACCAGCTTCTATTCCAAGAAGCTCGGCCGGTTCAACGAGTGTCCAAATTGCCACTACGGGTTTCGGATTGGCGCTCAACAACGGATCGATTTGATTTGTGATCCGGATTCATTTGAAGAATTGGATGCGCAAATCAAAGCACCGGAGCGCTTCAGTGACGATGCGAAGTACATGGGTAAGCTAGCGAAAGCGCGCAAGGCGACGGCCATGGATGAAAGCGTCATGACTGGCATTGGTAAGATTGACGGCCATCCAGTCGGCATCGGGGTCATGGATTCCCGCTTTATCATGGGGAGCCTAGGGACCGCGACGGGTGAAAAAATCACCCGGTTATTCGAACGGTGTACGCTCGATGGGCTGCCGGTCATCATGTTCACCGCCTCTGGTGGTGCCCGGATGCAAGAGGGCATCAATTCATTGATGCAAATGGCGAAGGTGTCCACGGCAGTTGCTGATCATGCAAAACAGGGCTTATTATACATAAGCGTCCTGACTGATCCAACGACCGGTGGGGTGACCGCTAGTTTTGCAATGGAAGGCGACATTTTGATCAGCGAACCGCATACGCTGATCGGGTTTGCTGGTCGCCGGGTGATCGAAAAAACGATTCAACAGGTTCCACCGAAAGATTTTCAACGGGCGGAAACGTTGCTCAAGAACGGCTTTTTGGACCAAATCGTCCGGCGTCCGGACCTACGACCGTTACTCGCCAGACTACTGGCTTGGCACTAATTAAGGAGGACTGATGATGAGCGATAAAAAAGCTTACGACCGGGTCTTAGCGGCCCGTAGTAGTGATAAAATTAGTATCCAAAAATTAGTTGCTGGCATCACGGAAGACTTTGTAGAGCTCCATGGTGACCGGGCATACGGTGATGACGATGCGGTTTACGCCGGCATCGGGACCTTAAATGGCAAGCCAGTAACGATTGTTGGAATTCAAAAGGGAAATAATAATGAAGAAAACCTTGCGCGTCACTTTGGTTCTGCCGAACCGGATGGCTACCGTAAGGCGCTGCGGTTAATGAAGCAGGCGGAAAAGTTTAACCGGCCGATCATCACGTTGATCAATACCCCGGGGGCCTACCCGGGCGTCGACGCTGAATACCACGGCCAGGGCTACATGATTGCCCAATCCATCATGCAGGGCTTAAACCTCACCGTCCCTTACATCAGCGTAATCGTTGGTGAAGGGGGCAGTGGGGGTGCGATTGCACTTGCGGTCGGTGATGAAGTCTGGGCGTTTGAAGATAGTGCGTACTCCGTGCTATCGCCCGAGGGCTTTGCCACCATTTTATGGAAGGATTCCAGTCGCGCCAAGGAAGCCGCTGAACAAATGGGCTTGACGGCCGAGGAACTCCTGGCTAACCACATTATTGACCGGGTGGTACCCGAAGTGAAGACCGCTGCTGATGTTGCCGCTTTTAAAACCGCATTAGATGCAAAAATCAAAGAATTAGAGATTAAACCAATCGACCAGCTGCTAGCTGATCGACATGCCCGCTATCGGAAGTTTAACTAATGAATTGGAGGAAAATAACTCATGGCAGGAATTTTAGATGGTAAAAAGATCGTCGTAATGGGGGTCGCAAATAAAAAGAGTATCGCTTGGGGTTGTGTGCAAGCATTAATGGATCAAGGGGCCCAAGTCATCTTGACCTACCAAAACGACCGGATGAAGCGGTCATTGGATAAGTTACTTTCAGACGTTGACTTACAAATGTTCGAATGTGACGTTGCTGAAGACGCCAACGTTGAAAAGACGTTCACTGCAATCCACGAATCCGTTGGGAACATCGACGGGGTCATCCATGCGATTGCATACGCCGATAAGGACACGCTTGAAGGCGGCGTTAAGAACGTTAAGAAGGACGGCTTTAACCTCGCCCAAGACGTTAGTGCCTACTCATTTATCTCCGTTTCCCGTTACGCTAGTGCCATCATGAACGAAGGCGGTAGCATCCTTACGTTGACCTACATCGGAGCAGTCCGGGCAATTCCGAACTACAACATGATGGGTGTGGCTAAGGCCGCCTTAGAAGCCGAAGTGCGCTACCTAGCTGCTGAACTTGGGAAGAAACAAAACATCCGGGTCAATGCCATTTCAGCCGGTGCGATCAAGACGCTAGCAGTGACTGGAATCAAGCACCACGGTGATTTACTTAAGATGTCAGAAGGCTTTACCGTTAATGGGAAGAGCGTGACCCCAATGGACGTAGGAAAGTCAGCTTCATTCCTATTAAGTGACCTGGCTTCCGGTGTGACCGGTGACATTATCTACGTTGATAACGGGGTTCACTTAATCGTATAGTCATGGTAACGTTAAGAATTGATTCAATTCAAAATCCACGCTACCAAGCAACGTTTGAACGTTACAAATTGGGGAAAAAGTATAATCCCCGCCAATCAATTGTGGGGACGTATTTGCTAGCCGATTGGTTAGCTGAAACCCCCGCAGTGATAGCAAGTGGCCGGTTATTTGACCACGGTCCACATGGCAAGCCGCGGTTAAAAAGCGGGGCGCCACAGTACAACCTTGCCAATTCTTATGATAAGGTAGTGCTAGCAGTTGCGGACCAGCCGATCGGCGTGGATTTAGAAAAAATCCGGCCGTACGACTACCACCGGATCCACCGTGCGTTTCGCCCCGAAGAACTGGATTACCTAGCTGGGCTCTCCGGAGCTGAGCAAGTCCGGGCGACCTTTAAGATCTGGACGATTAAAGAAGCGGTCTTAAAGTTAGTCGGGATGGGGATTCCCGGTGGCATCCGGAGCATGCAGATTGATTTAAAGACGTTCGCACATGCGAACCGTTATGGCCAATCAATCCGGTTGTCCCCGTTATACGTCGGAATGGACTATGTCGGGACGATTGCACAATTTGAAGAATAAAGCTTATTAGGAGGACCAATAATGGCTGTTTTAGATATTACCGAAATCATGGATTTGATTCCAAACCGCTACCCAATCCTATACATTGACCGGGTAGATGAATTAGTACCGGATGAAAAGATCGTAGCCACTAAGAACGTGACGATTAATGAAAACTACTTCCAGGGCCACTTCCCTGGCAACCCCGTGATGCCTGGGGTCTTGATCATTGAATCAATGGCCCAAGCCGCATCGATCTTGATTTTGAAGAGTGAAAAGTACAAGGACAAGACCGCCTACATGGGTTCGATCAAGAACGCGAAGTTCAGAAAGATGGTCCGTCCTGGCGACGTGATCCGCTTTGAAATCACCATGAAGAAACAACACAGTAACATGGGGACCGTTGATTGTATCGCATACGTTGATGACAAGAAGGCTTGCCAAGCTGAATTATCATTCATCGTCCCTGACAAGAAACGCCCAGAAGCTGAATAGGAGGACGCTAATATGGAACATCGTGTCGCAGTTGTCGGAATTGGTGCCGTGACCCCACTTGGCAACGACGCTAAGACCTTTTTAGACAATATTTTTGCTAACCAGACGGGAATTGCACCCATTACCCACTTTGATGCCACTGATACTGGCATCACGGTCGCTGCTGAAGTGAAGGATTTTGACCCATTGAAGCGGATTCCAAAGAAGGTTTCCAAGCGGATGGATGATTTTTCCCGCTATGCCGTATACTCAGCCTTCGAAGCCATGGAAATGGCCGGGCTTGAAAAGGGCAGTTACGACCCAGAAGAAATCGGGGTCATCTATGGTTCCGGAATCGGTGGCTTGACTACGATTCAAGAACAGGCCATCAAGATGCATGACAAGGGCCCTAAGCGGGTCTCACCATTCTTCGTGCCAAACTCCATCATTAACATGGCGGCCGGGAACATTTCGATTAACCTGGATACCCGCAACATTAATGAAGCTGTCGTAACCGCCTGTGCTTCTGGAACCAACGCGATTGGGGATGCCTTTGAACGGATTAAGATGGGTAAGGCGACCTACATGATCACCGGTGGTTCTGAAGCATCGATCAACGAACTAGGGATTTCCGGGTTCGCTGCGTTGACGGCATTGTCAGAATCGACCGACCCCCTTCACGCTTCGATGCCATTCGATAAGAACCGTAACGGGTTCGTGATGGGTGAAGGAGCAGGAACCTTAGTGCTTGAAGACTACGACCACGCGGTAAAGCGGGGTGCTAACATCCTCGCTGAAGTGACTGGTTATGGTTCAACTGGGGACGCCTACCACTTAACTGCTCCCCGGCCAGACGGAAGCGGAGCCATCAAGGCGATGCAAGAAGCCATCAAGGAAAGTGGGATGACCGAAGCCGACGTTGATTACATCAACGCGCACGGGACCGCGACACCAGCGAACGACTCTGCTGAATCCGAAGGGATTGCTAAGTTATTCGATGGGGTCAATGACCACTTGAAGGTAAGTAGTACCAAGGGCCAAACTGGCCACGCACTGGGTGCCGCCGGTGCATTGGAAGCCGTGATCATGATCGGTGCCATGCAACGCGGGGTGTTACCAGTCAACGTCGGGATGTTTGACCTCGACCCAGAAGTGAAGACGACCATTGTGACCGATGAGAATAAAAACGCACCGGTAAACTTTGCGTTAAGTAACTCACTTGGGTTCGGTGGCCACAACGCCGTGCTTGCATTTAAGCGTGCTAAATAATTGCATATATAATAGAAGCTAAATTGATTATCAGTCAATTTGGCTTTTTATTTTGAAATTGATCAATTTTTTAAGATTTTGCTCTGTTATTATGATTTGGTTATGTTATAATACTTATACAATGTTTAAAGGATAAACATTGCCGTAACCGTTATTTTTATTCATTATCTTACACGCTGGTTACGAAAATTACAGCAATATTAAAGAATGCTTGATATTGTACAAATCACATTTTTTTATGCTATAATACCAGTTGTTATGTAATTGTTGCATGGCGGTTACATAATGCCGATGAGGCATTTTGTTTTGTCCTGTATTAGCATATTAGAAGTAAGGCAATCGTGCCTTGCAAAAATTATTTATGAGGTGATCTTTTATGAAGTTCAACAAGAACCAATATCGTGTTAATAACGATAAAAAGGTTATGCATAAGAGACACAAACAATGGGTTGTATTATCCACTGTTGCGTTTTCTTTATTAACTTTCTCAGCTGTTGAAGCAACTTCAGTTAACGCTGATAACGTTTCAACAACTACTACTAGCTCAGCTACCAGCTCAGCTACTTCAAGTGCTACTAGTTCCGCTACTTCAAGTGCTACTAGTTCCGCTACTTCAAGCGCTACTAGTTCAGCTACTTCATCAAGTGCTACTAGTTCTGATTCATCAGCTACTAGCTCATCAGCTACTAGTTCAGTTAGTTCATCAAGTGCTACTAGCTCATCAGCTACTAGTTCAGACGCTTCAAGCGCTACTTCAAGTGCTTCAAGCTCCAGTGCTGCTAGCTCATCAGCTGCTAGTTCAGTTGCATCTGACTCCCCAGCACAAAAGAAGGCTTACGATGATGCTAAGTTAAGTGCATACCGGACTACTTACTACTCTGCAAAGAGCGTTTACACTGCTAGCTCCACTAAGGCTAACAAGGCTAGTTACCTTAAGGCCCGTGCTGCTGTTGACAACGTTAAGTACCTATACGCACAAAAGTACGATGGTGCTAACGTTTTAACTTATAACTACAACCGGATCTTAGCTGCTGGTAACTACAAGGTTGCTGCTGCTGATCTTAAGCTTTCAAAGGCTAAGACTGCTGCTGCTAAGAAGTCCGCTAAGAAGTCATTAGCAGCTGCTAAGGCTGACTTAAAGACTTTCAAGGACAACTACGCTAAGGTTGAAAAGTTACGGAAGGCATTTAACAAGACTGGTTCATACGACTTAAACGTTACTTTTGACGTTCCAGTTGTACCAAGTAGCTCATCTAGCGAAGCTTCAAGCGCTGCTAGTGCTAACACTCAATCATCCACTGCTTCCAGTGCTTTGACTGATAACCAAGCATTATCAAATGCTTTCGTTAACGCTTACAAGTTAGCACAAAGTGGTTACCAATACCGTTTTGCTGCTGACTCCTTAGCTTCAGAAGTTGACAAGAACCTATACGGTAACGTATACACTAACAACAACTCCACTAAGAACTTCAGTCAAGCTTACATCAATACTCCAGCTGCTGTTAAGTACGCTCGTTTACTTGATCAATTAGCTAACACTGCTGCTACTACTAGTGGTTCAGACAATGCTAGTGTTACTTCACAATACGCATCACAAGCTGCTGTTTACGCAAGTGAAGCTAACGCTGGTTTATCAAAGGCTGACTCATCTACTGCTGCATCAGTTGCTTACGCAATCAGTAACTATGCTGCTGCTACTGGTTCATCCGTTGCTGTTTCAGTTAACGGTGCTAACCAAGTAGTATTCCTTGGTGCTAAGTCAGGTAACGATGCTCAATACCTTCCAAACCTATTAAGCAATGCTGCTGGTCTTTACTCAGTAGCTGCTAACAACCTTTCAGCCGCTGTTTCAGCTACTGACTGGGATAAGGCACGTGCTTACGCTGGCCAAATCTGGGCTTACCAAGGTGGAGACTTCTCAGCTACTCCAAGTGATACTAACTCCGGCGCATCTACTTCAATTGCATACTTCGATAACCCTGTATACAACTTAGGTTCAGATGTTGCTAGTGTATTCGTATCAGCTGGTAACTCATTAGCATCATCAGTTGGTGTTTCAAACACTGCTAGTGCTGCTACAATCTACTCAGCAACTTCAAACGTTTACAACCGTTTCGCAACCTTAGGTTACGACCGGAACGTTTACAATGGTGTTGCTAACGATTCTAACTTCGTTGCTTCATCAAGTGCTGCAGTTTCAAACGCTGTTTCATTAGTTCAATCACTAACTGGTTCAGCATTTGTTGACTACGATAACACTAACGTTTCTACTTCAAATGGTAGTGCCGTTCTTTCATACGGTGCTGGTAGATACGCTTCACTTGCTGCTAACGGTACTTTAGTTGATGCAAATACTGGTGTTGCTCTTAATACTGCTGATCAATTAGCAAACAAGGTTAACAATGCTCAATACGTTGCATTGAAGGCTTACACCGTTGCTTCACAAGCTGTTGCTTCAGCTTCATTTGCTTTGTTTGGTAGTGCTAATACTCTTCCTGCAAGTCAAACTGCAAGTGTATTTGCATCAGTTGCCGCTGCATTTAGCAATGCTAACAGCAATGGTGGTTACAATGCTTTTGCTGCTGCTAACACTATTAATGGTGTTTCTTCTGCCGCCGGTGATACTGTTACTGCTGGTGTATTAAATACTTTCAAGGGTTCAACTGGTTATGACTTTGCTAGTGCTGTTAACTCATCTAACTACAGTCTTTACTCTAGTTTAGCAACTTCAGCTGCATCTTCTGCTTCAGTTGCATTTTCATTAGCTAATGTTGGTGGTGCTTCACAAGCTTCACTTAACGCTGCATTTAAGTCAATCGTTGCAAACAGCGTTGACTCAATTGCACATTCATTTGCTAACAATGTTAATGCTACCTACAGTGACTTTGCTAGTGCTGTTAATGGATACAGAGCAAGCAACATCGTCTACACTGATGGTTATGGATACACTCACACTTCTAATGTAGCTGGCGTATATGATGGATTATTTATTAACAATAACCCATTATCAGCATCTGCTAAGGACGGTGCTTTAGTTTCTAATGACTATGATGGTTACCACTTAACTGGTGCTACTAGTTCAGCAGCACTATCATTTGCTGCATCATTTGCTGATTCAGCAAGTGCATCATACCAAGCTGCTAACTCAGCTACTTCAGTTGCTTACTACAGTGCTGCTAGTGCTTACACTTCAGCTGCTAACGTATTCTCAGCTGTTCAATCATCTGGTGATACTAATGGTGTTGCTACTGCCGGTGTATACTTCAAGTACAACAATAGTGATGCTGCTACTGTTGCAGCTACTACTCCAGCTGGCGCAACTGTTAACACTAACGGAGTTGTTTCACTTGCTGCTGAATACAAAATTGTTGAAGCATTCAATGCTCCTTCAAGTGCATTCAACTCAGTTGCTAACTTAGTAAGAGCTAACGCTTCAAATGCTAATACAAGTCTTGGTGATTCAGCTGCTGCACTTAATAACTACCTTCCAGCATTGTCTTCAGCAATTAACTCAGCTGAATACGCTGCTAAGGTTGCCTTCAGTGTTGCTGATGGTGCATGGAGCTCAGCATTTAGTAACTACAACAGTTACGCTTCAGAAGCTGCTCAATTTGCTTACAATGCTGCTTCATCAGCTGCATTCTCAAACGCCGCTTCAAATGCTAAGGTTGCTATGGCTTCAGCATCTGCTGCTAAGGTAAGTGCTGCTAACGATTACTTCGCTGCTCCTACTTCAGTTGCTAACTCTGCTGCTTCATCAGCTATTGCTCAATTGAACAATGGCTTCAGCAATGTTACTTCAGCTGAATCAGTTGCTGCTGACGTATTCAACCCATACAATGTTACTTTCTACGCTAACATTAACAACGCTAACAACAACACTAAGTAAGATTTAATCTTACTTAAAATGTTATTAATAGCTTTATAAAACTTTTCTTCAAGGATCTAACTGCGGTTAGGTCCTTTTTTTTATGAAATTAATGTATAATAGTTAATATAATTGTTTTATAAGTAAGGGGTATTATAATGTTTAAAAAATCGAACGAAAATAAAATTCATTATAGAATGTATAAGTCTGGTAAACAATGGATTACTGTTGGAATTGTTACCACTATATTAGGTGTAGGTGCGTTTTCAATTGATAAACAATCCGTACATGCTGATACTAATGAAACGCAAATTGTTAGTGATAATAACTCAGTTAATACTAATAATAGCACTAATAAATCCAGCTTATCTGATTCAAATGTGAGCAGCGTTAGTTCTATCAGTTCTGTATCTAGTTCTGAAGCTAGTGTTTCTATTACTAGTATGGCTAATTCACAAGGTGCTAGTAGTTCAGCTGATAGTTTTACTACTTTGAATGATAGTACTGGTTCATCAATTAGCTTAGCTAGTTCTTATGCTTCTTCTAAAGTGGACACCACTAACGATTTACTTACCAATACAATTGTTAATCAGAACTTTCATTATAATGTTCCACAGGGTTACTCTAATGATATTCAAACAATCTTACCCCATACGAATAACAATGGTGTTACTGACTACTACGATATTTATTATTTAAATAATCCCCATCCTAACCAGGTTTTATTTAGTGATCAATGGTACCATGTAACAACTACAAATTTTAAAACATTTACTCCTTTCGATAGTGCAAACCCCACTAGTGTTAACAATGTTGCAATTCCTGATCCTGACTATGTAGATTCAAAGGGCAATAATGATGTTGAGGTTGCAGCTAATAATAAGGATGGAATTCCTTGGAATTATGTTGCCACTGGTTCTGTTATTTATAATAACGGATTATTAACTCGTGATGAATGGGGAAATCCGATTGATACTAATGCTAAATTAGCTTATTTTTCGACCTATACAGGAGTAGATCAAAAAATTTATCTTGCATACAGTAATAATGATCAGCAATTTCATCCATATTCAAGCAATCAGGTAATTCAAAAGAGTGATTATGGAATTACTGCTGCTGATTTTAGAGATATTAATGTTCTTAGATACAATAATAAGTTAATTGCATACATATCTGGTGGTTGGGAAAGAAAAATGTATGTTTTGACTAGTAATGATGGTTTAAATTGGTCATATAATCCAGCTAATGATATTAATCTTGATGATGGACATGCAACGGAAGTGGAAACACCAATTATAAAGGTAATCAATGGTCAGGCATTTATGTTTTATTCTTGGCATGGTGGAAACAGTAGTGGTGATACTAATGATTATCGTGCAAATGGTGCCATTAAGGGTGTCATTGGTAGTGACGGAATTTTTAGATTAACTAGTGATAGTAAGCCGTTTGTTGTTGATGGATCTACTTACCGTGGTGATACCTATGCTGGTAATTACACGAATATTGATCCTGATACATTAATTAATATTAATTGGTCAGGGAGTTGGATTTATTCTCCATTGAATACGATTAGTGGGTATTCATTTACTAAGCATAGTGGTAGTTTTGCAATGCCACGTTTGGTGCAATATATCAATGGTCAGTTAGTTTATACTACGGTTGAACCTAACAATAGTTTGATTGCTAGTTATAATTTATCTAACAACGTTAAAAATCCCATTCTGGTTGGAAATAATAATAAATTGGATTTGTCGTTTGCTGATTCAAATTCAGATAAGGTTATTACATTGGATCGTTCTAATTCAAAAATTAAGATTAAAATTAGTAATGGAAAATTAACTGTAAACCGTTATAATGATTTAAAATCATTACTTACAAAAAAAGATACGACTCCAATTTCATTGAATAATATTTCAAAAGCTGAATTATATATTGATAATTCTACAATTGAGCTATATCTACCTGAAGCAAACAAATCATATAATATCGTTAACCTTAATGATATTCAAAATGAACCATATAAATTGACCGTGAATACTGACGCAAGGGTTGATAATTATGAATTTAATACTAATGCACCTGCACTAACTTCTGATAAAATTAATTTAGTTGTTAAAAATATGAATGCTTATGTTCAGAACGATATTAGTAGTGTAAATTCACTTAATAGTATTATTAATAGTTATTATGCTAATCGGACTAAGGATGCTGACTACGATGATCTTAGTGGGAAAGCTAGTGCTGCTGCTAGTGGTTTGAGTGATGCACAAAGTTCACTTTCATTAGCTAACAGTTATGCATCTAAAGCCGATTCATTATCTAGTGCCAGTGATGCCAGGGCTGATTTATATTTAGCATTAGCTAGTTCAGCATATGCTAGTGCTTCAAATGCTGAAGACTATGCAACTCAAGATATTATGATTGCTAACAATTCAATGGCTGCAAAGGCACCAAGTGCATTTACAAGTGTTGATAATTTAAATACGATAAATGGACGTAATGTTAAGTTTATCAATGGTCAACAGGTTAATGGTAAGATTATTACTGATCAAGATGGTAATGCACACTATTACGATCCGATTAATGGAAATGAAGTTAAGAATGCTTTTTATGCTAATAATGGAAAAACGTATTATTTTGATGAGAATGGTAACATGGTCAAGAACCAACAGTTGCAAATCAATAACTACTACTATTCATTTAATCAAAATGGTGAAGCATTAACCGGACAGCAAACAATTAATAAACAGGAATATCTCTTTGATAGTAGTGGGGCTCAGATTAGAAATCAAATTGTTAAGAATAATAGTGGTCATTTCTACTACTACGGTTCAAATGGAGCTTTAGTTACTAAAAGTAGAAATATAAACGGCCAAAAGCTAACAATTAAAAAGAATGGCCAAATCACAAGTAGTAATAAGGTACTAACGTTAAATGATTCGATTACAGGTAGAACTGTAGATTACTATATTGGGAAGAACGGGAAAGCAGCTGGTGGAGTTAAGCAAATTGGTAACCTACTCTATGATTTTGACAAAGATGGTAAATCAATTAATGGTGTTTTTGTATTGAATTCTAAAAATAATGTTATTGGTTATCGTGATGCTTATGGAGTAACTGCAAGAAATACTTATGGACATAGTTTTACAAATGATGACTACTATTTCTTTAATAAGAATGGAAGACCAGTTATTGGGAACTTCACTGGTAATGGAGTTGAACAATATTATAATAAAAAGGGTGTTTTAGTTGTTAGTGCATTCTTACATTACAGTGGTGGTCGTCTTAAGTATGCTGACCGAAATGGTACGATTGCTCAAAATCTATTATTTGAAGTTAATGGTAAAAAGTATGTAGCAATTAACGATGGATACTTATTACAAAATAGTAAGTTAACAATTAATGGAACTTGGTATTCTGCCGATAAGAATGGGGTATTAACGAAAATTAAGAAGCCTAAGGATATTAATACCCAGCCTAAGCAATCAGTTTAAACAAAATAAAAAATATTAATCTAAATTAAAAAGCTTATTCCTAGTAATTATAGGAATGAGCTTTTTAAATAATTGATTTTAATTTGACATCAAAGAGGTGGTAGTAGACATCTTTAAATCGTTCCGGTGGGATTGGTAGCGGGCTGGTGATCCAGATTTCAATGATTGCCAGTGAAAACTTCACGATTAATCGGAGGTAGTTTGCGTATTTTCCGTTCGGATCCAATAGGCGTCTGATTAACTTGAGGTACTTATGCTTTAGGTAGCGTTGCCAATCACCATTAATCGATGAATTGTAGAGGATCCGGATTTTCTCACGGTAGGTGTATATTTCAGGAATCGTGGTGTCGGAAACACACTTTAATAGGACGTCTAACGACTGGGTCGCTTGGATGTAATGGCCATGGTCTACGATGGAATGGATAATATTACTGTCGATTTCATGGAAAATGAATTGTTGAATGTGGCGCTGATCATTAAAGTGGTTGTAAAACGTCCCCTTGGAAATGCCAGCCTCGGTAATGATGTCATTATTAGTAATGTCGTTTGCATTCTGGGTATCGAGCAGAATTAGATATGCATCTGCTATTTTGGACTTGGTTTGATTAATAATTACACCTCTTATTACAATAGTTTAACAGTAATATTACAATATTATAACACGGAATTCACTACCGGTATAATTTATTGGACAATTTGAGTCATTTTGGGTTGAAAATTGAACTATTTTATAACCGGGGTTCAATTCTAACTAATTTGTTAAGTTCTAAATATTTAGTTAAGATAATAGTACATATCAAACGATATTGCCATTCAATTGATTCCTAATTTAGTAGCGTACCTGATCGATTCGCTGCTGAAATCCTAACTGACCATTAGCATTCCTTTAAAATCAAGGCGTTAATTGAATGGCTGAATATCGTGGACTTAAAAGATATTTTATCTCTTTTATAATTATTCACATAGCATATCAGAATCTCTCATTCTTAATAAATCCATCAGTCAATTGATTGATGGATTTATTTTTATACTAGTGGTTCGAAACGGTCTAACCGTCCAAATATTACAAATTGTCACAAACAATCGGCATGGATTATACTAATCACAGTTATGAATTAGTTATGAATTCTATTTTAAAATGGCGGTGAATATTCATGAAACGATGGGGATTGATCACGACCCTAATGGCAGCGACAGTGTGTTGGTGTG
Source organism: Nicoliella spurrieriana (assembly GCF_023380205.1). NCBI lineage: Bacteria > Bacillati > Bacillota > Bacilli > Lactobacillales > Lactobacillaceae > Nicoliella > Nicoliella spurrieriana. The sequence goes on from NZ_CP093361.1 coordinate 809,087, forward strand.
GCTTGACACATCAGCATGCTTCAGCAGCCCAGCAATACTATGCTAATTTCAATCAAAATTCAGTGGCAAATCCGCCCGAGTTACAATCGGGAAACGGGTTAACGCCCACGAATCAACCGGCCACGACGGTGGGCAGCATCCCACCGACCGTGGTCTATAACGGCAAGTTCAATCAGACCCAATACCAGATGGACCAGCAAAACCCCAGTCACAGCTACACCGATCAACAGGGGACGACGACCTTTAATACCGACTACTACCTCCCGAACGGCTTCCACGTTGATTCGCGGGAGTACGGCAATTACCAAAGCAGTGCCCAGATCGGTGATAATATGTATTTTGTTGAATCATTAGGCGACAAGGTCAAGCAGGGGGCGATTGCGAAGTACAATACGACCGACTTGACGAACCTAGGGGTCCTGGGTGGCAACGGTGACGGGCGTGATTTAATTTGGAAGGCATATACATATACCTCCCCATACACGGCCTATGGGCAAGCCAACTTAAAGCTGGCTGCTAACTACCAATCGGTGTTAAACGATGCGCAAAACAGCGATAATGACTCGCAAAATGCGGTCCAGAATGCAAGTGCGCAGGTGGCTAGTGACCAACAGGATAATCAGGCGTACCAAGCCGCGTTGCAAAAGATTACGAATGCTGCTGACCAATATGCTGCTAAGGTCCAATCAGCATTGGTCAAGCAACGCCTGTTCAATGCGAAGATTACGAAGCGGCTCGCGGCTAGTAACTACGTGGCCTACTTTAACCAGGTCACGGCTACGAGCCTGAAAACCGCCAATCAAGTCACTACCAAGCGCAAGCAGGTGGTCAAACGCTTGCGGAAGGCTAAGCCGGCCCAACGCAAGGCGCTTATGAAGCAGTTAAAGCAACTGACGGGGCGCCAAACACAGCTAAGGGCGACCGTTAAGGCGGCCAAGGTGGCGTTAAAGCAGTTCAATCAGGGGATCGGGAAACGGTATTTGACTGCGACCCAGAACGTGAACGACTCGAACCAGTTGGTCAACCAGGACCAATTAGACGTGCAAACGGCTGAGCAGAACGTGACCCATAACGTGCAGTCGCTAGAGGCCGAACACGCCCAGTATTTGAAATACATGGCAATCGTAGATGCGGCGCAGGTGAGTCCGTTGTTAAATATCGGCCACGGTCAGACGTTGTCGTATAATCCGGTCACGCAGAACCTCTATTTGGTCCAAGACGATACGCTGGCCAATCTGCCGGCGGGCGGGACGAATACGATTACCGAAATCAATCCGACCACGTTGCAGCCGATTAAGCAGTTCAACTTCCCGTTGATCAATGGAAATGCAAATTACAGCATTAATACGCTGACCTTTGATACGGCCGGGAACGCCTACTTTGGCCGCAAGGAGTCGGTCGTTGAAGCCGGGCAGAAGAGTTTTTCGACCTACCAGATCTACAAGGGGACGCTGAATGAAACCACCGGGGCGGCCAATTTTAGCGCCGTACCGCAAAACATTAACTGGGGTGGGTATAGTAACCAAAACCTTGATTATGATGCATATAACAACCGGATGTACATTGTTTCTGATAATATCATCACCTCGGTCCCATTAGACAAGCTGGTGGCGGGGACGCTCCAGCCAAGTGACGTGCACTACATGTCGTTTGGGATTAACCGTGAATTTGAGGACCTGTCGTTTGATGCGCAGGGGTACGGGTACCTACTGACGCTGTGGAGTCCGGAAGTGATGAAGTCACAGGCGCCGTTGGATTAAATGAATAAAAGCGTGGTTAATTTTACATTGACCACGTTTTTATTTTGGAATGAAAAATCAAGGGGGGCTTTTAGGTTGGCTACTTACTATGCTATACTCAGGTTACTTAATTAACTGCAAGGGGAGCCGTTTGGCTGAGAGTAGGTCCGTCCTTAACCCTTATGAACCTGATCTGGTTAGTACCAGCGTAGGAATGCAGCGACTTTGATTTTAAATGGAAACTTTTTCAATTTGCGGTGGTGAATTGGGTTCTCAGTTTAATTAAGCCAAATTGCTTAATTTAAGGAGAGATGTTTTCATGGAAAATGATCAAGCAACCACTGATTTGTCCACCAATGACTTAAAATGGGGACAAACATTTCTTGCTAGTATTCAACATATTTTTGTTTCAAACGTGTGGTTAGACCCGATTTTTGTTGCGTCCACTGCGGGGCTATCACTAACACTATCCACTAACTTAGTGAATGCAATTTTTATTGCATCTGGGTTGGTGACCATTATTCAAGCGACCAAATTAGTACGACTTCCAATCGTTCAGGGGCCCTCTGCAGCTTTTGATGCATTGATGATCAATGCGGGAAAGACGGGGACCCTGCCAGCTGCAGGCGGATCGATTTTACTGAGTGCTATTTTGGCGTTTTTTTTAGCAATTACGGGATTATTGGGGAAGCTGACCAAGTGGTTAACGCCCGCAATTACCGGGACCATTATTTTTCTTGTGGGGATTTCACTAGCCAGCTTCACGTTAGAAGAATTTTTGGGCGGGAATCCGACTGCTGCAAGCTTTGCTGCCCCTAAGACACTGTTAGTAGCGATTGTCACCGCTGCCATTGTGGTGGGGCTCTCCATCTTTGGCCGGGGCTTTTGGCACCGCTATTCATTCTTGATTGCGCTTGTGGTGGGGGATGGATTGGCCTTTGCGACTGGGATGATCGACCTCTCGGGACTGGCGCATAAGCCCCTCTTTGGGTTCCCACAATTATTGCCGTACGGAATGTTACGGTTCAACTGGACGTTATTTATTACCTTCTTCATTGCCTATTGTGTGGCAATCATCGAAGCCATTGGGGTGTATGAGGCCTCGGCGGATGTGACCAAGACTAAAATTGACCAAAAGCGAATTGAAAAGGGGATTGCTGGTGAAGCAGCGGGTTCGATTCTTTCTTCAATGATCGGTGGGTTCCCAACAACGGCCTTTGCTCAAAACCTTGGGGTAATGAAGCTGACCGGGATTCATTCACGCAAGCCAATCCTATTGGCTGGGAGCTTGTTATTAGTGTTCGGCTTTATTCCTAAATTAGGGGCCTTTCTATCACTAACCCCGGCACCAGTAATTGGTGGAATGTTCTTACCAGCCGCAGCAACGCTGATCACGACTGGCTTTGCGATTTTAAAACGGGCTGAGAGTAACGATACGAATAATTTGATCATTGGGTTATCGATTATGTTGGCAATCGGCATCCCTGCCTATGCGACTAATTATTCGGGGGCACTGAGACCACTATTAACGAATAACATTTTGCTTGGGGCAATTGCTTCCGTATTACTACACATTTTGTTAGTGGCAGTGCCTAAAGCGTTTCAACGGCGGGAGGTCAATCATGAATCAAATTAAAAATGATGTCTTAACATTTATTCAACAGCATCCAGCAATTGGGACTCCTAATGACGACCAAGACTTTAATCAGCTTGCGTTAAAAATTTTTAAATATCAGTTTGAGCATAACTTACCATTTAAAAGCTATGCGAAGCACCAGCGCAAAACACCGCTGTTGGTACATGACTGGACTCAAATTCCGTTGATGCCGATTCGGGGGTATAAATACCTGTCGTTATCCGCTACTCCGATTACTCCTGATGAGCCGGTATTTATGTCCAGTGGGACCACGGATCCGACCCACCGGAGCCGGAATTATCATCCGACGTTTGAGACCTGGGATGCCTCGATGAAGGGGCCGTTCAAGCAATTTGTGATGCCCGATCGAGACCGGATGCGCATCATCGGATTATTTCCGGGGGCAGATGTGAATCCACACTCCTCGCTGTCAAGATACGTTAGTAAGGCACTGGCGTTCTTTGGTGATGATCAGAGCCACATTTACGTTAATGAGCACGCCATGGACTTTTCCAGCATCGTCGGCGCCTTGCAAACAGCGATTAAGCAGAACGAGCCGGTAATGTTATTGGGGGCTAGTTTCTCGTACGTGCACCTATTGGACTACCTAAGGCAACACGACCTGCACTTTCAGTTGCCCGCTGCGAGTCGCATCTTTGATACCGGGGGCTTTAAGGGCCAATCCCGGGAATTGGGCTTGAATGACTTATTACAACAGCTTAGTGCAACGTTTGGGGTCGCACGGGACCACCATATTAATATGTATGGGATGACCGAGGTTTGTTCGCAGTGTTACGACCGCAATCTTTTTGATATGGCTCACCATCAGCCCGTTCATGATACTAAGTTGGCTCCCGCCTGGGTCCGGATTCGGATTCTAGACCCAGACACCTTGGCGCCAGTTCAGGCTGGACAAACGGGCTTAATTGCCTACTATGACCTGACTAATTGGAATTCATGTGTGGGGATTTTAACTGAAGATCTGGGGGTGCAATCTGCTGCTGGGTTTAAATTACTGGGGCGGATTAAGGGGGCCGAGGCCAAGGGCTGTTCAATTGCGATTGATCAACTATTGACTGCGACTAACGCCAGGGGGCAAAAGTAATGCCAGCAACCATTAAAATCATCCCGCTTGATATCTTTAAATTACCGGATTCAATTAGCGTTCAATCATTTCGGTATCAATCAGTCACGGTGGGGACCACGGTGTATTCACTCCGGTATCCGGTAATCGATGCGGATGCGATTGCCCACACCGCCCGCTTAATTGAAGCCCACCAACAAAGCGATTTAGCCAAACGCACCGTTGCTGAAATCATTGACGTGATCGACCGCGCCATTCAGCTCTGGACGCAGCCCCAATATCCACAGCGTTGCCTAGCAATGCAGTTGATTCCAGTATTGACTGGGTATAATGCTGAAACAGTTGCATTAGAAATGAAGCGCTTTGTGCGGGTCTTTCGGAAGAAGGAACTCCTGCGGTTCGTGGATACGGAGCTAGACCAGCCCGGGATTTTGGATCAATTTCATCCACAGAAAATTGGAAGTAGCACCAAGGCGTTTGGCCCGAACGGGATTTTCCACGTTTTCTCAGGGAATATTCCGGGGTTGCAAATTTGGCCGCTAGTGATGGGGATGCTAGTTAAGTCAGCGAACCTAGGGAAGACGTCATTAGCTGAACCGCTCTTCCCAATTTTATTCATGCAATCCATTGCAGCAATCGATCAGCGCCTCGCGGATTGCGTTGCAATTATGCCATGGCAGGGGGGAACGACTGCATTAGAACGAGCCGCAATTGACAATACCGATGCCACGATTGTTTATGGCTCCAATCGAGCTGTTGAGGGCATCCGGAAGCTGGTTCCGACTGAAAAACGCTTTCTCCACTATGGATATAAGATTAGCTTTGCAATGGTTGGTAAAGAGGCGCTCACTGCTGAATACTATCCTAAAACCGTCAAGCGCGCCGTGGAAGACGTTGCGGTGTATGACCAACAGAGTTGTTTATCCGCGCAAGCGATTTTTGTGGAACGCAATGGTGCGGTGACGCCCCATCAATTTGCTAAGTTAGTGGCGACTGAATTACAAAATTACCAGCTAAAACGGCCGCGGGCGCAGTTGACGACCGAAGAAGCGGCTGCAATTGTGCGCCTGCGGAATGAATATCAACTAAAGCGGGTTCAAGGGGCTTCCGTAGATGTGATTGAAAGTGCGCATGATACTAGTTGGACCGTTATTTTTCATGACCATCCGGGCTTTGCGAATTCACCGTTGAACCGGACGGTCAATATCTTTGCCATTGGCCACCTGGAAGATGTGAATCAATACCTAGCGCAATATCAACAGTTCCTGCAAAGCTGCGGCCTAGCGGTGGCCCCGGAACGGGTGTTTCCGCTTGCAAATCAATTAGGCCGCATCGGTGTTGACCGCGTCTCTGCACTGGGTGAAATGACCCGTGCAAAACCGGGCTGGCACCATGACGGGGGCTTTAACCTATTAAGCCTGTTGCACTTTGTGGATGTTGAACGCAATGCTGAGGACTTAGCTGAACACTATGATCCAGATGTCGAATAGGGGGAAATGAAATGTTACTTGATAATAAAGTGGCCCTGGTCACCGGGAGTAGCCGTGGAATTGGGGCTGAGATTGCAAAACAGTTCGCGAAACAGGGGGCGATCGTTGCAATTAACTACCTCCATAGTAAGACCCGTGCAGAACGGGTGGTAGCTGAGATTAATGCTGATGGTGGGACCGCATTTGCGGTGCAGGCTGATGTCCAAGATTCAGCTGCGGTGGATGCCATGTTGGCCCTAATCAATGATCAATTTGACGGGGTGGATATTGTGGTTAATAACGCCCTCAAGCACTACCGCTTTAATCCAAAAACTAGAAAAACGAGTCAAGCGATGGACTGGACTGATTATCAATCCCAATTGGATGGGAGTCTAAAGGGCGCCTTTAATGTTTGCCACGCTGCGGTTCCACTGATGAACGGCGAAGGGCGCATTATTAACATGGTCAGTAATTTAATCGAATCGCCGGTGATCCCTTACCATGACTACATTACCGCTAAGAGCGCGTTAATGGGCTTTACCCGGTCGCTAGCGGCTGAAGTGGGGCGGTTGGGCATCTTGGTGAACGCAATTGCCCCAGGGTTAACGTATCCTACTGATTCCAGTATTGAAACGCAGAATGATGTTCGTGAATCCATCGTTAGTAACACCCCGACCGGCCGGCTCACCGTGCCACAAGATATTGCCGGGACTGCGACCTTCTTGGCTTCGCCACTAGCTAGTAACATTACCGGTCAGTGTTTATATGTCGATGGTGGCTTGGTGATGCATTAGTTGAATAAGTAAAAAAATGACTACCATTACCGGTGGTCATTTTTAATTTCAAAGATGTTCTAATCATAATTGTTATTAGCAATTTTAAAAGTAAATTTATCTATATCTTTGATTATCTTACTTGCATTTCTATTTTTGTTTCGTACTTTTCCTACCAATGTAAGTGAGTTAAATCTAATTTATTGAAATCAATATCATTTACTGATCCGATAATTAACTTTTTTCCGTTGATATATGATAGTTACCAGTTAATAAGACTAAAAAAGGTACAGCAAATAGCCATACCTCCCTTATATGAGCACTGAGTAATTAGATGTCAATTACCGCGACTAGTGATCGGATATAGGCCTCCGTCAGGCAATATTACGTGCTCCAGTAATAATTTATCAATCAGGAAACGATCAGTTCATCAATAGACAAACCTTCGCATATTTCCTCAAAGTTATCTTAACAGTTTTTATATCTATTTCAATAAATTAGTTGTGCTAAAATAATTGAAGAAGAAATCTATAGCGTTTAATATATTCGATATGGTTAAATTATGTTAATATTACTTTGATTTAAAAGCGTAAATTTTATTTAATAGCTTGAAATTTATTGAATTAAATGATATTATATTTATAATCAATAAGTTATTTAAAAGCTTTTTGATTTTAATTTTATAAAAATGGAGTTGATAATCATGGAACATACATGGTTAATGCAGGAAGATGTGTTTGCTTACTATGTTGCAAAATTTGAATTTAAGAATTTGAATTTAAATAACTATTCAATTGCCGCTAATCAGATTCAAACAACATCTGATAGTCTTAGGGCAAGAGTTCAAAATGCTAGATATGTAATCAATAGTATTAAAAATAACAAAAATAACAACAATAATAACAACAATAACAACAATAACAACAACAAAAACAATAACAACAACAATAACAACAATAACAACAATAACAACAAAAACAATAACAACAATAATAATATCAAGGGATTAAGTCATGCTGCAAATCAAACAGAATCAGTAGTAGTTTTTATGGAGGAAATGGAAAAACATTATCAACCTACAAATGCTAATGATACTTTTGAACAACATTTACAAAAATTCTTAAATGCTACCTTGTAAAAAACAGCTTAATCAACATTAACCCCCGATTGATTGGACAGAAAATGTTCAAACAATCGGGGGTTTTGCTTGCACAGGATATTGACAAATATTAAAAACAAAAATAGAATCTCAATTACAAAATCGATGGTTATAATTGAGATTCTAGCAAAAAAGGCAGATGCTAATTACTAGCATCTGCCTTTAATTTATGAAGCGAATTACTTAAGAACTTTGTCAACGACCCCTTCAACGGAATCCTTAGCTAATGGCTTGTATTCATTCTTCTTTTCGTCAAGTTCATATGCGTCGACGTCGTTTAAGCCGTCCACATCGATGTCCTTGTAGTCCTTACTATCGTTTACGGCTTGCTTAACTTCTTTTCCAGTTCCGTAAAGTAAGAAGCCACGGGAATCCTTTTTGGAAAGTAATTCTACCAACGTCTTACGGTAGTCTTCAGCCTTGGATTCACTGTGATCGATGGTTTCAGCAAGGTTTAATAAGGTGTTCCAGCCATCAGTAGGGGTGATGGTATCTTCCTTAGCACTCTTTTTAACGTCGTTTAAACGATGTTCAACTTCTTTAGCAGCATATTTCTTTTCACTCATAAATAATACCCTCTTTAGTTATTTAATATATCACTAATTTACCACATGCTTATGAAGAGTCAAGCAATACGCCTAGTTAACCGGACTGAACGGTGTTTCACCATCGAGGATTTGCTTAGTGTTATTCAGTGAGATCTGGACCATGTTCTTGACCGCCATGTCGGTGTAAAAGGCGATGTGGGGAGTCAAGACCACGTTCTTCATTGGTAATAAGGTGTCGATGTATGGATTCCCCGTCTTTTCACCGGGGAGCTTGTGGGAGAAGTAGGCGTCTTCGTCTTCGACCGTATCGAGGCCGGCGGATTGAATTTCACCCGTCTTTAGGGCTTCGATCAAGTCCGGGGTGTTGACGACCTTTCCCCGGGAGGCGTTAATGAAGATGGCACTCTTCTTCATCTGGGCAAAGCGCTTTTGGTCCATGAAGTGGTACATATCATCGGTCAATGGCGTGTGCATCGTGACCACGTCGGCCGTGGATAGTAGCGTGTCGTAATCAACGTATTCGAGGGTGTCGCCTAGTTCCGGACGGTGAATCGGATCGGTAGCGATGACGGTCGAACCGAGGGCCTTGAAGATGCGGGCTACGGTGCTGCCGATCTTTCCGGCCCCGATGATCCCAATCGTAAGGTTGTGGATCTCAGGAGCTTCCACGCCGGCCCAACTGAAGTCGTTGTGGTGTTCGTTGACTTCGATCATGTGGACCTTTCTAAGTAGGTTCATGGTCAACGTCAGGGTGTGTTCTGCGACTGAGCGGGGCGAGTAAGCCGGCACGTTGGTCACGGTAATTCCGTTGTCGCGGGCCGCTTTTAGATTGTAGGATTCATAACCGGTACTGCGCACCGCTAGGTTCTTGATGCCGTGGTCGGCTAGGGCTTTGTAGACGGCGGGGTCTTCAAGTGGTTCTAATTGTAGGACCGAGACGCCATCGTAGCCGTCGACTAAATCAACGTTGTCCAGGCTGAGTTGGGCGGGATTGGTATCGACGGTTACGCCGTTGGCCTTAGCCCATTCGTCAGCTGCTGGTTGTTCATCCGGTCTTGCACCGAGCATTAAAATTTTCATGAATAAATCCTCCTAAATAAAAAGCCACCCACTGATTTTCATCATGGGTGGCAGATTGTTATGCGCACCCGCGCTAAGCTGCATGGCGAAATTGCGCGAGTGGTTTGAAATCAAATCGAAAGGACCTTGACAGCTCGCGATGACGTCGATGCACCGGCAAACTGCCAAAATCGGTCACTAATATTTAATTGAGTGTGTTTAATAATCATGATTACCAAACCCCTTCGATATTAGTTATCCTTATCATACAATTTTTGCGTTAAAAGTCAAGATTTTCTTTATTTTATTGAGTTCTGTTAAAGTCCGTTGCGTACCACTTCTAAATGTAAGATAATTGAAACATTAATTACTTAGAGCAGAGAAAGTGAGATGCATTACTATGGCAATCTTGGTTACAGGTGGCGCTGGTTACATTGGTTCACAGACCGTCGCAACGTTAATTAAGGATGGCTACGAAACCGTCGTGGTCGATAATTTATCCACTGGGCACCGCGCCGCAGTGGCTCCCGCAGCAGAATTTTACGAAGGGGACGTTCGCGACCGCGAATTTTTGGACTATGTCTTCGCCCATGAATCCATCGATGCAGTGATTCATTTCGCTTCTGATTCGATCGTGGCGGATTCGATGAAGGATCCATTGAAGTACTTTGATAATAACGATGGTGGGATGATTTCACTTCTGGAATCAATGCGCGACCATGAAATTAACCGGCTGGTCTTTTCATCAACGGCGGCGGTGTATGGCCAGCCCGACCAGATGCCGATTAAGGAAACGACGCCAAAGCACCCGACGAATGCGTACGGGCAAAGTAAGTACATTATGGAACAAATGGCCAAGTGGGCTGATTCCGCCTACGGCATCAAGTTCACGGCGTTACGCTACTTTAACGTCGGTGGGGCGAGTGCTGACGGTTCGATCGGTGAGGACCACAATCCAGAGACACACTTGATTCCGATCATCCTCCAGGTCGCCAGTGGCAAGCGGGCGGTCTTTAAGATGTTCGGTGATGACTACCACACCCCCGATGGGACCAACGTGCGGGATTACGTCCACGTCGTTGACCTCGCCGCCGCCCACGTGTTGGCAATGAAGCGCCTATTAAATGGTGGTGATTCACAGGCCTTTAACCTCGGGTCTTCGCACGGCTTTTCGAACTCCCAGATTTTAGCGGCAGCCCGCAAGGTCACCGGTGATGCGATCGAGACCGAAAAGGCACCACGGCGTCCCGGCGACCCCGACGAATTAGTCGCCGATTCGACCAAGGCGCGGACCGAACTGGGTTGGCAGCCCCAATATGAAAATATTGAGACGATTATTGCCGACGCCTGGCGCTTTATGGAGAAACACCCACGGGGATTTAAACGCGACTAAGCAAGTTAATTGCAGGCAGCTCCTGATTATTCTACAATGGTGTTGTAAATTAATTTAAGGAGGTACCATCATGGAAGGATTAACTACCACCACAAAGTTAAATAACGGTGTGGAAATGCCTAGACTTGGAATGGGGGTTTGGAAGAGCGATAACACGACTGCTAAACACTCCGTGATCGAAGCACTCAAGCACGGTTACCGGATGATCGATGTTGCAAAGCAATACGGAAATGAAGCCGGGACCGGTGAAGGGATTAAGGAAGGCTTAGCCGCCCTTAAGATGAACCGTAAGGACCTCTTCGTTACGACGAAGGTTTTTAACGGCGACCAAGGCTACGACACGACGTTGCATGCATTTGAAGGGCAGTTAAAGCGCCTCCAATTGACCTACGTGGATCTACTTTTGATTCACTGGCCAGTTGACGGGAAGTACATTGACACCTGGAAGGCAATGGAAAAGCTCTACCATGATGGCAAGGTCCGCGCGATTGGGGTTTCTAATTTCAATAACGAACGGATGGACGACCTATTGGCCCACGCCACTGTGACGCCCGCTGTTAACCAAATGGAATTTAACCCAATTTGCCAAGACCAAGACATCGTTGAACACGATAACCACCTAGGGATTCAAGTCGAAGCTTGGTCACCACTTGGTGGCGGGGAATCACTGAGTGACCCTGAAATTAACAAGTTGGCTGAAAAGTACGGCAAGTCCGCTGCCCAAGTCATCCTACGGTGGGACTGGCAACGTGGCATCGTAACGATTCCAAAGTCATCCCATGAAAAACGGATCGTTGAAAACAGCGACATCTTTGACTTCGAACTTTCGGATGAAGATGTCGAAACGATTAACAAGTTAGACAAGGACAAGCGTTCATTAACTTACGATATGTTCCAATGGCACAATCCTAAGGGTGCGCCTGATGACGTTGATAAGTGGGACGATTCACCTGCTGACTACAAAGCTTAATTGAACATCAATTTATAAAAATCGGTTCTCTTCACGGAGGGACCGATTTTTTTGCGTATTTAGCAGGGAGTAAGGAGGGATGACGATGGCAGAACCGAACCATTTGGATACCGAAGGTTTCTTCGCAGCAATCGACCAATTAAAGGAAGATATAGCCCGGATCGATAGTCAATTTCCGGATGATCCGGACCGCGCAGCAGAAGAATTGCGCAAGCTCTGGGAAACCGAGTAATGACTAGGAGAGTCGCTATTTAGCGGCTCTTTTTTGTTGCAATTTTTGTAATATTCTTGGCTTTCAAACTACCTTTCGTTAGTGGTATGATATAAGGGAGTATTTTTAAAATTGTTTAATGGGATTACTACCTAAAAAATTAGTCTAATGGATAAAGGAAGTGTTAGTCATGACAGAAAAATCAAGGAATCACGAAGCGAGTGCGGGGGTGCCATCCCTGACTGCTAAAAAAGCAGCGCTTCGTAAATTCGTGGCGCTTTCTGACATTCAGTTACAGGCGCTCATTGACCGGATTGCCCCAGACGATCGCAATCGCAAGGTTTTACAAGCGAACCTGGAGCAGCAAAGTAACCTCATGAAATCGCAGATCGATAAGGTGACCACCATTGAAGAGGCGGATCAGCTTTACGATCGCTTTGAAAAAGAATTTAAATAACTACTAAAACCATGATTAAAAACGTTGACCAAAATAAGCATTATCAATCACGTTAAGGAAGGTGCAATATTGATGGGATCAGAATCTAATAAAATCGATGCCAAGGCACAATCAATGCAATCTGACGGCCCCGCTGCCGCCCACCAAGCAGATGCAGTTAGTTCCCTGACTGCTAAGTCTGAATTATTGGTTAATTCAGTTGCTAAAAAGGTGGTGTTGGAATACGCCCGTTCAGCGATTGCAGCTGCCGTCGATTCAGCCAGCCAGCGCGCTGACCAATTAGCCGCTCCCGCTAGGAGTAGTGCCAGCGTTGCACTCTCACAATTCGCGGATTCGGCATATACCAATGCGGTAAACTACGCAAATCCATCCGAAGCAGTTGCAGGGGTGGAAGCATTCACTGCGAATGTCGACCATGCCATCGACACCGCTAATTTTTCGTCTGCCAATGACGTGGTCATGCATGCGGCGAACTCACTGGTTAATAAGACCACGGTGTTAGGGGCCTCTGCTGCCGATGACACTAAGCTAACGATTAACAGCGCCTTTGATCAAATCAGCACTGAATTAAGTCAGCAGGCTGACAACATTGCCGGTGCCGATTCGTTAGCCCAAAGTGGGGTGGACCACCTAGAATCACTGACCAGTGCGGCCGTGTTATCGTTTGCTAAGCACGAAATGGAAGCGACCTACCTCCAGTTCAAAGACGAATTGTTCCAATTATCCGACGCCGTGGCTCAGGATGCGATCGCAGAAATTCACAGCGTGACCGACCCGACCTATGCGTGGGTCCAATCCAACGCCGCAGCGCCTGCAAGCGCCAGTGCCCAGGTTAGTACGGCGATTACTTCCATGAATTCGATCTTCGCCAGTTACGGAAACGTCCTAGTATCAGCCGGAGTTGCTGAATACGCTAGTAACGCCTATTCCGCAGTGGCTTATTTAAGTGGCGATCAGTTATTGAACGCCAACCGGATGATCGATAGTGCCGCCCGGGTACTGTTGAACAATTCGATTGCTACCAGTAACATCGATGCCCAATCGATTAATCAAATCTACGGCTTGATTCCAGTGGCTTCGAATGCCATCAAGAGCATTACCGACGAGGTGAACCACTCGTTTGCCGACCGGCAGTTAAGTGCAGCTACCGTTTCAGCGGCTGCTACGACCAGTTCGTTGACGCCCGCCGGGAAGGTCCACGTCGACTTCTCGATCAATTCATACGTTCAACAGGCGCAAAGCGAAGTCGCCGCAGTCGTTAACGACCCCGCCACGTTGAACGCCACCCTGAGTTCGGCCACCAGTACGATTGCTTCGATGGCGACCGCTGCCATGGTTGCCGATCCATACGCATCCGCTGCCCACCAGTTGCAAACGACGGTGGCAAGCGCCGATGAACAGCTGAGCCGGCTAAGTGGGGTGGCCCAGTTAAACGCCACCAGTGCGGTCCATGTCGCCACCACCAGTGCGTCCGCAGCGTTAGATGCGAACCACTTTGATGCTGCGCAATTGACGGAGACGGTGCAGACGATTGGTGAACAGGTCGACGGAATTATCGACCACTACGCGAATTCGGCTGCCGTTGACCAGCTAAATGGGGCCTATTCCGCAGCTGATTCGATGGTGGTCCAGTTGGGGACCAAGGCTGAGCGCAGTGCCGCCCGGACTCAAATCGAAGCCATTCGTGACTCCGCTGCCCAGGTGATTGCAGCGCAAAGCGACGTGGATTCGGTCGTTGCTTCCGCTACGGATACGCTCCATTCGACTGCCGTGCAGTTGATTCAAAGTGATCCGAACCGTTCGGCCCACTACGCCGTCCAAATGGTCTTGCGTTCAGCGACTGACAAGGGCGCCTACCTGGATGCCATCAGCCGCGATAACGCTGTCAGTGAGGTTGCGATGGTCGCAACCCGGGCCAGTTCGGCGATGGTGAAAAACGCCGGGCGCGCCAGTGCGTTAGCCAATGACGTTGAGCAGGCCTCGCTTGCTGCCGACCGGATCATTGACCACTATGCGGTCGAAGATGCCCGCTCGAAGACCCACAGCATGGCCAGCAGCGCCCACCAGCAAATGCAATTCGTCAGTGACGTGGCCTTTGCTGACCAAGCGGCGAGCCAGGTGGCGGCCGTGCAAAATTCAATGAACATGACGCTTTTCCATAATAGCGACCAACTAGCGGTTGTTTCACAAGCAGTTGTTGATGCCCAAGCTAATTTGACGAGCATTGCGGACTACTACGTCCAAACCGACGCGGTGGCCGCTGCCCACGCCAAGCTAGCTTCGTTGGCCAGTACCGCTGCTGTTACCACTGCGGATCTAGATGAGGCTAATCGTGGCAACGCCAATCGTGAAGTCGCCCACACGCTCCAAAGCGCCCAGGCGGCGTTAAGCGCCACCAGTGGCCACCACCAAGTTGCTGAGCAGGCCGCTGCTTCCGTGACGGCGACATTGAACCACTACACGCTCGCCTATACTAGCGTGGCGGTTAGTAGCGCCGCTAGTTCTGCTAATCAGCACTTAGCCCAAGTCGGCATTGGTGACGATCAAACGGCGCGTGAGATTGCAAGCTTCGTGCAGGCAACTGATGCTAACATCGCAACGGACCGTGATAACTTTGCCAACGTCTTGTTGGACGTCCGCAATGGGATTGCACAGGTCAATTCCTACGTGGATGCAGCGGTCAAAAAGAACCCGCATGCCTCGGCGGTCAACACCGTCCAGAGCACGGCGGCGCGCCTAACTGCTGAACGCTCAGCTGCCAACTACGACTTTGCGAACTTCAGCAGTGCGGTGGCCAAGACGACCAGCGTGAACTGCAAAACGATTAGTCAAATTAATGATACCGCCACGATCGACCAGTTAATGTCGGTCGCGGATACTGAAAACATGCACCACTACCAAAGCAACGTGGCTGCGTCAGCTACTGCAGCGCTGTCCGCCGTGGCTAAGTCCGTTCGGCAAAAATTAATTGCCGTCGGGGTCACGATTGACGATCCGTTGGATGAATTGATGGCAGAATACGCTGAAATCATCAACCGGGATGCAAGTGATGCCCGCTTTGCTGCCATTGACCAGCAGTTGGGGACGCTTGAGCTCCAATCGCTATTTGATAATACGATCAAGGACCATCCGCAGGCTGCTAAGCGCTACGAACTAGAATCGATGGCCAGTGCCGCCAGTTCCGTGGCGGCTGAATACCTTGCTGAATCAGTCGAATTAGACCGTGATCTCTACCGGGTCGTTAGTTCGGCTACGCAGCAGGTGAATGCCTCTGCCGATGAAGCGGGGATGGCCAGTGCGGTTGCGACCGCCAGTGCCGCAATGGATGCGGTCGTGAATGAAAACGTGGCCGCCAGTGCGCTTCAATTGATCGATTCAGCTGCTGACAGTGCGAACCGCCGGGTAGCCAACATCAAGGACACCGGGAAGTCGATCGATGCGCAAAGTGAAATTCGCTTTAATGCCGAAACCGGGATCAAACTCGTCAAGGCCGATGCGCAGACACCTAAGTTAGTCAACATCGACGTGCGGAACACGTTAATGAAGCTGACCTCGATGACCAGCGCCGCCGTTGGTGATGATACGGTCGCCGCTACGTTAGACCAGATCAATTCGATGGTCGCAAGTGCCCGGGCCAGCGTTAGCTTTGCTGATTCCACCGCTGACTTACGATTTGCTAGCCAAGTCGATCAATACGTGGACCAGGCCCGTTCTGCGGTTGCTGGGGTTGAAGACCGCAATAATGTCGCTCCCCACCTTGCAGGGCTTGAAGTCCAGTTAACGACGTTGACCGACCAGGTCAAGCGCGATTCCGTGAATGCGCAAATGATTGATGCCAAGGCCGATGCCAAGCGCAGTTTGGCGACCTTGCGTGGTCAAGACCAATTAGCATTGAACGGCGAATTGGATGCGATTACGGACCGCGTTGCTGATGCGATCGATCACGATTTAAACGATCCTGAAAACTTAAAAACTGATATTCAAAACGGCTTAACGGCCATTGCCCAGTTGGTGGCGGACGCGATCCAAAAGGATCCGTATGCGACTGCCCACCAGTTGGTTCAATCTGCCGTGGCCACTACGACCAGCACTGCAGATGCATTAAGCGGCAGTGTTGCTAATAATCTCCGCAGTGAAATTGCAAGTGCCAATAGCCACTATGCAGACCAATTGCCCGCCGCTGACGATGCGTCCGTGTCAGCAGTTGCCAGTGGGGCGGTGCAGGCACTGACGATGACGACCAATAATTACGTGGCGGCATACGCTGCCAACGTCATCAATGTAGCACGGGAACGGATTTTAAATGCGTCCCGGGCTTATTCAGGTGTGTCTACTAATACGTTAGAACGCCGTTTCTCTGCAATTTTAGGGATGGCAATGGGGGTCATTCAAAGTGACTTCAACGACTTGAACCTCATTCATTTAGATATTCAAAACATCATTGCCCAACTCGAAGCCGCATTTGAAGAGGCGGTCGCTGCTGATCCAAATGGTCAATACCAATTAGCGGTCACTAAATTAAAGCAATCCGCCACTGCTGCGGCAAACGTTAGCGACCAGCTTACAGCAGCGAACCTCTCCAGTGCGTTAAATAGTGTGGCCAGTGCAGCTGATGGGAATTCATTAGCTGCAAGTGCCCAGATGCAAAGCGTGGTCAATGCATACCACGCTGACCGTGCCGTAGCGGCCGTTAGTAGCGCCGCAACGGCTGCGCAACTCCGCGTTCTGCGCTTGAACGACGTTAGCAAGATCAGTACGTCGGCTGCCATTGATGATTTGGTCAGTTCTGCAAACGGTGAAATCAGCGCAGATGCTGATTATCCACGCTACACCAGCTTGGATGCTGCCGAGGGGATTCAAGCCATCAACGCCCGCTTGGCTTCCGCCGTGGCTAACGATGCCACTGCGGTCACCAGTAGCGTTGCTGCTAGTGCCACCAGCGTTGCGTTCGAACGGATGGGGTCAATGACAGCTGCCGCTTCATTAGTTGCTACGAACCAAATTAAGCGGGTCGTCGACCGGGCCGTTACGAACCAACAACCGACTGAAACGCTGGTTCACCAGATCGACCAAGTTGCCGATCGCTACCTAATCGATTCAGCCCAAGCGCGGTTGAACCAAACTGCCGATGCGGTCAACGACCAATTGGACACCAATCCAGACCAAGAACCAATTATCAAACGGATTCAAACGATTACCAAGGAAACGATGGCAAAGGTCAGGGCGGACGTGAAGATGCCGGCCTACCTCGCATTAGACGTTACCGACGGGGTCGCTGCATTGAACGAGCTCGTATCCGAATACCAAACTGATCCGTTAGTTTCAATCAAAGCCGAGATTAACTCCGCTGCTCAGGACCTGACCACGATGGTTCCTGCAACCGGGAGCGTGAATAGTAATGTCAGCAGTGCAGCCGCCAGCGTTGCGCGGACTGCCATTCAAAACATTGCTAACGTGGCTGATGATTCGAACGCCGTTGCGGCCTTTACGCAGTCGGCCGCCGATCAATTTGACTTGCTCCGCCAATCCTACGTTGCCGAATCCGCAACGGCGGTGGTGCAAAGTGCCATCAGTAGTGCGCAGGTAAGTGCGGCCATGATCGCTGATGAATCGATTGCAGCCCAGTATCACGACCAGTTCTCAGGGATTGCGGACAGCTTTAACCGTCAATTACAAGCTGACGCCAGAAATGCTAGTTTGACCGCGCTCGATATTGAAAACGCAGTCCTTGAAATTAACCAGATTACCGACCAGGCCGTTGCCAGCGACTCGCAGGCTTCCGCTGCCACTACGTACAGTACGGCGGTGAGCGGGGCGCTAAGCGCTGCCTTTAGGAACACCGCTTTAATGACGACCAGTCAAGTGGATAACTACCACAGCGCAATGGCCAAGGTCTTACCAGATTCAGAGGAGGTCCTAAATGCCTCCCAAAGTGCCGTGGCTGACCAGGTCAGTGCGGTCCAGACTGCCATTGCTTCGGTAGCCAACCGCTACTACGGGCTATGGGCCGTTAGTGCCGTCGATCAAGCCGCCAGTGACCTCCTGAGCGGGGCCGCTAATTATAACGGCAGCGTCGCTAGTTGGGCTGCTTCACAGGCGACGAATTACCAAAGCAGCTTTAATGCAAACCTTGCGAAGGATTCGGCCGCGACCGATTTAATCATCCTAGACGCCCAAAACGCGGTCAGTGCCATCAGCGCGACTGCTTCCAAGGCGGCTGAACAGGATTCGACCGCCTTTGCGAACATTGAGATCAATGCGCAGATCAGCAGTGCTAATTCAGTCCTCAGCGAATTAACGGGGCATACCGACAGTACCGCTGACATGCAAATGAACAGTGTCGCCCACCAGGCGAACGCTAGTTTGAACTCCGTTTCGAACAACTTAAATACGGTCATGAAGATCGTTAGCTCGACTGCGGTCGCCATTGATACCGTAGCCAACATGACGATTGCTAGTTCCGCCCATTCGCTAGTGGCCAGTGCGGCTGATTCATTAATGCAACGCGCCGGTCATTTATCGCGGGGGACCACCCAGGCCGAATTGATCGACTTGGTTAAGCAAACCGCATTGACGATCGATGATGCCATCGATTCGAACGCTAGTTACCTGGTCTCCGTGTCGATGGCCGCTGAAGCCGGCGTCGAATCCATGGGGTCCGCAATGCTTGCTGATTTGAAGCAGGACCGCTCCGCCAGCGCCCAAATTGCGTTTGAATCACTAGCATCCTCCGCAGCTGATCAAGTGGGGGCGCTCGATTCGTTCGCCAGTGCGAACTTCAGTAGTGCCGTGGGCAGCATTAGTAACCGCACGACGGCCTACTTAGCGGACCAATTAGACAAGCCCAAACGGGTCAATTCTGAAATTAGATACGCCGGGAAGACGATTCAAAAATTAATGCGGCGTGCGATTGCGCAATCCGCGACCGATTGGGTGACCAGTCAGGCCGCCGGGATTCGTGAACAACTAAGCACGATTGCCGACCAACCGCTCCGTGACCGGGTCGATAGCCAGATCGCAGCGCAGTTAGCAAAGGCCGAGGTCATGATTACAAGCGATGCGTTTGATTATCAGCTTGCAAGCCTGGATGCCGACAACCACTTAAGCGCCATTAATTCGCTGGCTGCGTCTGCATTTGCTAGTGATACAGCGGCCGTCCAATCTACGGCCCATCAACAAGCGTTAGACTCTGCCTATGCCAAGGTGGGTTCCCTTAGTGGCACCCGTTCGGTCGCCTTTGATAGTCAAATTGCGGCGCTTGATGCCAGTGCTGCCGATTACGCCGCCCAATTGGATGCGGTCGGCAACCACTTCATCATGACGTCTGCCAACGCCGTGTTGGATGCGACGGTTGCCAGTGCAAATCACCGCTTGGCGGTCATTAACGATGTCAATGCCCAAGCCGAAGTATTGAAGGACATTGAGCACCGCCAGTCCCAAGCTAGCGTTGCAATCAGTGCGGACGCTCATCATTCTAAGTTTGCCTCCCTGGATGCCAATAACGCCGCCAGTGCGATTGATTTAATGGTCAACAAAGCGGTTGCTAACGATTCAATTGCAAGCGCCACCGTCATGATCGACCAGGCGGCTAGTTCGGTCACCGCTGAAATGCAGGCGGCTTCGATTGACCAACTGCTCCGCTTTGAAAAGCAGGTCCAGATGTTGACTAACAATGCCGAACAGGCGCTCTTAGGACCATTTACCGACAATGACAGCTTGGTATCACAGGCCGAAAGCCAGTTGGTCAGGTTAGCGAACAACTACATGGTGAGTTCGGCTTACAGTGCCGTGGGTTCATTGGCCAGTGCCGCCAGTGACTGGACCAGTGACCTTGCGGTTGCCGATTCATTGAACGTGAAGGCCTACATCGATAGTGCGCTCAATTCCGCTGATTCACAGATTAGCGTGCATAGTGCTGCACCATCACTAGTGGCCGATGCGGTCAATAACGTTGCGAACACGGTTGAACACCTAGCCAGTGACGCGGTCAATAATTCACCAATGGCTGCCGCTAAGCATAGTTTGGCACACTTAAAGAGTAGCGCTGCCACCATTGACCAATCGCTGAGTGGGCTGGATGCGCAAAACTTCAGCAGTGCCATTAATAGTGTGGCCCAAAGTGCAGTCGAACGCTTCACTGAAAACGGGGCTACGATTAACCAACAGGCATTGCAAAAAGCAGCACACTTAATGACCAACCTTTCGAACCTCCACGCAGCGCAGGGGGCAATGGACCAATTGCTACGTGCGGCTGAAAATGCCGAACACAAGATTGACTACCTCGCTGATAATGAAAAGCGGGGCTTGGCATTTACTGACGTTGCCAACACGATTGAGAAATACCGGGACTTGATTGAATTTGATATTGACCACCTCGCCCTAATTAATTTGGATGTAATTAACGGGAAGGCCAAACTAGCAGCAATTGCTAGTGCCGCCGTTAAGGACGATGTGGTGGCCCGTGCAATCGATCGAATGGATCGCCACGCCAGTTCCGTTACCAGTCAAGCCAGTGGATTGGATAGCTTAGCTAGCGCTAATTTAAGCAGTGCAATCAACGACTTGACCGCCCGGGCGATGACTATGATTCAATCCACCGATGACCATCCGGATACGCTGAACAGCCTTAGCCAATCGGCCACCGCGAAAATGGATTCACTGCTGGGGAGCTACGTAACCGCTGCCGCCCACGAACAATTAGCAAATGTGCGGGCCCGTGTCGATGAGCAAGCCGCGCTAATTGTTGATGTGGACCGCGCCAGTTCGCTTAGTACCGAATTGGACGCGCTGCAAAGTAGTGCTGCCGCCCAGGTTAGCCATGATGCCAACCATGCGGCGTTCATTGATTTAGACATTGCAAATGCGGACAGCGCCATGCAACGGGTTGCTAGAAATGCGGTCAATGGTGACGTAAGCGCCAGTGCCGCCGCTCAAGTGCAGGGATTATTAGCCACCGCCACCAGCAGAGCCCAACCGTTGGTCGGCTCTGCTGCCGCCAACTTCAGTAGTGCGATGAAGAGCATGGCGAGCCGGGCCAACCGTGAGACCAGTGGGGTTTATGACTACCAGGATCTAGACAGCATCCTAGCTGCCACTAGTAAGGAGGTCAGTTCGACGGTTATCACCTACCTCGTTGACTCCGCCCATGAACGATTGTCTGCCACCGTAAACGTTGCCAGTACGGCCGTGAACGTGATCGACGGGCAACTGCGCGCGGATGCTAATCGACTGATCGCATCGGCCGCTAACTCCGCTACGCAGATGGTAACTACTGATTCGCATGATGACCAGTTGGTCAGCTTAGATGCGAAGGAGGCCAGTCAAACGATTCTGGACCTTGCAGACTCAGCCGTGGCCAGTCAACCATTTGCAAGCGCTAGTTCGGTCATTGCAAGTACGGCCACGGTCGCAATGCAGCGCGTGGGGAGCTTAACTTCCTTTGCCGCCGCAAACTTAAGCAGTACCATGAACCGCTTGAACACCCAGGCCCGTGCGAGCCTAATCGCCAACGGTGCCGATAGTAAGTCGGCCCAACGGGTCCAATCCAGTGCGATCATGGCAATTAACGAAGTGGCCAATAGCTACGTCGCTAGTTCCGCTTCGCAATTGATTGCGTCTGCGACCGATTCCGCTTCGGCCATCATCGCGCGCTTTGATAATCAAGATGCCGCTTCGACGGCCAATGACGCCATTGATAGTGCTCTTGCGACGGTTGCAAATGACTTCGCAAAGGACCGGAACCAACCGGACTTGATGGCCCTCGATGCCACCAATGCGATTAATGCGATTCAATCGGCAGCGCTCTTTATTACCACGACCGATGAAGTGGCTTCGGGTAACATTTCGATCAGTAACGCGGCTGAATCAGCCTACGCGGTTGCGGACGAATGGGGCCGGACCACGCAGTTCGATAAGCAGGTCCGCGATATTATTGCCGATTCAACGGGCCGGTTTGCGAGTGGCGAAGACGTTGACATCGTGGTGAGTGAGGCATCTGATGCGATCGCAAACGTGGTCAGCTACCTCATCTTAGCCGTTGCCAACGCCCGCTTAGCCGCATTGATTGCCAATGTGGGAAATAATTTGAAGCGCTTGTTAAATGACAAGCAGTATCAAGCCGCCCAATTACGGTTGTTAGAATTTAACGAAGTTGCTAAGCATACGATTCAAAAGGACGTTGCTAGTAGCCAGTTGATCCAATTAGACCTCACCAATATCGAACGGGATTTGACCCGCTTGCAAGCCGAGCTAGTAGCCGTGGACGGCAACGCGGTTGCGTTGAGCGCCGTGGCTGACCATGCCAGTGCAGCGACGACCAATCCTTACGTGCACGGCAGCAGTGACGACTACCTGAACTTTGTGAGTGCCGTTAATACGGTTGTCCGCGACTTCGGGGCCGAGCTCGATCAAGCCACTAGTGCTGCGGCGATCAACCAAATTGATTCATTGACCCAGTCCTACGTTACCAGCCAAGCCACCAATGCAATTGATGCCACGGTGGCCAGCTTAGACGATCAGGTCAGGGATTTGAATAACTTCGTAATCCAATCATCTGCTTACCGGGTCGTTCATTCGATCGCCAGTCAAGCCAGCGTTAACGTGCAAAGTGATTACGCTGACTTTAGCGCGGTCTCATTGGATGCCGATAACGCAATTAGTGCCGCCACTTCCGTGATGGATAATGCGGTCACAAACGACTCGGTCGCCTCCGGGAAACGGGCTGCCCGTTCGATTTACTCGTCGGCAGCAAGCTTTGCCGTTGGCCTGAGTTGGTCCGATTCAGTGGAATTTAGCATGGCGCTTGCCAGTCAATCCGCTGCGACTTCCTACGGGCCAAATGCCAATAATAGTTACTTAGCGAATTCAACGGCTCGCTTTGTGGACCAAATGACCGCAAGCTACGTTGCAAGTTACGCTAATACGGCCTTGCATAACGCAGCCAGTCAGGCGCTTGCTAACCTGGGGCCCGTGAACGCCCAGACGAAGACAAACTTTACCACCGTGTTGCATAACGTGGTGGGTGATTTGATCGACAACGTCGCAAGCGATAACGCCGATCAGGAATTGGTCGATCTCGACGTGCAAAACGGGATCACCATGATTGACAGCCTCGCTGATTCGGTCGTCCGTGCCGATCCTGGCGCAGCCGGCCAATACATCATTGCCAGTGCAGCTAATTCCGCTACCAGCGGGATGGCCTTGGGCGCTGAAATGGATGAGGCGAACTTCACCAGTGCCATCAATAGTGTGGCCAACCAAGCCAGCATTTCCGTTAACCTGGTCAAAAAGGACCTCCGGTTAGTCAACAAGGCGGCTAACTCAGCTGCCCGGAAGATGAACCACCTGGCGACCGAATATCGGAATTCACTCGCCCAATCGACGTTGTACAGTACCTTTGATTCGGCTGCGCTGGTCGCCGAAAGCTTTGCCAATCCTGCAGTTCAATCACAAGCGGCCAATGACGTTCAATCGGCGACCGAACACTTCAGTTCGCTGCTCGATGCCGATGCTGCTAACGCTAGTTATGTCGACTTGGACCTAGCTAATGGGACCGGTGAAATCGACCGGTTAGTGGCCAGTGCTGCGAGCCAGGACCCAGCGGTTCGGACCCACCTATATCTGGATTCAATCGCCAGTGATGCTGCGCAACGCTTGGTCACGTTTGCCGATGATGTTCAATTGAACTTCACCAGTGCTGCCAGTCGGATTACTAATCAGACCGTGGGACTCGTTTCCTACGCTGATGATCCAACCATCGTTTCCGCTGCAATGAGTTCGACGGCTACGACGTTCTACCGGATGGCCAACAGTGCGGTCGTTGATTCTGCATCTGCGACCGTTAGTACGATTGCCTCCGATGCGAGTCGGGCCCTTCAGCTGTTCACCGATGATAACGTGCGTCAACAATTGCGTGCAGACATTCTACGCGTCGAATCCGCTGGACTTGCAAACATCAATAACGATGTGGCCGACGATGACTTGTTGGCCCTAGATATTCGGAATGTACAACGGGATGCATCCGCAGCGGTCAGCTCCGCAATTGACGGGGATCGCCATGCTGCTGCAATCCACCACGTTCAATCAGTGGCGGCTTCATTGAGCGCCGCTAATTCCATCCACGACCAAGTGGAACGGACTCGGATGGGACTGCAGTTGGATAGTGCTGCGCAAAGCGCCCGTGCTGACATCGTAAACGCTGGTTCGAACACCGATTTGATCAACGTAACGGTGGAAGCAACGGCTGCTTCAATGGGGAGCATTGCCCAGACCTTCATGGTCAACGATGCACAAAGTCAGGTGGCCGCACTTACCGCCAGCGCTAATTCAGCGCTCGGCTGGTTTAGCGGTGACCGGCGAGCTTCGCTGGCTGCCAATGTCGACCAGTTAGCTACCGTCATGAATAGTCAGATCGACCGTTACGCCCTAGATCAAAATGCGCGGCAATTAATGGTCCAACGGGGGCAAGCATCCCTTAGTGCATACGTGGATAACGTCATCACCAATGACCATCAAGCCGCTACGAGTGCAGCGATTGGTGACTTGGCAGCCTCGACGGTTGCCAATGTGCACCATCTGTCAGGCACCCACCAGGCTAATTTTGCTAGTGAGGTTGCCATGACGACCAGCAGCGCCAATGCGTTGAACCGGCAAATGGTGAGCGATGCCAAAACCGCCACTGAGTTGCAGGCTTCCACCGCCGATGCGTTCGATCAGGTCGCAAGAAAGTATGTAGCCGAATCCGGTTACGCGGCCTTAGACGCAGTGGCGAGCTCCGCCAATGCACGCTTTACCCAGTACGGAATTGACTTAGACCAGGTTGCAGAACCAGTCCAAAGCCTCCTCCGCGATTACAACAGTATGGTCGACAGTGACGCCGGTGTTGAAGCAACGGTGGCGTTAGATTGCCATAATGCGAGCCTGGAAATGAATCAAATGCTGGCTGAATTTACCGCTGAGGACGTTACCACTAACGCTAAGTGGTCGGTCCAACAGGGGGCCGCTTCATTTGCCACTAGCCTGGGGGTTCCAAGTGACGCCAGCGTTGCTGCTAACTACAGTAGCGCGGTCGCTTCCGTGGTGCATTCTGCTAACGTGGCGCTCGATGAAGCCGCCGTGGACCCAGATGAGGTCAACCAACGGGTCGTTTCAGCTTACCAAGCACTGGGCTCGTTGACCGACCAAGTCGTGGCCGATTCTGCGAACGCCCAGTTGAACAGTGCTTATTCCAGTGCTGCCCAGCTGGTCAGCGCCGTTGCGGCTGATGATACGATTAATGCGGTCTTTAATTCATACGCTAATTTAATTACTACGGATATTGCCAACCGGCGCTTTGCTTCACTAGATGCCGATAACGGGGCGGCTGCGTTGCATCAAGTGGTCGTAAATACGATCAACCAAGACGTGCAAGCGGCCTTTCGGTACCGGGTGGCATCCGATGCAGCCACCATTAGTGCGGCCAGTCACTTGAACCGTGACGACCAGGTCCGCTTTAGTAGTGCGATTGCCAGTGTGGCGAGTGCTGCGACCGTAAGTTCCGTGGCTAATATTAGTCAGATGAACCAGGTGGCCGTCGTTACTAGCCAACAAATGCAATCGGTTGCCGATTACTACGCCGGGCAATCAGCAGTGAATGCCGTTTCCGCAGCCGTTTCCAGTGCAACCGTAAGAATTGCTGAATTTAGTGATGCGGCTGTCAATGCGGTGTTGCAAAACGTTACCAAGAGCGTGGTCAGTGCAATTAGCGTTGATCCGCAAAATCAATTGGCGACTTCACTCTACGCCCATGATGGCGTGGCTGCTGCCGAATCGATTACCGCTAGTTTGATTGCCGATCACCCATTGGTATCGGCCACTGAGCGGGTCAACTCGATGGTGGACCTAGCCACGCACGATGTCTTAATGAGTGACAGCTTAGCCGACATGAACTTCTTAAGTGCGGTCGCTAAGCAGAGCCTGCAGGCTAGTGATGCGTTCGTGACCGCCGAATCCGATGCCCAGGCATTGGATGAGTTGACCAGCCAAACCAGTGCTGCGATTACTTCGATCGCAAATAGCTATGCGTTAGCCTCCGCTACGAGTGCCCTACACCGTGCCAATAATTCGGCAATGATGATCGCCAACCAAATTAGCGATGAACAAGCCCGCTCGCGTGCTGATCAGGGCATTGTCGAACAGGTAAGCTTGGCAAGCAGCGTGATTGCCAATGACGTTGCTGATAAATCACGATTGAACTTGGATATTGCAAACGCAACGGCCAATCTCGATTCAGTGGTGACTGAAGCTGCCGCCGCTGATCCGCAGACGGCGTTTAATAACGAAGTGGTAAGTGCCTTTAATGCGGCGACTTCAAAGGCCCAATCATTGACCGGCAGCCTGGCTGCGAACTATGATAGTGCGATCAATAGTGCTAGTTCTGCGGTCCGCTTCGAAAACGCCTCCGTCAGTTCCGTTGATCCAAGCGCAGTTAGTTCCGCTGCTAAGCGCTTCCAGTCGATTACGCGTGACTACATTACCACATCGGCTGAACAGGTCGTAAGCGCCCACGTGGCGGAAGTCAAGGCCCGGGGGCACTTCAAGGACGACTTTATGAATGAATTGAACTTTGCATTCACGAAGGCCCAACAAACGATTGCACTAGATGCCCACGATGTGGAATTGACCACGTTAGACGTTCACAATGCAATTGATGCAATCGATCGCTTGTACGACAGTAAGATGGCCAAGGAGCCCCAGACGGCATTTGACCACCACTTTGCTAGTCAAGCCGCTTCAGCCAGTGAAAAGATTGGCAAGCTCGATTCCCACAGTGCTGCGAACTTTAGCAGTGCTGCGAACTGGATCGCAAACGAGAACCGCAAGCAGATTGCGACCTTCGATAATTTAGCACCGGCCGTTAAGAACGCTGCTAAGGAAATGAACCGCTTGGCCAACGAATACGTGCGCGGTTCGGCTGCGAACGCGTTGCGGGGAATGTTAGACTCTGCCAACGCCCAGATCGAATTAGTGCATAATTACGTCCAAGTGGAACGGTCCTTCGATCAGGTGGCATCCGCTACGAACTCGGTAGTTGCAACGACTAGTGATGATCCAGCAATCGTTTCGCTCCACGTCGCATCCGCTAACCGCCGGATTGCGTCGATGGCGACGGCTGCCGTGGCTGCTGATTCGCGCGCATCCGCAATGACGCAAATTCATCAATTTGCCGATTCGTTGCAAAGTGCCGCTGATTTCCACGGGGCGCCACAGCAATCGTTTGCTGCAGTCGTTGCAAGCGTTGCTAGTCAGGCCAACGACCAACTATTGGAACACCGGTCAGCAGGCGCCACGATTGCAGATGTTGAACAACGGCTGCAGGCGGCCGCAGGTGACTTGGTAGTCCAAATTGCTGATCAAATGGTGACCGAGGCGCTTGACGTTGCCAATACGCAGGCGATTGAAATTGAGGACATTCACAGTCGTAACCGGACCATCTCCGAAATTGGTCGTCTGGTCAATTCCGCTCGTGAGTTAATTAAACAACACGCGCACCGGCCGTTCTTTGCGTACCTAGATGCCCAAAATGCGGTTGAAGCGGTTGCTAAGGTCACTGGGCATGCGATTGATGCCGATTCGATTGCAAATGCAATCTTGTCGCTCAACCGGATTGCCGACCAAGTCGTAGCTAAGTTACAGTCATTGCTTAAGGCTACCGCCTTAACGCACTTGGATAACGAAGTCCATTCCGTTGCCAGTGCTGCCCGACAGGCAATTAAGGCCTCGACTGCCGACTTGGTCGCGGTGAACGTGAAGTTTGCGTCTGCTGAAAGCCAGGTCGCATCGATTGCCAATAGCTATGTGGCGGCTTCTGCTAACTCCATCGTGGCCAGTGCGGACCAATCCGCCGCTACGCAAATTGAGCAGTTGAGTAACGCCGACGCTAGAAATACCGCTAGTCGCGATATTTTGATGCTAGTTGGTTCTGCCGGGGCCGCGATCGAAAGCGATGCTGCCCACTTCTCCTACGCCTCATTGGATGCCGATAATGCTTCGGCTGCCATTAGCAGTGTGACTGACAAGGCGATTGCAAATGATCCACGGGCATCGGCGAACGTAATGATTGCTACGCAAATTGCCTCGACTGCCGATATGTTGAACGGGATGGGACTTGATGATCAGGCTGCATTTAGTGCGGCTGTGATGCCAATCAAGGCCTCCGCTACGGACCGCTTCGAACGTGCTAGTGGGGATGCGATTACGATTGCCCAGGCTGCTGACCAGTCGAACCTTGAGTTGACCAGCGTTGCCCAAACGTTCATTATGACCTCTGCGAAGGCAGTCGTTAGTTCGGCCGCTGATTCCGCAATCGCCCTTCTAGGTGAGATGTTTGCCGATTCAGTTGCCGTCGTTTATGGTTCCGTTGCCAGTGCAGTCGATGAAGCATTGACGAGACTGGATGGGGACCAAAGCGACTTTGCGACCGTTTCACTGGATGCCTACAATGCTAAGGATGACCTGGCGCGGATCGTTCGGGAAAACCAGAATAGTTACGCCCACTCCGCAATCGATTCGCAGGCCAGTCATGCAGCTTCCATGGCCGGGATTTTGAACGCCCGGTTGAGATCAGTTGCAATTAACGGCATTACCAGGCACGCCAACGCTGCGCACAGTACCGTTGACCTGCACTTTGGGCAAACGGCAGCAACATTATCGGATGTTGCCGCTACTTCTGCGACGATGGATAGTTTGATCAATGAATACGTCATCAAGGATCCGGTAACGTCCGCTAATTCAGTCGTGGCCAGCGCTGCGTCATCTGCGAATGCGAAGGCTGCGAACTTGAATGCAGAATACGTTACTGAAATTGACACTTCGGTCGCTAGCGCCGTTTCACAGGCCAACTCATTGATTGCGATGAATCCTGCTAATTCACTGTTAGATTCACAATTAGCTAGTGATACCGCTAGTTCGATGAATAGTTTCGTGAACATGTACCAGGCAATGGCCGCAAACAAAATCACGACGAGTTACGCGGCTTCCGCCTATGCTGAAATTGACGTGATGGATACCAAGTTCAAGCTATTAGCCAATAGCGCGGTCGCAACCGAAGTGGATAACGTTAAACACGTGCTCTTGGACCATGTCGATGAACCGGACGTAATCTTTGATAACGTTAGCAGCGCTGCTACCAACATGGATTCGTTGGTTGCCGAATACGGTGGCCAAAACAGCAGCGCCGTTGTCGATGCTAAGCAGTCGTTTGCAACGCGGATGTCTGACATGGCTGACGACGTTTATAGTCAAGCACAGGTCCTAAGTATCAATAATCGGGGCCAGATCAACCGTTTGAACAGCTCGGTCGCCAATTCAGCGAGCGTAAGCGTCAGCGGGGCAACGACCATCAGTGGCGTTGGCTCCGTCTTTACCAGCGCTAGTTCGTTGGTCGGCAGTGTGGTCGCAATCGCGGTCGGCTTTGCTCGTGAAACCGCTCGGGCTGAATTAGCCAATGCGGTTCACGACGCCGATAAATCACTGGGGACCTTGGAACCAAACGACAAGCGCGGTGCCAATTCGGCGATTGATACGATCATGGCTGAAACGTACGGTCAACTAACGATTGCAAGCGACACGCCAACGGTTGTGGATAAGACCAAGCAGTCGATCGAAAAGATTCAAGCCGCCGTCAACGCCGCACTATCCAATAACCTGATGAACATTAAGGATAGCTATAAGGCCCAAATTAACAGCGCTGCCCAAGCTGCTTACCAAGAAGAGACCGGCTTTAATGCGAAGGCCAATTCGTTTACGAACGAAACGATCAACCAGGCTGCCAGTGCCGCCAATGCGAATATTGACGGGACGAACAACTTGGCTGAGATTCAAAGGCTCACCAATGCTGGCATTAATTCGATCGATGAGGCCAACAGCGTTGCCGTAACGAACTTCAAGACCAGCGGGAGCTCGATGCTTGCGAGTGCTGCCAATTCGGCAACCGACCGGACGAACACGTTGGATTCTGATGAACGTGCAGCTGTAAATAGCATGATCGGTTCGTTAGTCAATGGTGCTAACTTCGGGTTAGATAGTGCAAGCAACGTTGCCGAAGCTTCAGCTGCCGTGGCATCTGGCACTGCAGCGATTGGCTCGGCAGTTGAATCAACGATTGCAAGTGTAATTAGTAGTGCCATGGCAATGGCCAGTGATTTGAAGGCTGAGACCAAGCGTGACTCCATTCGGATGCAAATTAGCGCTGCGGCCGAAAAGGCGCGGACGTTTGCTACGAGCTTCGAGAGTGGAGCTGCGAGTGCGGTCGATAACTACATTGACCAAACCGCAAGTAGTGCGGCCCAATTGATTATTGATGCGGATAACGATGATGATGCAGAGCAAATTGCTAGTTCGGGGGCCGTGAACCTTCAAATGGCTGCGACTTACTCAGTTGCTGATTCATACGCTGCGTCAATGCAAAGGAGTGCCAATTCAGTGGCTGATTCACTCGCTGATTCTGCCGCTTCGTTCAGCCAAGCTACGGACCACGCGGACGTTACGAGTGCCATCACCGCTGCTACGAATGAGACTAAGGATAAGATCAATGGGAGCAGGGACACCAAGCGAATCAATAGCTTAGTGAACCTGTTGGTTAAGAATTTAAACAAGTTGATCGGTAATGATAACCACGATCAATTTGATATTGACCGGATCGATGCCAAGGCGAAGATTGACCAAACGGCCCACGCATTGCTTGCTAAACTGGGGCCGATGACACATGGGGTTAAGCAAAAGATCACTGCATCGATTCAAAGTGAGACTGAACAGTTGAACGCTCGCATTGATCAATCGACCAGTGCAGAAAAAATTAACCGGGTCGTCGAAGGGGCGAAGAGTCGTTTTGAAGCCCAGATGGTAACGATTAACAACGCCGAGGTCAAGAATGCTAAGGCCGAGGCTAAACAAGTAATTAGTAGTAATTCACAAAATGCATTAGTGAAGTTATCTGGAATTGGGGAGGTCTTCTTGGAAACTGCGACCGAAACGATTAGTGAAGTGATTGAACGGGCATACCGGGATATTGATGCCGCTGAGACTTTTGATCGCGTGACCGAATTGACCAATCAGACCAGTGGTGAAATTAACCACATCGTATCTGAAGCGATTTCGATGAACCAAAAGATGCATTAATTAAGCTTCAATTTGAATCACAAAAAACGGGAATTCAGTTCCCGTTTTTTTGTGTGTTATACTAATAGTGATTAATTCGATTAAGGAGCGGTTTTTTTGCAAGTCAAACGAGAGGGAATCGGTGCGATCCTGGCAATCATTGGTGCGGTGTGCTGGGGGATTCAAGGCCCCATTTCCCAATTCTTATTTCAAGACGATAGCTACTCACCGGAGTGGCTAATGGGGGTCAAAATGACCATCGCCGGCGTCTTGATTTTATTATTTACGACCGGCGTAAAGCACCAACCACTGTTGAAGGTCTGGCAGACGCCAAGGGATGCATGCTTATTGTTAGTGTATTCATTGTTCGGCCTGGCTGCCGTGCAGTACTTCTACCTAGTGACGGTCAGTGCCAGTAACGCCGGGACGGCTACGATCTTACAAAGCCTCGGGACGATCATCATCGTGATTTTAACGGCAATGATTTACCACCACCTCCCATCACGTAATGAGGGGGTTGCGATCGGGTTGGCCCTAATTGGGACCTGGTTATTGGTGACGCGGGGGAATTTGTTCCACCTTGCAATTAGTGGGGAAGCCTTAACGTTAGGCCTATTATTGGCGCTAGCGGGGGCGTTGCAGACGATGCTACCGGTCAGCCTATTAAAACGCCATGACGTTATGATCGTCGTGGGCTGGGGGATGGTCATCGGAGGCGGGTTATTCTCGATCATCCACCCGTTTTGGGTCGATCCACCCCACTTTACCGTTGGCGGGGTGATTGGGGTCGCCTCAATTGTCATTTTAGGCACGATGGTGTCATTCGTGTGTTTTACGACGAGTTTGAAGTACGTTTCGCCGACGGTGGCGGGGATGTTAGATACCTTTGAGCCGCTATCAGCAACGTTAGGGTCGGTCGCCTTTTTGAACACCAGTTTTAACTTCGCAGAGATTTGCGGTGGGGTGTTAATTCTAAGTACCGTCTTTGTGTTAGCACTGCCGACCCTCAAGCCAAATCTAAAATAATTGTAATGAAACAATTGTAATTAGATAATAAATAGGTTAAAATAGGATTAATTAATTTCGAATCGGGAGTTTGTGACATGGATGGAACGGGTTTAAATGCAATGCCATTTGATTAATGCATCCACTCGCTCAGCGCTACCATTTTGCTGGTCCGGGTGGGGTTGCTTTTCATGCGCAATCTTCAACCACTGGGAATCTGAAGTATTTCTAGGTGGAAAAGAGCCATACTAGAATTGTATGGCTCTTTTTGTTTTCGGAAGATAGTTAAGGAGGAATACCATTGAGTTTAGTTTCTAAGATGTTTAGAAAAGAATCGCTGGACAATTACATGGATCAAGACAGTAATTTAAAGCGGACCATGGGAGCATGGGATTTAATTGCGATGGGGGTCGGAACCGTGATCGGGGCCGGAATCTTCATCCTACCCGGGACGGTGGCTGCCACGACGGCTGGGCCTGGAATTATCTTTTCGTTTATCGTGGCTACGATTGTCTGTTCACTCAGTGCAATGTGTTATGCTGAATTTTCGTCTTCAATGCCGGTCGCCGGAAGTGCGTATTCATATGGAAACGTCGTCTTCGGTGAAATCGTGGGTTGGGTGTTAGGCTGGGCGTTAGTCCTTGAATATACACTATCGGTGGCTACGGTCGCTGTGGGGTGGTCAGCCTACTTCCAAACCTTTTTAGGTGGATTTGGGATTCACATTCCAAAGGCGTTGAGTGGCTTTTATGACCCTAGCAAGGGGACGTACGTGAACCTATTCGCGATTTTAATCGTCCTTTTGATTTCATTTATTTTAACGCGGGGGACGAAGTCATCGACGCGCTTGAATAACATTATCGTGGTCATTAAGGTCTTGATCATTATCTTATTCCTAGTGGTCGGGGCATTCTACGTGAAGCCAAGTAACTGGAACCCGTTACTACCATTTGGAACAGCAGGAATCTTCCATGGAGCTTCGGCGGTCTTTTTTGCCTACCTCGGGTTTGACTGTGTGTCATCAGCAGCATCCGAAGTTAAGAACCCGAAGAAGAACATGCCGATCGGGATTTTAGGAACGCTATTTATCTGTACGATCTTGTATGTTTTAGTATCATTAGTCCTGACTGGAATGGTGCACTACAAGGAATTGAACGTTGCGGATCCCGTATCATTTGCCTTGCAATTAGTGAACCAAAACGCCGTTGCCGGCATCATTGCGGTCGGAGCGTTAGCCGGGATGTTCACCATGATGTTGACCATGATCTACGGTGGTTCCAGATTGCTCTATTCGATGGGGCGGGATGGTTTACTACCAAGACACCTGCACAAGGTGAACCACAATAACGTGCCCCACCACAGTGTGTTGATCGTAACGATTGTGATTGCCGTGATGAGTGGCTTTGTGTCATTGGATAAGTTAGCCAGTTTGGTTAACATTGGGACTTTGATCGCCTTCATCGTGATTTCACTCGGGATCTTACCACTGCGGAAGCGCAACGACATTCCGAACCAAGGGTTCCAGGTACCATGGTATCCATACTTACCGATCATCTCAGCTGCATTGAGTTTTCTAATTGCGACCCAATTACCATTGGATACGGTCTTGACCGCATTGGTTTGGTTCGCGCTAGGGTTGGTCCTCTACTTCTCGTATGGGATGCGCCACAGTACCATGAATAAAAATGAGTAAATTTCTCCTCTAAATTTAATTTTAATCGTGTAAAATAAATCGCGAGATTAATTATTGATTATTTGAGGTGTAACAATGCAAGATAAGCAACAAGGAAGGGAAAACGTTGCCCGCGGAATTTTTTGGTCAGCAATGGCTTCGTCGCTATGGGCGTTTTCCGGAATTTTAATGCAAATGGTCGCTAAGAACGGTGCAATCCCAGTTGATTGGTTCATTTCTGCCAGAACTTCAGTGGCGGGAATCTTACTGTTGATTATTGGGGCGTTCCACGTTAAAAAGGATATCTTTAAGGTCTTTAAGGATCGGCATTCGATCATGTTATTATTGATCTATAGTTTGTTCGGACTCGCGGTGAACATGTCGACGTTCTACATGGCAATTCAAACCGGGAACGCACCGACGGCCACGCTATTACAATACATGGCACCGATCTTTATCGTTCTTTACAAGTTCATCTTTCAGGGGAACAAGCCCCTAAAGGCTGACGTGTTGGTCTTCTTTATCGCATTAGTCGGGATCGTGTTGTCCGTTACCAAGGGGAACTTAAACGAATTGGCGATTCCATTCGTTTCGATCCTATGGGGATTGGGTTCGGCCGTTTCAGCTGCCATCTACTACTCGGTTCCACAACCACTGTCCCGTGAAAATTCACCGTTCGTGGTCTTGGGCTGGGGAACGTTGATTGCCAGTGTGCCGTTTAACATCTTCTACGTAGCCGTGCACCACGCACCATTCTTCATCGCCGCACCAAAGCAAGTGACCGCTAGTCCATTGGTATTAGTGGGACTAGGTGGAGTTATCTTGGTCGGGACGATCGGAGCATTCTCATCCATGATTTACAGTTTGAAGTTTGCTTCTTCAGAAGTGCTCAGTATCGTGGATGCCGTTGAACCAGCAATGACGTTCATCTTGAGTTTGATTTGTACGTTGATTCCAATTGCTTTGATTCAGTCGTTAGGGGTTCCGTTCGACCTGATCGAATGTATTGGTGCAGCGTTGGTAATCTATTCAATTTACCTCCTGCAACGGATTCATCGGAACCACGCGGGAAACTGATAGTAATTTTAAAGCGCCTTGACCAGTTGGTTCGGGGCGCTTTTGATGTGAAGCATAATATTAATGGGGTGAATTGAATGGAAAATCAAAGGGAGCAATCCGTTAGGACTCAGACCATGACGGGAATTATTTGGGCAATTTTTGCATCAACGCTGTGGGGGATTTCAGGAACGATTCTGCAGTTAATTTCCAATCCCAAGACCGGTTTTTCGATGCCGGCACCATGGTTTCTATCGGTCCGGACGCTAACTTCCGGGGGTGTTGTTATTGATCATTGCCGCGTGCATGTACCGGGGCGCCATCTTTAACGTCTTTAAAACCGGCCGGCAATTACTTTGGTTAATTGCATACGGCATCTTTGGGATTGGCGCGAACCTACTGATCTTCTACATTAGTGTGCAGGAGGGGAACGCCGCTGCTTCGACGATTTTGCAGTACCTTGCACCGATCTTCATTGTGGTCGGCAGCATCTTGTTCCAACACAAACGCCCAGAATTAAGCGACCTAGTGGTATTTGCAATTGCATTGGTTGGGGTGTTGCTCTCGATCACCCAGGGGGACCTATCGAAGCTTTCGATCTCGCTCAGTTCATTGCTGTGGGGAATTGGTTCCGGAATCACCGCCGCCTTTTACGTCGTGTTACCGCGGCCGGTGTTAAGGGATAACCCGCCAATCGTGGTGTTAGGCTGGGGGACGTTAATTGCCGGGGTCGTCTTTAATGCCGACTTTATCATCCGCAACCACGCGCCGTTTTGGAATGCAGCTCCTAAGCTGCCTGCCGTGAGCTTTTTGGGCGTTAACGTGGCGTTAATTGCCATCGGTGGGGTGGTATTGTTAGGAACCGTCTTTCCGTTCCTATCACTACTCCACGCCTCTAAATTTGCCAGTTCTGAGGTGGTCAGCCTAGTGGATGCGACCCAACCGGTCGTGACCTTTATTTTAAGTATCATCTTTTTTGCACTCCGGCCGAAGCTAGTTGAGATCATCGGGGCGGTCTTGGTAATCGTGGCAATTTCACTACTGCAATATTTCCATAGTCGCCAGGGGGCTAAAAGTTAAGAATTGAGATTATTACCATTTTGAAAATGATTTTAAGCTATAATAAGAATACCCACTTTTGATCAGTGGGTATTCTTATTTAATTTGAAGTTAAGGAGTTTTTATTGGATGGCTAACCAAAAGTGGCGTCAGCTGTGGCCATATTTGATTATCGCAATCGTTGCGGTGGTCGAAATCTTACCACAGATACTGACTAAATCTTACATTGTAGGGATTGATTCGATTTTTCACATGAACCGCTTTTATGATGCGGCAATGCAGATTAAAACCGGTCATTTTAACTACTTCCAGTCCTTTTTCGGCTACCAACAAACCGGTCGGGTGATTAATGCACTCTATGGGCCATTATTTGCTTATTTTAACGGGATACTACTGCTGATTGCTGGGACGTGGTTCAAATTCCAGCTCTTGACCAGTTGGCTCTACCTTTCAATTTCAGGCTGGTTAATGTATCGCCTGGCGATTAAGAATCGGGTGGCACCGGGGCCGGCAGTCGTGGTCAGCGCGATGTATTTACTATCATCGCCCATGCTCTCGTGGGTTTCTGGAACGCAGTTTACCGGCCTGGGCGCCATGTTTACTCCGCTAGTCATGCTAGCCGGGACGAACATGATGCGCAGGGACAAAATTACCGTGATTCCATTGGCCCTTTCGATGACGTTGGTCATTCAAATGCACTTGATGACGAGTATCATCTGTGCGACAGCTTTGATTCCATTCTTCATCGTGGCGTTCATTTACAGTCACCACCGGGGCCAGCTCTGCTTAGACCTATTGAAGGCGGTGGGGCTAACGCTGCTTTTGACCGCCAACGTCTGGGGGGCAATGTTAGAACTATTTAAATCCAATACGTTACTGCCGGTTGCACCCCAGTTAGTAATGAGTGAAAATGCGTTCAACGTCATTAACACCCATTCATACGTTTTAGTGCCGGTTTATACCATCTTATACTTATTAGTGACGATCTATGTAGTTAAGCACTGGCGGCAGTTAAACCTGTTTACGAAGGTGATTTTTGGCAATTCAATGCTGTTCTTATGGTTGTCATCGTACTTCTTCCCGTGGAACTGGATTCAAAAAATGGTTCCAGGAGTGGCGTATTACATTCAAATGCCAGCCCGCTTCTACGTCGTATCGTTTGCGCTGTTGTTTTTAATGGTCGGGATCATCTTGACTCACCAAGCCCCGCACTGGTTGCAAGTTACCAAGTGGTGGCTGGCTACTTTGGCGTTTTTGGGCATCTTTGGGGTGGCTGCCGGGACCGTGATTTTAGGAACGGTGTCATACCATGCCGACCGGGTGGTTGATAACCCTACGAACCTGAAGTTTCACACTAAGCGGCCGCAAAAATTGCGGGCGGCGTTGCACTCGGCGCACCTAAAGACGGCGCTAACGGATATGACCAAGTCGACTCCGGACTACCTCCCGATTAAACGGGCGCTAGCGCCAGATCAATACTTTCCATTTCATCCGTACCATGCTTACACCGTTACGGCGATTAAGAAGAACCATCACCATGTCCGCAAACAAGTGACGCAAAACGGGCTGCGGGTGACGTGGGTGAATTCCGCTAAGCATGCGAAAATGATTCGCATACCGGTCTTCAAATACGCCCATACGAGCGTGGCCCGGGACGGCAAACCATTTACGGCCTATCGGACCTCAAAGGTGGGGGCGCTAATTGTGAAGTCGCACCCAGGTAAGAACCACCTCACGATTGGCTATCGGGCTAGTCGCTGGTTCAAAGCGTTGATTTTGATCCAAGTCCTAGGCGTGATCGGGCTGATTGGCCTGCTGGGCTATCGAGGCCTTAAAAATAACCATCAAAAAAGTTGATTCCAAGCGGAATCAACTTTTTTTAATGGACGCGGTCACGCGCATTGAAGTTATGGACTAGCCTAGGGCAGATGATGCGATCAGCTAACCCGATCAACACTCCGTTACCCAGAAATGAATAAACGGTCCCGATGTTCACTGCGTAAATCCGTCCCTGGTAGCTGGCACAAGCGATTAGGATTAGGATCGGAATCGCCATGTCTAAAAATTGCGAAAGGACTGCGCTATGATGGCAATACTTGAAGCGTAAAATGTTGCTCATGTCATCATTCGGGTGCATAAACAAATTGGCGCGTTGGTATAACGAAATCCCGATACAAAAGAGGGTGACCCCAAAGAGGGCCATCATGATTCTGACACCGACGCTGGCATCTTGGAAGTGCCAGTGGTGAAATAAATTGGTCACAAGGTCGATTAAATAGCTAAAACAAAGGATGTAGCTAAACTCCTCGCAGAGCCGGAGCCAGTCGAAATGCCGAATTAAAAGCTGGTTGGCAATGATGTTGAAGATGCCAAAGGCCATTATGTAAGTTCCGATTGGCAACCCCGTGATGAGGTGTAAATTGACCGCTGAAGCAGTCCAAATTCCGGCACCCTCCCCAGAGATGATCGTGAATGCATTGCCAATTGCGTTGATCAATAGGCCCGCAATGAGGGCGCTGATTCTGATGTGAATGCCGTTATTGTGATTGGAATAAATATGAAGACCTCCCGAATGGTAATATTATCTTGTAGCAAATGATGGTATGATAGAAACAAAATGAGGTGATTGAATGAAGGGCAAGTACAAGGTCAACCGCTACGTCGGGGTCCCGGTGGAAACCGATAATTCTGGAAATTATCAAATTAAACGGGATGGCGATGGGGGCTTTAAGCTCCATGATTGGCGCACCGGTAAGCATACGAACGGTAAGTTTAAGCAGGTCGGCCAGATTTTTCTGACTGAAAATAACCTGAAGGTCGCAGTGGTCGCTTACGAACCGGTGGCGTTTAACCATCGTCATGCGTACACCCCACTACAACGGTTCACGTCCGAAACGGTACCGACAGCTTTGATTGAAACTGCAAAAAAGGCACTTAATTCATAAGAATTAAGCACCCTGATGAGTAAAATATTGAGTGTTGGAGGAACAATGACTATTTCTTCAATACCTTTTCGGCATTAGCCTTGACTTCGTCGTCTGACATGGCTTCATATTTGTCCATTTCATCAGAAGTCTTGATAGTGTCGTGATTATTGTGTTCCATAAAGTAGTCCCACAATGCGTCTCTAACTGGGGTATCTGAATCGCTCCAGTCGTAAACTTCACTCATTTTTCTATCTAAAGTAGTATCTTCTTCAAAATCTGCCATAATAAGATCTCCCTTTCAATATATAAGACTCAATCTTATTATATAGCATTAGTGCAAAAAAATGTTGAATAATGCTCAATAAATTTAATCATTTGAAATTTAGGCGATTGTAATATAAGATTGCAGAATAAGGGAAAAGTGGTGGATGAACAAGATGAGAGATAAATTGGCGACCAAACGGAAAATTGTCGCTGGAATGATTAAATTGATGGACACGATGGCCTACCGCGACATTACGGTCAAGGAGATCTGCCAAGAGACCGGCGTGTCTCGAATGACGTATTACCGCAATTTTCATGATAAAAAAGAGTTGTTGACCTACCACTTTGATGGTTTATTTACTGACTTTATTCAGCAGGTCTCATCTAGTCATTCTAGGACCTTTTTTGACATTGCAACCATTTTCTTTAACTTGATCAAGGCTGACCAACACTTTATGGAGTTATTGATTCAAAACGATTTAACGATCGTATTACGAGAACGCCTCCGGTACTACATTGGAGGATTAGTCGACCAACGGGTCTTAAGGGTGCGCGAACGCTCATCCAAACTATTGATTTCGATGATTTCGGGGGGCTTGACTGAGCTCTTGATTACCTGGACTCAAGATGGGATGCAAGAACCCGTGGAGTCGCTAGTCATTTTTGCTTCTAAGTACATGCATTTTAAAAATTAAACCAACAAAAAAACGGTGTGGATAAAATCCACACCGTTTTTATTAAGTTAGTTAAAGATTAACCTTCAACTGGAGTAACGTTAGCAGCTTGTGGGCCACGGTCGCCTTGTTCAACATCAAGGGTAACCTTTTCGCCTTCGTCTAAGGTCTTGAAGCCATCCTTGTTGATTGCTGAATAGTGAACAAAAACGTCACCGTTATCAGTAGTAATAAATCCGTATCCCTTGTCAGCGTTAAACCATTTTACAGTACCTTGTTC
This sequence comes from Nicoliella spurrieriana, assembly GCF_023380205.1. Lineage (NCBI taxonomy): Bacteria > Bacillati > Bacillota > Bacilli > Lactobacillales > Lactobacillaceae > Nicoliella > Nicoliella spurrieriana. Next base: position 849,656 of record NZ_CP093361.1, read on the forward strand.
CATAATGTAGAACCTCCATATAAATAAAAATATTAAATGTATCATTAAGCTTGAATCAGATTAAGGAAGTTTTATGAAAAACAAGAACCTTAAAAACTCGAAACTACGTAACACATTAATGTTATAGTACCAGTGTTCTTAAAAATTGTCAACAATGCACGCTTGTCTTTTTTAAGTTAAAATGGGGATAAAGATTGATAAAAGGGGATGGCACTTCAATTGAAAACATTAATCATTATTTCGCATCCAGAAATTAAGGATTCCGGGACCCAGGCATTCCTAAAGGGAGCGTTACGGAATTTAAATGGCGTGACGTGGCATGGACTAGACACAAAATATCCAGACTACCAAATCGACGTGGCTGCGGAGCAAAAGCAATTAGTCGCAGCCGACCGGATTATTTTTCAATTTCCGCTCTATTGGTATAGTTCTCCGGCGCTATTGAAACAGTGGGAGGATGACGTTTTAACACGTAACTTCACCCAAGTAAATCAAGATGGTCGGCTTGCGGGGAAGCAGTTAGGCATCGTCGTGACGCTCGGGACTGCCGCTAAGAATTACACCGTCGGCGGCAGCGAAGGGGTGTCGATTTCGGAACTGATGAAGCCGTTTCAAGCGGTTGCCAAGCAGGCGGGGATGGACTTTTTGCCTCCATTCGTCGTGGACCGCTTTAAGTATCAAACCGCGCAGCAAAAGGCGCACTTATTGTTTGATTACCAAAACTACGTTAATAATCCCCACCCAGCCACATTTAAGGGCCAACAGGACTGGGTGATCGAACGCTTGCGTGATAAAGCCAGTCGGGAGGGTGATGCGACCCGCCAAACGTTGTTGAACCTGACAATCGATCAAATCGAGCAAAATGAAGCGGAACTAGCTAGTTTGAAGGATCAAATCGAAATGATCAAACGGGGGGATGATGAATAATGGAAAATAATGAATGGTTGTTAGAGCAATTACAAAAATTTGCAAAAACGGAACCGGACTTTCCTGACCGCTGCCTATTCGAAGCGGCCCAACGGATGGTTGTCGAACAGGCAAAGCGGATTCAACAGGCCAATGACGAATTGGATGGCCGGATTTGGAGCCCCGATAAGTGGTAATCCAACGGATTTATTTTTAGATTTGATTTTGAATGGTCTTTTGTATTATAATTAAATGGTATATTTCAAAGACAGACTAACAAGCAAAGGAGCGATAAAGTTATGCGTATTTGTCATCCAAACGGTGTTCAAGGCCGTCGTCCAGTTAACCAAAAGAAGGACAAGAAGAAGAACAAAGAAATTTCTGCATTACAAAAATTCTTAAAGCAAAGTCCTGCTAAATAATAACAATGCCCAGTAGATTATACTGGGCTTTTTTATTTGCTAATTTAGTTGTTTAAATCGGCAGCTTCACGTGGGATGTGCTTGTGCTTTGACTTCTTACGGAGCTGATCCTTAAATTCATTAATGTCATCCAAGTGGTTACTCTTCCATTGTTGGTAGGATGAGTGGATATCCATGTCATTCGTCTTAAGCCCGGTGTCTAACCAGAACAAGGCTGCTGAAAGACTGGGAAAGTTATGCAACCACAGGGTCTGACCATTATCAGAGTCAAACGCAACGTAGGAACGGGCATGGCGTTTTAAGAACGTCCGCTTACGAATCTTAAAGGCCTCACGCTTTCGGGTCAGTTTGTAATCAGGTAAAATGAACTTACCATTTTTCTCGAACTGGGGAAAACGTTCATTTTGCTGGTTCTTCTTATCCTTGAGCATTGCCCAAGCATCCTGAACGGTGATTAATGTTGTATTTAACTTAGTCATCACAAAATCTCCTTTTACTTTTATTTTCTCACAAAATGGTTCAAAATCAAAGTCAAAACCCTTACAGGAGGCGATATTATGGCTCATAAATACTATGCTGTTCGAAGGGGCCGCAATCCCGGAATTTACAATAGTTGGCCAGAGTGTTTAGAACAGGTCAAGGCATTTCCCAAAGCGCGGTTCAAAAGTTTTTTAACTAGGGCCGATGCCGAGGAATTTCTAAAGGGCAACGATCCGACGTTGCCGAACGCACCGTCCGAAGCGCCCGCAACCGGCGGACAAGATGTGATTACCGTCTATACCGATGGGGGTTCTAGAAACCACGGCAATCAAAAGGGCGGCCACGTTAAGGACAATGATAAGGCCGCCTGGGCGTATCTAATTCAAATGCCGGACGGGAGCAAACGCAGCGCTGCCGACGGTGAATTGGGCGCCACCAATAATCGCATGGAAGTCATGGCACTGCTAAAGGCGCTGAGCGATTTGGCACAACACGGGTTAGCTGATCACGAAATCGAAGTGGTTTCTGATTCTAAGTACGTCTTAGATGCCATCACTAAGCACTGGTTAGCCGGTTGGAAGCGCCGCGGTTGGCAGACTAGTGCTGGCCAACCAGTTAAAAACGAAGCGCTTTGGAAGCAGATTGACCAAATCATGGGCCAATTCAAAGCCCTTCATTTTCACTGGACCAAGGGGCATGCTGACAATGCCGGCAATGTCTTTGTGGATGAGAAATTAAACGAGGCGATGGATCAAATGGGGAGTTCGGGAACGATTAAGGTGGCCCGCCATAAACAAGCGGCACCGGTGCCCCAGGTAAATGAGACCGTTAAGCAGAACGCCCTTTCCAGCATTGATGGAATTTTGAATGGTGATCAACCGAAAGCATCGGCAGCACCGGGGCCGACTGTTCATCGTGACCGGCTCCACGAACACCCGGTTTCGCCTGATAAATCGGTTAATGATATCGAAAATGAACTCCACCAACTGCACCTCTTTGATGATAATGATGAATAGAAGTGTTACTATGGACCCCATAAGGATGGTGGAAGCATGACAACAGAACGTGACAAAATGACGGCTGGCCAAAATTATGACCAGTTCGATCCAGAATTACAGGCCCAAAGAACGAAGATGCGTAAGGCATTGGGGGCTTTGAACCAGATTTATGATAATCGGGAATTTAACAAGCAATTAAAGCCGCTCCTAGCCGAGAGTGGCGACCATTTATTCGTAGAAAATGGGATTGCGTTTGACTATGGCTTTAACATCCATGTCGGTAATGATTTCTACGCGAATTACCACCTAACGCTACTGGATACCTGCCCAATTACAATTGGTGATAATTGTTACTTTGGTCCGGACTGTGGATTGTACACGCCGGTCCATCCGATTGACCCGGTCCAACGCAAAAACGACGTTGAATTGGGCGCACCAATCACGATTGGTGATAACGTCTGGCTAGGAGGGCACGTGACCATCTTGCCCGGCGTAACGTTAGGTAATAACGTAGTCGTAGGCGCTGGTTCGGTAGTGACCAAGTCATTCGGCGATAACGTGGTGATCGTGGGGAATCCTGCACACGTAATTAAAACCGTGGATTAAATTTCAACCCAAAATGATTTTAGCCGTTGTGGTTAAAATCTTTTTTTAGTTGACAAGGAGTAAAATTTTTTTATATACTTTTAAAAGTGCTTACTTTTAGTTAAGTAAAATTTATAAGGAGACGAAATACAATGATTATTTAATGGAAAAGAAAATATCATCAAGTGTTTTATTAGCAATTATTGCATCAGGAGTTATGACGTTTAGTGGGGTGACGGTGGAGACATCGATGAACATCACGTTCCCCACGTTGATTAAGGAATTTGGCATCGGCCTCAGTGTCGTGCAGTGGATGACCACGATTTACCTACTGGTACTATCTAGCATCATTCCACTTTCGCGGTTCTTAAAGGCCCGCTTTAAAATGAGTACGCTGTTTATTGTCGCCAACTTATTGTTCCTAGCGGGATTAGTGGTGGATGCGTTTGCACCATCGTTTATCTTTCTGCTATTGGGGCGGGTGATTCAGGGCCTTGGGACCGGAATTGCGTTGCCACTAATGTTCAACATCATTTTAGAAAACGTGCCACAGGAAAGATTGGGGGTGATGATGGGCTTTGGCTCCTTGATTACCGCCGCTGCTTCCGCAGTGGGACCAACCTTTGGTGGAATTATTGTTAATACGCTTGGCTGGCGGTTTATTTTTATTATTTTAATGCCAGTGCTATTGATTTCATTATTGATGGGGATCTTTTCAATTCCCCACTTACGGAAGAATGAGCTCAGCTCAGAACGCTTTGATTTAAAGAGCTTCTTATTGATCGTAGCCACTTTCGCAGGGTTAATCATTGGGATTGACACCATTAGTACCAGCAGCTTCTGGAATCCAATGGTGCTCATTCCGATTGTAATCGGGTTGGTCGCATTATTTACATTCATCCGGGTGCAAAATCACTCTGCCCAACCACTATTGCGGGTACACATCTTAAAGAACACCGCCTATGCTAAGTACGTGGTAGCATTTTTCATTAACCAGCTCATCATCTTAGGACTAGCGTTTGTAGTGCCGAACTACGTCCAATTAATTAACCACAGTAGCTCCAGTGTTGCTGGGTTACTGTTATTACCAGGGGCTGTAATTGGGGCGGTCGTATCACCGTTCTCAGGAGCCCTTCTGGACCGCTTTGGTGCTAAGAAGCCGATTTTAAGCGGGATTGCGGTCATGGTGGTATCGCTACTGCTGCTAAGTATCTTTTCGAGCCACCTTGCTAATTCAGTGATCATGATTTTATACAGTTTGATTATGATTGGGGTCGGGTTAGCCTACGGTAACATCATGACCAAGGGGTTAAGTTACCTATCAGGTGAATTACAAGCCGATGGGAACGCCATCATTACCACGGTGCAACAATTTGCCGGGGCGATTGGGACCGTAATCGTTGCGACCATCATTACGAAGGTCGGCGCCATTGGTGGCGGCAACGGTTTATTAGGGTACACTGCAGCCCTGATCTTCCTATTGGTAATTAGCATCATTCAATTGATAACGATTAAAACTACAAAAGAATAAATACGACGGGAACGTTAGCAATGCTTAGCCAACGTTCCCGTTTTTACGACTTCTTTTTAGGGATGCCTAAAAATGTTTCAAATATATTTCACCTTCTCCCCAAGTTGTTCTATAATAAATGATAGAAAATGAAAACGGGAAATTTGATAATCATTTTTAAACCCACCATTAATGAGTGTGGTGCATTATACATACTGGTTTGGCGAGCTTTTTTGTTTCAAATTTTACTATGTTGTCGCTGCGGAGCGGCTGCATTTTTAACTATTTGAGGAGGATTTTTTATCTTTAGAAATAAAAAAATCAACAAGATTATTTTTATTCCGACAGTAATTTTATTTATTTGTGTTTCTGCAGTCTTGATGATTGGCGGTGCTTCGATCAAGGGCGTTTTAAATTCGATTTTAGCATGGGTCTCCGGCGAAATGGGCTGGGGGTACATGTGGATCTACGTCATTAACTTCGTCTTTTTCATCTTCATCATCTTAAGTAAGTATGGTGGCATCAAGCTGGGTGACAAGGAAGACAAGCCCGCTTATGGTAATTTTCAATGGGGCGCAATGGTCTTTGCAACCGCCATTGATGCTAGTATTTTAATGCTGAGCATGGTCGATCCACTTCGTTACATTCAAGACCCACCATTCGGGACGAAGCCATATTCCGAACAAGCATACGGGCTCGCCCACATGCTGGGGCAATATAATTGGGGCCCGATGGCTTGGATGATGTTTGCCGCCCCAACGATTGCGATTGGTTATATTCTATATGTAAAGAAGATCAAGGTGCAGTCGCTAAGTGACTCGATCATCATGTTAAATGGAAATAAACCCTGGCAACGGTTCTTCAAAACGGTGGTCAACATCCTGGTTGTTTTGGGGATCATGGGCGGGGTCGGCGCCTCGGTCGGCTTGGAAATTCCGATTATTTCGAAGGTCTTGAGCTCGTTGACCGGGATTCCAGATAACCTACTGCTTAAATTAGTGCTGTTTACGATTTTATTCATCATCTTTACCTTTACCGTCTTTAAGGGGCTCAAGGGTGGAATTGATAAGTTGAGTAACATGCATATCTGGACGGCGGTCATCTTCTTAGCAATTGTGTTAGCAATTGGGCCGACCGTTTACATCTTAAATTCTGAGACCAACAGTATCGGGTTATTGATTCAAAAATTTATCCCACTAAGTACCAATACGATTCCGAACGGGACGCCCGATACGACCCAACAAGAAACCATCTTTTATTGGGGCTGGTGGTTGTCCTATATGCCATTTATGGGATTGTTCATTGCCCGCATCTCACGGGGCCGGACGATTCGACAGGTCGTAATCGGGATGTTAACTTATGGAGCATTAGGGTGTATGAGTTTTTACGCCATCTTAGGGGGCTATTCCCTCTGGTTACAAAAAACCGGCGAAGTCAATTTAATCCACATCCTAAGTACCCAGGGGCAATCTGCAGTGATTGCGGCGGTTCTTTCTACGCTGCCATTGAAGTACATCATGTTTGCCCTCTATTGTATTTCCTGTTTTATCTTCCTGGCGACGACGATTTCATCGTCAGCATTCGTGCTCTCATCGTTTACCAGTTTACCGTTGGCTCGTGGCGAACAACCCAGTCGGGCGAACCGGATGACCTGGGTGGTAATCTTCATCATCTTCTCGTTTAGTTTGGTGATGGTCGGAGGTTTTGAAACGATTCAAACCTTCTGTACGTTGGCTGGTTTTCCACTCATGTTTGTGGTGCCATTCATCCTCTATTCGATCTGGAAGATGCTGCGAAATGATGAATCAATCAAAACGATTAAAATTAAACGCTCCGAACTTCGGGATGTTAGACGGCAGAATCGGATTCGCCGTAAGAAAATTACGGTCGAGCGGAAAAACGCCGTTGATGGGGATTTGATCCTGTCACCGGATGATCATCATGATGATTAAAGCTAAAAGGATTGGATTAATTCCAATCTTTTTTTCTAACCAATTATGAATTAGGGGGGGATGACAATGGATGACAAACGGGTCCCAATCAAGACCGTGTTAGCAATTATTGCGGTCGCACTGGTGTCGTTTTCCGGCATCATGGCTGAAACTTCAATGAACGTGACGTTTACGACCCTTGCGCAGACGTTCGGGAGTAATTTGAACACGATTCAGTGGGTAACTGCGGGCTACCTTTTGGCGGTAACGATTGCGATTACCACCAGCGCCTACACGACCAAGCGCTTTAGCATCCGGGCGGTTTGGTTAGTTAGTATCTTGCTATTTATTGTTGGGTCATTAGTGGGTGCCTGTGCTTTGAACCTACCGATGTTGATTTTAGGACGGGTGCTTGAGGGGACCGCATCTGGAATTGCAATGCCGCTCTCCTTTAACATTGTTATTTATACCGTCCCGAGCGAACGAATCGGGACCTGGCTAGGTTTTTCCTCGTTGGTGGTTAGTTTGGCACCATCATTTGGGCCCAGCTACGGGGGCTTAATTTTAGATCACTTTGGTTGGCGCGCCATCTTTATCATCCTATTGATTGCACCGGCACTATCGTTAATGATGGGCTGGCAGACGATCAACCATATTGATAACCGTTCGAAAACGAGCGGATTCGATTGGGGCGCATTTAGCCTGTTTGCAATCATCTTAATGACGAGTTTACTCTTGGTGAACCAGTTTGAACAACACGGCTTTAACTGGCCGCTGGGAATTTTGATGGTGGTAGCCATAGTGGCCTTGGTCTGGCATTATCAGCACTCGAGGAAGTCGTTTTTGAACTTTACTCTGTTTAGGCAGGGGCGGTTTTTAGCGTTGTTGGTTCCAGTCGCGTTATACATGTTCTCGATGTTGGGATTAAATTTAATCATCCCGACCCTGGCTGAAAATGAATTACACACGTCCAGTTTTATCGCTGGCTTTGCGTTGTTGCCCGGGGCATTGACCGGGGCCCTGTTGAATCCGTACTTCGGGCGGATGTATGACCACCGTGGCGGGAAGTTACCCATGTACTTGGGGAATTGGATTTTGCTAGGTGCAGTCAGCATCATGGCCACCTTTAAGCTGCAATGGGGCCTAAGCTTTTTGATCGGAATCTACATCGTGTACATTATTGGTCGGAATATGGCCTACTTTGGGGCCCAAACGGCGGCGATTGATGACCAACCCCCGGTCAATCAATCCGATGCGACCGCAATTATCCAGACGTTCCAGATGTTCATGGGGTCAATGGGAACGACGGTCGGGGCTTTGTTTCAGACCCAGTTTGGCATCTTAAATGGTTTCAAAACGTTTAGCTGCTTTTCAATTGGCATCGCAGTGGTAAACGGACTATTAATGTGGGGTTATTATAGAAGTAAAAAGAGATCGCGCTAAGCTTAGTTAGCACGATCTCTTTTATTTTAAAGCATGTATTTTTGATCCGCTTCATGGTCTTGCGAAGTTAAGATCTTAGGGCCATCCTTAGTAATTGCTAGGGTGTGTTCGTACTGCGCAGATGGGGTTCCATCGGCAGATACGTAGTAGGTCCAATCGTCCTTCTTGTCATAGCGATCAGTGATTTGCCAGGTCCCGGTATTGACCATGGGTTCGATCGTAATCGTCATCCCTTCACGGAGCCGCATGCCCTGACCGGCATTCCCGTAGGCGGGGACGTTAGGGGCTTCGTGGATCGATGGTTGGATGCCGTGACCGATTAATTCACGAACGTCACCAAAGCCGTTTTGCTTTTCAACGTATTCTTGAATGGCAGCACCAATGTCACCGATCCGATTCCCAATGACCGCCTGGTCGATGCCAATGTATAGTGCATCGTGGGTCACCTGCATTAACTTCTTGATTTCATCAGAAACGTTACCAACGGCGTAGCTCCAACATGAATCACTTTCAAAGCCGTCCTTATCGACACACATGTCGACCTTGACGATGTCGCCATCCTTTAACTTTAAGCCCTTCCGGGGAATCCCGTGGGCCACTTCTTCATTTACTGAGATACAAGTAGCAAACTTGTAGCCGTCAAAACCCTTTTCTGAAGGGTAGCCACCGTGGTCTTTAATGTACTTATCAGCAAATTCTTCAATTTCCCAGGTATCCAGACCGGGCTTGATTAATTTCTGAAGGCCCTTATGAACCCCCGCTAAAATGGCTCCTGATTCAGCCATTTTTTCGATTTCACGAGGTGATTTTAATGTAATCATCAACATTCGCTCCCTTACTTTATTCTCTCAGTATCTAATTTACTACTTTTAGCGCTAGCATGCTAATGAAATCATTTAAATCCGCTTTTTTTAATGAAATCGGGGGTAATTTCTAGTATTCTTATATTTAGATATACAAAGGAGAATGATTTTTGTGAGCAAACATTTAAAACAGACCATCATGTTAGTGGTGGCGTTAGTCGTTTTACTGGGCGCTGCGATATTTGTGAGCGTTAGTAATAACAATAATAATTCTGGGAAGAACGCTAAGCAGGCGGATAAGCCAGTGCCTACGTTGTATATTAACGGCGCGGATGCCCCGACGAATGCTGCGAATCACTTGTTGACGATGGGTGAACGAGACGGGGGGACCCGGTCATTATCAGTGACCTTTAAAAATGACAAACCCGTTTACAAGGGGAAGTTGACCAAAAAGACCCAACAACCAATGATCAAAGTCACGTTTGGGCAGAAGACGACCGTGTTTGAACAGATGCGTGGGACCTACCAAGTCTTACAATACTTAAAGCAGCATTACGATTATGATAATTATAATGCCGTCGGCTTTAGTGGTGGGGCGATTGCAGCGCTTGCGACCTCTAGTGATAAGGATTCTAGTATTCCTAGAATGAGTCAGTTGATTTCGATTGCGGCCGGTTATGACGGTGTCATGAAGACCAATGATAAGCCGAATTCCAATCACTTGACCAGTACTGGGAAGCCATTGGTCCTGCATAAAGCGACCGCTAAATATCCAGCTTACCAAGACCTTCTTTACAATACCGAGACGATGCCTAAGAACGTTAAGGTGTTAAATATTTATGGAAATAGTGCTGGGAAGGGTAATAACGACGGGGTCATTACGAACGTGTCTTCTGAATCGTTGAAGTACCTGGTCAAAAAACGGACTGATAGTTACCAAGCCGTTAAGGTAAGCGGTTCCGATGCTAACCACACCGGTTTATTTAACCATCCGGTCGTTGATCGCTTTGTCGAACGGGCATTATATGATAAACGCTAATTTATTTTACTTTTGTAAGTAATTGTTATAAAATTGATATTGTTATTAATTTATAATGATTATAATTTGAGGTGATTATATTATGAGCCAAGAAGCACAAAAGGACGTCAGTTATGATTTAAACGGCAAGCCATTTAACCGGCCGTGGTTTATCTTTGTTTTGCTATTCGGTAGCTTTACAATGTCGATTAGCCAATCATCACTGTCCACGGTCTATCCGACCTTTATGCGTTACTTCCATATTTCCGCAACCACGGTCCAGTGGTTGACCACGGCATTCATGTTAGTAATGTGTATTATGATGCCGGTTAGTCCCTGGTTATTAAATAATATCGGGTTTCGGACCCTATTCATTAGCGTCATTGTTTTATTTGATATTGGATCGTTGATAATTTTATTTGCACCGACCTTTCCGATTATGATGTTCGGGCGGATTTTAAAGGCGATTGCAGTGGGAATCTTGTTCCCATCCTATCAATCAGTATTACTCTACATTACCCCGAAGGAAAAGCGGGGGTCGACGATGGGAATGGCTGGATTAGTAATGGGGTCAGCCCTTGCGGTCGGGCCCATTATTTCCGGAGTCGTGCTTAAGTTTACCGACTGGCACGGATTGTTCGTCTTCTTTATCGCATCGGCAACGTTGATTTTATTCCTTAGTTTCCATGCGATTAAGGACGTGATGCCCCACAAGCAAAGTAGTTTAGACTACGTTTCGACCTTCTTATTAGTTGGGTTTGCCGGGATTTTATACGTAGTTAACATGATTGGAAAGCCGAACGTAAACGTGGGCCAGGCAATGTTGATCTTAGCAATTAGTATCATCTTCGTAGCCGTCTTCGTTTATCGGCAATGGACAATGAAGCACCCATTACTCCAATTGAAGGTGTTAAAGACCTTTAACTACGACTTATCGGTGCTATTGACCGGAATTTCATACATTGCATTGATCGTAACGACGATTGTATTCCCACTTTACTACCAAGATATTTTAGGCGTGTCACCATTTATTTCAGGGATGGCATTGGTTCCCGGAGCCGCATTCCTTAGTTTCTTGAACCCGTTGACCGGAAAGTTAGCCGATCGAATTGGGTTTAAGAAGACGATGTTATCTGGGATGAGCATGATCGTTCTGGGGTGGTTATTACTATCGATCATTCCTGGAACGCCAAATATTTGGATCATGATCGTATTAGCAATGTTGATCGAAGGTGGGAACGCCTTTGTAATGATGCCAGCCGTTACGTTGGGAGCTAATTCCTTACCTAAGGAAGTGGTTGCTGATGGAACGGCCGTAACGACGACTGCACGGCAAATCTTAGGTTCAGTCGGAGTTGCGGTCTCAACGTTAGTGTTAACTAACGTTGCCCGTAGTCAACAAGCCAGTGGCGTGTCAGCTGCACTTGCTAACCACAACGCTTACCACGTTGTCTTTATTACGATGTTCATTTTAGAAGTGGTTGGATTATGCTTAGCATTTATGATTCGGTCCACCCAAAATCAAACTAAATAAAAGAGGGCTTTACCATGTGTAATTCCAAGTTAGTTTCAGTTTTATTTCTAGTTTTTTATGCGGTTTTGTTGTACTTCTCATTCAATACCGATATGAACGCCCAGATGATTGCAATGCGCATGATGGGAATTGGAATGTTCCTAGAAGCTGCGGTGGGCGTTTATTCCGCCTTTAAGAAGCATGATCATAAAAAATAGGGTCAACTAAAAAATCCTCCTGATGATTAATTCATCGGGAGGATTTTTTGCTTATGCGTTTGCAGCATCGTTTTTGTAGCGGTTGAACCATTCTAATAGATCTGCGATGCGTTGAATTCTTAAGTTCGGCAGTCCATTTCTGGAAAAGCCGTGGAATGATTGGGGATAACGAATGTAATCACAGTCGGTGCCGGTCTGCTTAACGGCCGTAAACAGCGCCTCGCTTTGGTTGGTGGGACAACGCATGTCGTATTCACCGTGTTGAATCCGCACCGGCGTTTTAATGTTGTGGGCGTATTTAAGCGGGGATTTATCCCAGTAGACCTTTGGAGCATCGGGATCTTCAAAGAGGTCTAGCCCTAATTCGGTCCGGTTGAACCAAAAACCGATGTCACTAGTGCCATAGAGCGCTTGCCAATCGGTCACTGGTCTTTGGACGCTGGCAGCGGTAAAGCGGTCAGAATGGCCCAAAATCCAGCTAGAAAGGAAGCCCCCGTACGAACCACCGGCAACGAATAACTTAGTGGCGTCTAAATCGGCATAGCGATTTAACGCATGGTCTAAACCAGTTAGGACGTCTGAAAAGTCGTGTTCACCGTAATGGCCGATCACATCTGATTGAAAGGCCTGACCGTAGGTGGTCGAACCACGGGGGTTCACGAAGACGACGGCATACCCGTGGTTAGCTAGGGTTTGAAATTCATGGAAGAACGTTTCCCCGTATGCAGCATGGGGACCACCGTGAATGTATAGGATGACCGGACTCTTTTGGCCGGCAGCAAGGTGGTTAGCGTGAACCGTCCAGCCGTCAAGTTGGACGGTTTGGTCCGCAGCTTCATAGGTAAAGTGGTCCACCTTTGCGTATTCATGGTCACGCTCATAACTGGCGTTCGGGTTAAAGATGGTCGTGGCATCCACCTGCTCACCATTAATGGTGAGGACCCGCAGTTCGGATGGGAGCTGTGGGTTAGAAACGCTCATTACGATTTGGTGGTCATCAATGACGCTAAAGTCATAGATTTCTACGGGTTCATCATAGAGTACGTGGTAGTTGCCAGCAGTTCCCGTAAGCAGGACGCTTCGGCCGTGGTGATAGGCATGAACGACATAGTGATCATTATCGAACCATTGAATTGCCTTAGCACGCCGTTGTTGGACAAAATCAGCGACCAGGTTTAATTCGCTCCCACAGTCGTATTGATCATCGGGTTGGGTCACGTTGGTCAACTTAGCATCCGCAAATGAGTACAGCCAGAAGTTATTGACCGTACAATTGGGGTGCTCGTTGGTGTTACCAGTCAATGCTAAGTGCTTACCGTCAGGGGCAAATTGGGCGTCGGAGAAAATCCCACCATCTACGGATGCGGTGATGTAAGTCTCTTGTTTCGTGTCGACGTCGTATAGGTACACGCCCTGGGTCGGATCGAAGTCCGTTTTTAATTCGGGATGGTTGGCCTTGGTGTAGACGATCTTCGTGTTATCAGCACTGATCGTTTTAATATCAAAGTCATCCTTAGTGTCCATCAGTGTGATTGTTTCGTGGGTGTGGACATCGAAATAAACTAGTTGGTAGCTTAGATCATTTGGGAGCCAACCGGTCCCATCCAACCGGTTAAAAATTTTAGTTACGTGCCTAGGCACCGGAAAATCAGTGGTGGCATACTTGGCCTTAACTCGTGACTTAGCCAGTTTTAAGACCAAAGTTTGTTCATCATTTGATTTTTTAATTTGTTGGATGTTATCGCCATGCGTGATTTGTTTGGCAGTCCCACCGGTCAGTGGCATTGCCATGATTTGGAAGTGCTTGTCAGCATCTTGGTGGAGGTAGAATAACTGATTGCCACAGACGATGGGGTCAACATTGATTCCATCATCCGCCCAGACAGATTTATTCTGGTCTTCATCGACACTGACGATTGCACTGCGATACTGGTTACTGGCTTCGTCGATGCGATTTTCAACGAAGAAGTAGCGGTTGCCAATTACCGTGGGTTGGGTGATTGACTTTAGTTGGAATAAATCATGATTAGCAACTCCTGGTTTCATAAGCGTTCCTCCTCTTTACAGTCCCTTTTAAATTACCAGATATTAACTCGGTCCTTTGGAGCTAGGTACATCCCATCGCCAGCAGTAACGTCGAACGTGATGTAGAAATCGGCAAGGTTTTTGACCTGGACCGTGGCACGGAGTTCGGAAGGGGCGTGGACGTCAATTGAGAGTAGTAGTTGTTCGCGTTGTTGAGTGGACTTGTTCCGCCAGATGCGGGCCCAATTAATGAAGAATTGGTGTAAGTCGCAATCAGCTTCGGCCTTGGCAGCCTCTTCGGCACAGCTTAACCCACCGGCATCGGCGATATTTTCCGAAACGGTTAGTTTACCGTTAACCTTGCCACCAGCAAATGGGAGGCCGTCGAATTCCTTGATCATGTTTTGGGCGAGCTGGTCGAAGTGTTCGTGGTCTTCCTTACTCCACCAGTTGTTCATGTTCCCAAATTCGTCAAATTGGGAACCGTTGTTATCAAATGCGTGCGAAATTTCGTGTGCAATGACGGCTCCAATCCCCCCAAAGTTTTCACTTGAAGATTGATCCAAGCCATAAAACGGTGCTTGAAGGATGGCTGCTGGGAAGACGATGATGTTTTTGAACGGGTGGTAGTAAGCATTGACTGTGTCAGCACTCATTTCCCATTTTTCACGATCGACCGGTTGGTTCCACTTACTAAATTGATCTTGAATCGCAATGCGATCGAACGCTTGGACGTTATTGACCAAGGTGCCACCATCCGCTGCTACCTTGACTTTGAACTGCTTGTAAAGCGGATCGATGCGGTCGGGATAGCCCACTAGGATCTTAAGGGAGTTTAACTTCACGATTGCCTTCTTGCGGGTCGCTTCACCCAACCAGTCATTATTGGTCAAGCGTTGTTTATAAACGTTGATCATCTTAACGACCATGTCATGAACGTCTTGTTTGGCTTGTTCACCGAAGTACTTCTTACCGTAGTAATCACCGACAACCTGGCTAAAGGTCCCAGTGGCTAGGTAGTAAGCAGCCCGGTCTTGGCTAGCTGGTTCCTTTTGTCCCGAAATGGCCCGACTGTAGGTTCCACCTAGAACCCGGAGTTCTTCTGAGAGGAGGTTACTGTACGAGACAACGGTTTTAACGATCATCCAGCTCTTCATGAGCGTGAAGTTGTTATCGTCCAATAGGTCGCTCAAAAAGGCAAAGTAGTTTGGTTCGGTGTCGATGACCTGATCGGGAGTCTTGCCGATCAATTCAGTGAGGGCGCGCTTTAAGTCCAATTGGTTAGTGGCTTTGACAAAGTCGGTAAATTTTTCTGGATTGTAGTTTTTAACCATGTCGGCACTTTCCTCGGCGGACTTGACGTTCGGTGCAATTTGGGCATCGTAGTGCTTAGCTTCTTCAACCATCGCTTCAGCTTCATCAGCAGAGTAGCCGACTTTTTCTAACAGAGTCCGAACCATCTGGGTGTAGATGGGCATTAACTGCTTGGCAGCCTGATTATCAGGTTCATAGTAGGTCTTGTCGGGTAGGATCAAACTAGGGGCGCCAGAAAAGAGGGCGTTGACCTTAGCGTTCTTCATGTCCGCATCGATATCGAAGTTAAATGGAAGTGGTAATCCAGATAGCATCCAGTCACTGAGTTGTTCGTCGAGGTCTTGGTAGGACTCCAATGCTTCGATGCGCTTTAAGACGGGCTTGAGTGGTTCGGCCCCCAATTGTTCACGTTGCTTGAAATCAAAGACTAATTGGTAGAACTTCTTGAATTCAGTCATCTCATCATTTGCAGGTTGCATTTCACCGTTGGCGAGGGCTTTAAAATCAGCCCGCAACGTTTTTTCAATGCCATCGACTAGGTCCATAAAGCCACCGGTAGAGGAGTGGTCCGCTGGAATCTTAGCATCCTTTAACCATTCGCCGTTAACGGCCTTATAGATGTCGTCTTTGAGCATTGCAGTATTTACTTCATCACTCATATTAAAAATCCCTCCATTGTATAATTGCTTAATTACTTTATAGTATACAAAAAAGCGGTTCACATGTAACGTAAACCGCCTTTTGCTAAGGATTATTTATTAACTAAATCATCGATGGAATTGATGTTCTTCATGTATTTCGGAACTGCCAATCCGACCCGCGCTCCGTTTAGGTTGACGCCGGCATCATCAATTTGATTTTTATATTGCTTGTAATAGATTCCAGAAGTGGTGGGGAGCCATGCTGATACGGTCGCATCCGCAGAGCCCTTCGCCACTGATAACCACATTGGTTGGGCTTCCATTGCCTGAATCGTGGTCTTATAACCCATTGAGTCTAAGACTTGGGAAATGACGTTGGTGGAAGCAATTTCAGAATCCCAGGCCACGTAGGTCATTTTAAGGGTCTTACCATTTCCCTTTGGCACGCCCTTCGTCCATTCAGCAACGCGTTTTGGATTCTTTTTGATCCAATTTTTAGCAGCCTGAGCTGGATCGACACCAGCGTTGGTCTGTAGCATTACGTCGGACATTTCGGATGGGGTCCAGTGGAATTGACTCAAGAGCTTATAGGCGCCCGGGTCCTTCTTCTTTAAGTTCTTATTGGTAATTGTGTGAATCTGTTCGGCCTTGCCATAGACGTTTTTAGGATCCTTTAGAAACTTGATCGGATACTTTTTGAACATCCAGTGGGGTTGCCAACCAGTGATGACGATTGGTTGTTTGTACTTAATGGCCTTATCCAAGGTACTGGTCATGGCAGCCGTAGAACTAGTCTGGAGTTGCCATTTGTTTTTGGCCAGTGGATATTCCGTAAGTGCCTTTTGGGTCGAAGCCATGATTCCGGCCCCGGCATCGATCCCGGTGATCGTGTAATTAATCTGGGGACCGAGCTTTTCCTTTGGATTATAAGGAGCAGTCACACTTTGACAGGCGGTTAAAATGAGGGTGACCAGCATGACTGGGACGATCATCATTAAATGCTTACGCTTCATTGTGTGGACCTCCTTATTTCGATGCTTTTTGACTACGGTTAAATGCCTGGGTGATCCGATCCAATACGATGGCTAGGATTACAATTGCCAACCCGGCGGTAAACCCAGCTCCGGCATTGTTTCGCCCAACGGCAAAGTAGACCTGTGAACCTAATCCCATTGCACCGATCATAGAAGCAATTACGACCATTGAAAGGGTCAACATCATTCCTTGGTTGACTCCAGACATTAAGGTCGATTTAGCTAGTGGGAGTTCTACCTTGATCAATTTTTGCCAACTCGTGGTCCCAAATGAATCAGCAGCTTCGATTAGGTCACCTGGGACTTGCAGCAATCCGAGGTTGGTCATTCGAACGACTGGGGGGAGCGCAAAGATAAATGATGCGATGACCCCGGGCACCATCCCGATCCCGAATAACGCAACTGCTGGGATCAAGTATACGAATGCAGGCATCGTTTGCATAAAGTCCAAAATCGGCTTGACCACCGCAGCCACCGGCTTACTCTTGGCCATCCAAATGCCCAGTGGCACCCCAATGATGACGATCAAGAGGCTAGACGTTAATACTAACGATAGCGTTTGCGTCATGTCGCGCCAAAAGCCCTGGTTCCAAATGAAGAGCAGCCCGATTAACTCAAACGTCATTAGTCCGATGAACTTAGCACCACGCAGCGCGTAGAACGTAATTGCGAGGACCAAGATGATGAATAACCAGATCGGTAGTAGATCGAACACCCATTGAAAGGCGTTAATGATCGCACCGATAAAATTAGTAATGCCGTTGAAAAAGCCAACGAATTGGGTTAACCAGTTTACGAATTTATTGATCCAATCGGCAACTGGGAGCGGTTGGATTTGTGATAGTAATAAGTTCATTATTTAGCCACCTGACTTCCTGAAAGTGATTCGAGAATCGAACTCCGGATGATGATTCCGCGGAGCTGCTTTTGATCGTCTAAGACCGCAATTGGCACGGGCGATTTCGAAATGGTCTTGAACAATTCCTTAATCGGCGTGTTCAGGTCGGTAGTAGGGATGTCCTTACGCAGGGCGTGCCTTAAATCCCGGTCGTTATTTTCGATTAGTTGGTCAACGGCTTGGGCGTCCACTAACCCAATCAAATGGTGGTCGTTATCAATGGCATAGATACTAGAAATTTCTTCTTCACGCATCCGCCGCAGTGCTAAGCGTGGCCCATCCTTTTCGACGTTGACCGTGTTCGGTCTGACCATTACGTTTTCGGCCGTTAGGATCTTAGTCCGGTCAACCCCTTGAATGAAGGCTTCAACGTAGTCGTTCTTCGGGTGTTGGAGGATGTCTTCAGGTGTCCCGATTTGAACGATCTCACCGTCCTTCATGATCATGATTCGATCACCAATTCGAAGCGCTTCGTTTAGGTCGTGGCTGATGAAGATGATCGTTTTCTTCACTGATTCTTGCAGGTCTAAGAGTTCGTCTTGCATTTCCTTTCTGTTCAATGGGTCCAAAGCAGAAAAGGCTTCGTCCATTAACAGGATTTCAGGATCGTTCGCAAGCGCTCTGGCGAGGCCGACTCTTTGTTGCATCCCACCTGATAACTGGCTTGGTAACTCATTGTCATAGCCATGGAGGCCCACTAATTCTAGTGCTTCGTGCGCCTTTTTGAGCCGGTTTTCCTTCGCAACGCCTTGCACTTCTAGTCCGAAGGCGGTGTTTTCGATAATCGTGCGGTTCGGAAAGAGGGCAAAGTTTTGAAAGACCATGTCCATCTTAGTCCGTCGAATTTGGCGGAGCTCCTCTTTAGAAGCCTTGGTCACGCTACTACCATCCAGGGTGATTTCACCCTCGGTCGGTTCTATCAAGCGGTTCAACATCCGAATTAAAGTCGATTTTCCACTTCCGGATAGTCCCATGATGACGAAAATTTCGTTATCATCGACCGTAAACGAGGCCTGGTCGACCCCAACCGTACTACCGGTTTCTTTTAAAATATCAGCTTTGGAACGACCATTTTTCATCATTTCCGCAGCCTTACCAACGTGTCTGCCAAAGATCTTAGTTAAGCCTTTGACTTCAATTTTGCTGGTCATCAAATTCCTCCTTATTGGGTAAAATAATAGATAGGACGGCGGCCCTATCTAATTGGGTATAATAAAAAAGGGCCGAAATGGGTCCTTTTATTTTGACAGGACGTACGTCCTAATTAGATAAACACTACCTAATAGGTTAAAGAAAATTAAAGATTATGTCAAATTAGTCACCAAATATTACTAACTATTGGTTAGCTATAAACGTGATAACGTGAGTATGTTAGAATGAATTATAAATTTTTTAAAAACGAGATGAAAATGATGCAAAAATTAATTGATCGAATTCCCTGGAAGTTAATCTGTGGATTAATCATTGGGAGCATTTTAATCATGGTGGGGGTCATGCACGATGATGGTTTTTATAAGCAACCAATTATGCAGGTCCAACGCGTGAGTGAGCAACAAACGACCACGACCACCGATGAGTTCCAAAATGCCGATACGCAGACTAACCAGACGCTTTACGGAGTGGTTTTGAATGGGAAATATAAGGGCCGCCACCTAACGGTTCCAAACACCTATTCCACTTCGACGACGATGGACCATGACTACCGGGTCGGTGAAAAGGCGTTCGTTGTGATCCACCCCAGTGAGAACTACCGGGCCACGATCAAGGACTACAAGCGCGACGCCCCGGTAGTCGCATTGATCTTAATTGCGGTGTGTTTGTTGCTAGTGTTCTTGAAATTAAGCGGATTGACGGCGTTACTAAGCATTGCAATCAACACGATCTTATTCGTGGCGACGGTATTATTGAACGGGCATAGTCAAGGGACCCAGGTGTTGTGGCTGTTTGCCCTCTTAACGGGGTTGTTTTCGGTGATTACCCTAGTCTTGATCCTAGGGTTTACTAGGCAAATGGTCGTCACGTTATTGTCCACTTTGCTCGGGACCGCCGCTTCGATCTTAATTGCGCTTGTGGCATTTATGATGACCCACGAACGCGGGGTATCGTATGAATCGATGCAATACGTGACCCAACTGCCACGGCCGTTGTTCCTAGCTGAAAGCATGATTGGTTCACTGGGGGCGGTAATGGATGAATCAACGGATATCGTGTCATCACTGTTTACGCTAAAACGCGAACGGCCCAATCTTTCCCGCCGGCAGATTTTTCTGTCCGGGCGCAACATCGGTAAATCGATCATGGGCCCGTTGATCAACGTATTGTTCTTTATCTTTATGGGGGCCACGATTCCAATGGCCCTGCTATTTCTAAAGAATGGTAATACCTGGGGCTATTCGTTCTCAATGAATATGTCATTAGGGGTGGTCCAAAGTTTAATTAGTGGGATTGGAATCGTAATCGCAATTCCACTGGCCAGTGGATTGACCAGTTTAATGATTGAAAAACGGGGAGGCAGAGTCAAATGAGTACAATTACCATGCTAGGATTGATATTATTAATATTGATGGTGGTCGTAGGTGGTAAGCAGGGGCTGCAATCATTCCTGAGCCTTCTATTTAACTTTGGCTGTTTGTTCTTTTCGATCGTGTTGATCGCATTTCACTTTTCACCGTTGCTTGTGACCCTCGTTACCGGGGTGATCATCCTAGCGATCACGATCTTTTTAAGTGGGACCAGCGATCAGACCAGCCAAATTGCATTCATTGCCTCGCTAGTAGTGCTATTGTTATTAGTCGCACTAATTATTCCAGTCGAACACTGGGCCCAGGTCCAAGGCTTTGGATTAGAGGACAGCGATGACCTGGAAGGGATGTCCATTTTAGTGGGGATCGACTACGTTCAAGTTGCAATTGCGACTGCGATTTTAAGCACCCTCGGGGCGATTGCTGAAGCGACGATGGCAATCGCATCGGGGCTAGATGAAATTATTGAGCAACACCCGCAAATTAAGGCGAGCCGGTTATTTACGGATGGCATCTTAGTGGGCAAACAAATTATTGGGACCACCTTAAATACACTGTTCTTCGGGTTATTTGGGGGTTCGTTATCGCTATTTATTTGGTT
Organism: Nicoliella spurrieriana; assembly: GCF_023380205.1. Lineage (NCBI taxonomy): Bacteria > Bacillati > Bacillota > Bacilli > Lactobacillales > Lactobacillaceae > Nicoliella > Nicoliella spurrieriana. The sequence goes on from NZ_CP093361.1 coordinate 870,518, forward strand.
TGCGGGCCTGCACTACTCGATTGGCAGTATCATTAACGATAAAATTTTTGCTGGTGAATTCATTATCATTTTATTCTCGTTGATTGGGGTCATCATCACGATTCCAGTCACCTCTTTGGTAATGGCCCAGCAGTACCAGATTCGACAAAGTAAAAAGGGGAAGGTTGATAAACATGACGAATAATAAATCAGGCGTTGCTGCTACAGATCTATATCAATTAAAATCTTTGACCCAGCCAAATCCGGTTGGCAAGCGTTCGTTCTTTGTGGAGAACGGCATCGATGAAGCCACTAATCAATACACGGCCCAGATTGCCAGTGTGGATGTCGACGGCCGCTACCAAGTCTGGGCCCGCGGTGGGATTAACCTCCAACCGGTCGGGACTGCTAAGAACCTCTACTACCGTCATTTAGATGCGAATGGCCGGTATCAATTAATGCAAATGCCGCTGGATGGTGGGGATGCGGTGCAGGTGACCGATGGTGATTCGATCGTCCAAATGCGAATGACCCCGGATGAAAACGTGTTGGTCTTAAAGCGCGTTCATTCTAACGTCTCTAGTAAGTTTGCCACCAGTGACCGGCCCCAAATTCGCCACATTACGAAGCTCGAAAACCGGGCCGATGGAATTGGTTGGTTATCAAATGATAAGCAGTACTCGTTAGTAATGTTTGACTTACAGACCCAACAGGAAGTCGTGTTGTTCGAAAGTAAATATGACCTGGACTTTCAGGGGATTAGTCCCGATTTGACTAAGTTAGTGTTCATTCAATCGACGATGCATAACCTGACCGATGCGGTTGATGACACTGCTGCCGTGTACCTCTATGACATCGGTAAGAAGAAAAAGATTTGGGTCACTAGTGAAATGCCGAGTGGGATCTTTACCGATGCGCGCTTTTCACCGGACGGGCAAAACATCGTGGTGATCGGAAACGATAACTACTACGTCCACGCCACCGTCAACCACGTTTACTTCTACCCAATTGAAGACGGCAATCTATACCAATTGAACCTAAATGACGATGTCGATGCCGGGTTTGCCGGTGGGCTCAGCACTGATTTTGCCCAACACCGGAGTAATTTAGGTATCTTTTGGCTCGATGACCAACACTACATTTTCCACGGCTACCACCATGGCTATAGCCAGTTGTACACCGGTGATCTGGATGGGCAGATCGACTTGGTGCGGGATAACAACAGTGAAATCTACGACTTCGTGCCAATCGATAGCGACCACGTGTTGATTACGGCTTCTTCACAAAAGATGCCTAGTGAACTGCGGATCGTTGACTTAAAGCAGTTTGACGAACGAAAGTTATATAATCCGAATGCCGAATACGAACAAACGCACCAATATGCAGAGGCGGGGGCCTTTAGCTACACTGCTGATGACCACCAGACCCAGATTTCGGGATGGGTAATGCATGCGCTAAACTTTGACCCTAAGCAAAAGTCACCGGTCATTTTATACGTTCACGGTGGGCCCCACGATGCATATGGGGAATCGTTCATGCATGAATTTCAAACCTTAGCCAGCAGTGGGTTTGCGGTCGTCTTCTTGAACCCCCGCGGCTCTACGACCTATGGCCAACAGTTTGAAAAAGCTTTGATGGGCCACTACGGCGAAATGGATTATTCAGACATCATGGCGGGACTAAATGCCGCCCTTGAGCAGTATGCCGATTTAGATGCCGAGCGCGTCTTTATCGCCGGTGGTTCTTATGGGGGCTTCTTTAGTGCTTGGGCGATCGGGCATACCGACCGCTTCAAAGCGGCCAGTGTCCAACGTCCGATCATTGATTGGCGGGCACTGTATGGAACCGGTGACATTGGGATTCGCTACGCGAGTGGTGAACTAGGCAAGGATCTCTTTAAGGATGATGCTGTTCAATATTACTGGGATCGCTCACCACTGAAGTACGCAAAACACGTCAAGACCCCGGTCCGGATTCAACACGGTGAATACGACATGCGCGTCCCTACGAACCAGAGTGAAGCGTTCTTTACGGCGGTCAAACAGACCGGGACCGACGTTGACTATATTCGCTATCCGCGGTCGTACCACGGGTTATCACGCCACGGAATTCCAAACTTACGGGTGCAACGGCTCGAAGACATCACGGAGTGGTTCAGACGGTACTTAAATTAATGTTTTCATCCATCAGGATCATCACAATTAGTGGTGATCCTGATTTGATTTTGTACTAGCAATATGTTATACTAACGGTATAAATAAATCCATTTAGTTAATTTAAGAAAGTGAGAGTGTTGTGCATTAGTAAAAAACAATCAAATCAATCAGCTGGCCAGAAAACAAAGAAAATGCTTAAAAAACTATTTGTCCGCGTCTTAACGGGGTCTGCGCAGGGAATTTTAATTGGGGTGTTGCCAGCCGCCATCTTAAAGTATGTATTGGCTCCGTTGATTCACCAGGGCTACCAATGGGCGATGCATTTAAACGCCATCTTGGTCCTGTTTAACGTTTTTATTCCAATTTTGATCGGGATGGCCGTTGCGGGCCAATTTAAAATGAAGGCCCTAGATACCGGGGCAGTCATGCTGGCGACGGGGGCGGCATCCGGTTCGATTCAATGGGTCAAGACCCAGCCGGGCTTTACCGATCCAATCACCAACGTGGATAATCCAGTGGCTAGCACGTTCTATGTTGCTAACGGTTCAGGAGATGTTATTAACGCCATTATCGTTGCTACATTAGCCGTAGTGGCCATTAAACTATTGGAAAAGTACGTAAATGGATTTGGCTCGATTTCAGTAATTTTAACGCCCCTCATCGTGGGGGGGCTTAATTGGACTAATCGGTTACTTCTTGTCACCTTCCGTTGGAATGGTGACGACCGCATTAGGCGAATTAATTAATGCTTTGACGGACTTACAGCCACTAGTGATGAGTATTTTAATCGCAATGGCGTTCGCATTCCTTACCATCACGCCGATTTCGACGGTGGGGATTGCCCTTGCAATCTCACTATCAGAGGTTAGTGCTGCGGCTGCCGGTGTCGGGGTGGTATCGACGACGGTGGTGTTATTGATCAATTCACTGTTGGTGAATAAGCGGGGGACTTCGATTGCCATCCTATTAGGTGCAATGATGGGGATGATGACGACGGTCTTTAAAAAACCGATCATGATCTTAGCGTTCATGGCGACCGCTGGGTTATCCGCCATTCCAGTGGTGTTATTTAATGTTCAGGGGACGCCGATGTCAGCCGGATTAGGCTGGATTGGGTTCGGTTCACCGATTCAATCCGTGATTGCTGATGAGGGCGAACGCGAATTCATCAGCCATATGGTGGGCATTGGCCCCGCTGTAATTACCTGGATCGTGGTGCCGGTGATTGCGGGATTATTAATCAATTGGCTCTTCGTTCGGGTGCTTAAGGCCTATCAACCAACTGATTTTAAACACGAAATTAAATAAATTAAAAAAAAGAATCATTGTTAGCCGTAAGGGCATTAACAATGATTCTTTTTTTAGATTGAAATGATGATCCAGATGATGCCACCGATTGAGACCAGTGAAGCAACGGTCACGGCATAGCTAATCAGTGGATTATCGCGGAAAAACTTGAACATCTAACCGCCCCCTAACCTTGGTTTTGCGCTAAGAAGTCAATCACGGTCGCCTTATATAGTTTGATCATGTCGAGGTAGGTCGAGATTTCCACGTATTCGTTGGGGCTATGGGCGGTCGTGTTACCTGGGCCTAACACTACTACGTCCATCGTTTGGTTCCGGCGTCTAAATTCTGATGCATCGGTCCCAAGTGAGACCCCAATCGTAGGTAGGGTGTCCGGCTCATGCATTGTATGGGCCGCGTGTTTTTGGAAAAGGTCAATCAAGTGGGTGTGGTTATCACTTTTAACCGGGAGTTCACTGTGTTCGACCGTTAGTTCTAAGTCAATTCCGGGTTGGGCGTTTAACTTCACGATTAGTTGCTTTAAACGGCGGATTAACTCTTCGTTTGAAACCTGTGGAATCGTCCGGACCTTCACGATTTCATATGCTAAATCGGGGACGGAGTTAATCTGTTCACCACCATGAAAAATGTCAGGGGAGTAAATGGTCCGCCCTAATTCAGGGTCGGATTCAGTCAATTGGGCGTAAAATTCCTTTTCAGCCAGGTAGTATTGAATCAACGTGTTGATGGCGTTAATTCCCATTTGGGGCATTGAGCTGTGGGCGGCCTTCCCGCGAGCAGTGACCCGGTAGGCCATCCAGCCCTTGTGCGCCTTAATGATAAAGTGCTGTTCTAGGGCATCTGATAAGAACGCCTTTTTTAGCAGGTTCGTTAATACTTCGGGATCAATGGTTACGCCGTCACTATTGACGTATGAACGCAGTCCGTGGAGCGAGACCCCACTAGGTTCTGCAATCACCATTGCGTCGAGGTCATCGACATACCCCTTATCAGTTAGGAACTTGGAACCGGCAGCGGTCAGTTCCTCGCCAATGGTTCCGATAAAGCGAATCGTTCCCTGAATGGGGGTGTCCGATTCCTTAAGCTCGATCATTGCAATTGCTAAATCCGCGAGCCCGGCCTTCATATCGGTCGTCCCCCGTCCATACATCCGGCCCTTTCTTAAGGTGCCTTGGAATGGATCGGACTTCCAGGTCCGCTCGTCACCTTGGTGAACGGTGTCTAGGTGCCCCGCAAATGCAATCTTAGGGTGTTCACCAGTGCCGATTTCGGCGACGATGTTACTGCGGTTATGGAATTCGGCCACTAATTTAGCTTCGATGCCGTGGGCTTGAAACAATTCCAATAGGAACTGTGCCACTTCTGATTCGTTGTCGTTGACTGACTTAATGTCGATGAGGTCCTTTAAAATTTTAATTTTGGCTTCTTTTTCCATGGAATTCCTCCGTAAAGTTAAGGATTGCAAAAATGAATAATTTTAACCATTATATTTGATAATTAGTTTAATTTCAAATTAAAAAAGCCCCCAACGAATGGGGACTTGTGAACTAAAATTGGTTCATTAATTTACCAACGGAATAGTGAATGATCATCGTTAAGATCCCGATGATGATGTTTCTAATGATGGCGGTCTTGACCAACCCATTACCGAGCTTAGCACTTAAAAAGCCGGTGATGGCTACTGAAATAATGACCGCGATGATGGTTCCGGGCCATTCCACGCTGGTGGGAAGCAATGACATGGCGGCGAGCGGTAAGATGCCACCTAATGCTGCCGAAAATAATGATGAAAACGCAGCGTTCCAAGGGTTCATGTAGTGCCCCAATTGGATGTTGTTCTTTACGCTGACCATCGTTTCGAGCGGCTTTTTGGCAATCAATTCATCTGCAATTTCCTTTGCGGTCGCTGCGGTAATTCCCCGGTCAACGTAGTATTGTTGAACGATTTTGGTCTCACCTGCGAGGTCTTGTTTCAGTAGTTTTTGCTCTGCTTGCACCGCTGCAGCCTCAGCATCACGTTGTGAACTGACCGATGCATATTCACCGGATGCCATGGAAAACGCACATGCTAGCAGGTCTGATAGCCCCGCAATAAAGATGGTAAATGAATTAGTGGTGGCGATGGCGACTGAGAATAGCACGCCGACGACGGTCAAAATCCCGTCGTTAGACCCGAGGACCCCGGCCCGGAGCGTATTCAATCGTTCCGCCATGGTTTGTTTGGACTTGTGATTAACTTTTTCCATCAGTGATTCCTCCTTTGATTATAACGTCCCGATGATTTTACCAATTAGGTAGGTGACGATCATGGTTAACATTCCTGAGATAATGTTTCTGATCATTGAACGGGTCCGATTGGCCTTGCTCAACACGGCAGCAGAATATCCGGTAATTGCAAGGGCGATTAAAACGGCAATGAAGGTCATTCCTACCCGGAGGTGACTGGGAAATAAGCCGATGGCTGCTAGTGGGAGGATTGAACCAGTGGGAAATGAAAGCATGGATGCAATCGCAGCGGCGTAGGGACTGGTGAACTCATTGACGTTAAAGCCGTACTTTTCACGAACCGTGGTGACTAGTGAATCACGATTCATCATTTCGGTGGTCGCCTTGGTGGCGAGGGCATCATCAATGCCATCATTAACGTATTTTTGTTTGACGATATTAAATTCTTGTTGGTAGTGCTCCTTTAATGCAGTCCGTTGGTGCTCAATGGCGTTTCGTTGGGAGTCCTTTTCGGTACTGACTGAGACCCATTCTCCCATGGCCATTGATACCGTCCCGGCAATCATCCCGGCGATTCCAGAAATGAAGATGGCAAACGAATTGGCGGTCGCTCCAGCAACCCCGATAACGATGCCTGCGACCGATAAGATCCCATCGTTAGCGCCCATTACGCTGGCTCTAATTACGTTGATCCGTTGTGCTAATGATTGTTTTTTCATATTGACCCACCCCTTTTAAATTTTTATCACTTTATAATAATTATTAACTAACAATATTTATTATATGCTCCCGAATGCAAAATGTAAAGTGATTTTGCATTCATGAAAATAAAAGTTAGGGATACGGTACATTTGTAATGATAACTCAAATCAGGCCAATAAAAAAAGCGATTGCAATCCAATCGCTTTCAATCTAATTAATTTAACTGTAATGATTTAATGAACGCCTGATAACTTGCTTCTTCACCAGTATCATGAACCTGGACGGAATCAGCTGTGACGCTAGCAGCATGGAGCTTTGCTTCGTCAACGTCGATTTGATGGGTGAAAGTAGCGTTACCGATCAATTCGATCCATTGGTGTTCGTCGTTAGGGTGGACAATCGTCTTGACCATCCCACCGGGGTTAGTCACTTCGATGGGCTGGTTGACGTCGACCATGTCGGGATAATTTAACGCAAACGCTAGTGAAGTAGCTGACATCCCAGTTCCACAGGCGTTCGTGAACCCAACGCCCCGTTCGTAGGTCCGGACAAAGAGTTGGTTTTGGCCTAAGATCTTAGCAAAGTTGACGTTCACGCCATCTGGAAAGTACTGATTGGGTTCGTTCAATTGCTTCCCCAGGGTACCGAGCGTGTCGTTTAGGTCGTGATCGTTATCAACGAAGCTGATCAAGTGGGGGTTCGGTACGGCAATCGTAGTGAACTTCAGGTGGTCATTTAATGCTGGTAGTGGTTGGTTCATGACCTGATCCATGCCCAGGTGATCGAATGGGAAGGCCTCTTTTTGGTAGCGAACGGGGGAAATTTCAACTGCAAAGGCGAAGACGTTATCAGCCAGGTTAGGTTGCCGGTTGACCAATAAATCAGCAGCGGGGGTTTCGACCTTAAATGAATCCTTACCGGAGTGATCCGCAATGTATCTGGAAACGCAGCGGAGCCCGTTGCCACACATTGAAGCGCGGCTACCGTCGGCATTGACGACTTCCATGCGGCCCAGGGCGGCCTTATGATCCGATTGATCGACTACCAAGACCCCATCAGCACCACCGAGTAGGCTAGTGGGTTTGCAAATGGTCTGGGCGAGGTGGGTTAATTCGTCCGCTGATAGCTTGTGGTCCAGTGCGGTTTGATCCAGAATGAAGAATTGGTTCTCAGAACCATGAACCTTTAATAATTGTGCCATAGTTAGTCCTCCTGTTGATTAAAAAATTGATTGTAGATATCTTTAACGGCGCGGTTAGCATCTGCTTTGCGGGTCCCAATCATGATGGAGATTTGGGATGCACCCTGGTTGATCATATTTACTTTGATGCCATCTTCTGCCAGTGGGTCGATCGACTTACTGAGCCCGTCGGTCATGTTGACCATTCCTTCACCCACGACCATTAGGATGGCATAGTCGGTAATCCAATTTAGTTTGTCGGGATGCAACGTGTCGTGGATTTCACGCCCCACGGCCTTCATTTTTTCGGGGGTCAACTGGCGGTTATCGAAGATAACGGTCAAATCATCGATTCCAGAGGGCATGTGTTCGTATGAGATGTCATACTTATAAAAGATGTTCAAGAGCTTTAAGGTAAAGCCGACTTCCTTGTTCAATAGGTAGCGGTGAAGGTATAACGCTGAGAAGTGGCCCGAACTAGCGACTCCGGTGATTTGGTGTTCGGATTGAAAGCCACCTTCGGGAACGATGAGGGTCCCTGGGGCTTCCGGGTCGTTAGTGTTTCGGACGTTAATGGTGACCTTCCCTTCAATGGCTGGAATGATTGCTTCGTCGTTAAAGACCGAAAAGCCAGCGTAGGAAAGTTCACGCATTTCCCGATAGGTCATCTTTTTAATTGGAATCGGGTTCTTGATGATTTTAGGGTTAGCGGCATAGATCGCGCTAACGTCGGTGAAGTTTTCATACATTGGGATGTTTAGTCCACGGGCTACGATCGAACCGGTAATATCGGAACCACCACGGGCAAAGGTAGCAATGTTGCCATCCTTAGTGACCCCGAAAAAGCCGGGGAAGATTAACTTCTCATCACCATAACCAAAGTGGCCAAGGTTTTGGTAGGTCTCCGGTAAGACGGTCGCCGAGTTAGGCTCGTCACTAACCGTAATCCCCGCCTCCTTGGGATCCACGAAACGGGATTTGATGCCCAATTGATTTAAGACCAGCGCCATTAATTCGGCGTTCAACTTTTCACCATGGGCCTTAAATGCGGCCATTAGGTATTCATCATTTGGGTACGTTTGCGTGGGTAGCTTTGCTAACGTGTCTGGGATGACTTGGAACGCTGCTGCTGGGACCTGAAAGTGATCCGCAATTGATTGGTAGCGTTCGATAATCGTTTGTAAAACTGCATCGGTAGCTTGGTTTTGAATGGTTTGATTGGCGTATTTAATTAATAGGTCGGTTACTTTGATGTCATCGTCAAATCGCTTGCCTGGTGCTGAGACCACGATGATTTGACGGGCGTTATCTGCGTTGATGATGTCGATTACTTTTTGGTATTGGGAACCATTGGCGAGTGAACTGCCCCCAAATTTGATGATTTTGGTCAAGGATAAATCCTCCTATAATAATATTCACATTGCATTCTAACATGATTATAAATTTAATCAATAACTAGCGACGTTAGGAACGAGCGCTGTTGAATGCCAATATATAGAAATAAAAAACAAAAAAACTTTTTTTGTTTAAAACGGTTGACGAACGGGTTTAAATGCTATAACATTTAAATTAATCGAAGAGGTCGCGACCAAGACAAGTAAACCAATCGAGTCACTGTAATGACAAAGAAATTGATTGAAAAGTGCGGTTGCCGAAGTCGGTAATTCGTTACAGCGGATTACTCTCTGGGACGTAGCCCAATAGGTTGCGGACTGTCACGAGAATATTCTTGTGGAGCGCTTTCGACAATGGAAACCGAGTAATTAAAATGGCTAAAACCATGGGGATTCTTTTGTATGGATGTGTAGACCACATTCATACGGGAGAATCCCTTTTTGTATTCTTGCCAGGGCGCCCTTTTCTAAACTTATGGAGGTATTTTTTATGAACGAGCAGATTAGTCAATCAGACATTAACAGTGAGGGCCACCTGACGATCGGTGGTTGCGATGCTGTTTCACTAGCCCATCAATTTGGGACCCCATTGGTGGTTTACGATGTTAATCAGATCAAAAGCCAAATTGAACACTTCCAAGAGGTGTTCAAGAATAACGACGTTGAATACGCGGTGTGCTACGCTAGCAAGGCGTTTGCTAACACTGCAATGTATCAACTAGTTGATTCAATGGATTGCCACGTGGATGTGGTCTCAGCTGGTGAAATGAGTATGGCATTGCACGCTGGCTTCCCAGCCGAACACATGACGTTCCACGGGAATAATAAGTCACGGGCCGAACTACAAATGGCAATTGACAATCATGTCGGGGTAATTGCATTGGATAACTTCCATGAAATTGACCTATTAAATGAAGTTTTGGAATCATCAGATGCTAAAACAAAGGTCATGATGCGAATCACCCCTGGGATTTCAGCTCACACCCACGAATTTATTCAGACCGGTCAAGTGGATAGTAAGTTCGGGTTCGATTTAGAATCTGGTGAGGCGGAACAGGCACTCCAAGCAGTGTTGAAGCACCCCCGGATGGACTTGATCGGAATTCACTCCCACATTGGTTCACAGATCTTTGAATTGAACGGGTTCGAATTAGCGGCCGAAAAGTTGGTTCAACTAGCTGCTGATTGGAAACAACGCTTCGAGTATGAAGCACGGGTGATCGACGTTGGTGGTGGGTTTGGAATCCGCTACACCGAAGATGACCGGCCATTACAACCCGAACAGTTCGTAGATGCAATCATCAAGACCATCAAACAGGCTAGCCAAGCCCACGGGTTAACCACTCCTGCGGTTTGGATCGAACCCGGCCGTTCAATCGTGGGGCCTGCCGGTTATAACCTCTATACGATTGGCTCCCGCAAGGATGTGAAGGGGATTCGCTCCTACGTTGCCGTTGACGGTGGGATGGGTGATAACATTCGCCCAGCCCTCTATGAAGCTAAGTACGAGGCCGTGGTTGCCAACCGTCCGGAAGCTGAAATCGTGGAACACGTTCACTTGGCTGGTAAGTATTGTGAATCAGGAGATATCTTGATCGACGACTTACCACTTCCTGAAACGCACCCTGGGGATGTGGTGGTAATGTTTGATACCGGGGCCTATGGGTACTCGATGGCATCCAATTACAACCTAAATCCAAAGCCCGCCATCGTCTTTGTTGAAGATGGCAAAGCGACATTAGTGACTAGGCGTGAGACCCCAGCTGATTTAGAACGGTTGGACTTTGGCTTAGATGGAAAATAAATCATCGCTATATAATAGTAGAAAAATTTAAAGGAGTAATTTAAAACATGGCACAATTAGACGCACGCGAAATTATTAACTACATTGGAACTGCAGAAAAGAAGACCCCGGTAAAGGTTTACTTGAACGGTAACATCGATCAAATGACCTTCCCAGATACCGTAAAGGTCTTTAAGGGGGTTGATTCAGCCACCGTCTTTGGTGATTGGAAGGTCGTTGCCCCATTGGTCAAGGACCCAGCAGTGAGTGATTACGAAGTTGAAAACTGGACTAGAAACTCAGCCGTTCCATTGCTTGACTTGAAGAGCATTAACGCGCGGATCGAACCCGGAGCCATCATTCGTGACCAAGTCCTAATCGGTGATAACGCCGTGGTAATGATGGGTGCCATCATTAATATTGGTTGTGAAATCGGTGCGAACTCCATGATCGATATGGGAGTGGTCATGGGTGGCCGGGCCATCGTTGGAAAGCATTCTCACATTGGGGCCGGCGCTGTGTTAGCCGGGGTAATTGAACCCGCTTCCGCAGAACCAGTTCGGATTGATGATAACGTCTTGATCGGTGCCAATGCCGTGGTAATTGAAGGGGTTCACGTTGGAAAGGGCGCCGTCGTGGCTGCCGGAGCAATCGTGACTCACGATGTGGAACCATACACGATGGTTGCTGGGACCCCTGCTAGAAAGATCAAGGATGTTGATGCAAAGACTCAATCAAAGACGAGTTTAGAAGACGATTTAAGAAAGTTGTGATTAAATGCCAGCATTGAAGGAAGCAGATTTAATTCAGATTCGACGCCACTTACACCAAATTCCAGAATTGGCGTTGCAAGAAACGCAGACCCACGCCTATTTGAAGGCGGTGATTGCTCAATTCGATCAAACGAACCTGACGGTCCGGGGAATTGATTCACTCCCGACGGCATTGTTAGTCCGGGTCGCTGGCAGTGATCCCAAGCGAACGATTGGGTACCGTGCTGATATCGACGCATTACCGGTGACGGAAGCGACCGGATTAGCATTTGCTTCTAAGCATGAAAATGTAATGCACGCTTGCGGGCATGATATTCACATGACGGTGGCCCTCGGGGTCTTGAGCTACTTTGCAAGTCATCAACCTAAGGATAACTTAATTTTCTTCTTCCAACCAGCTGAAGAAAGCGAGAACGGTGGGAAGTTAGCCTATGAAGCGGGGGCGTTTGAAGGCCAATGGCGGCCGGATGAATTTTACGGGCTCCATGATACGCCCGACCTTCCTGCCGGGGCCATTGGGTGTCGCATGGGGACCCTGTTTGCTGGAACGACCGAGGTCAACGTTGATTTGATTGGAAAGAGCGGTCACGCTGCATATCCGCAAAATGCGAATGATATGGTGGTGGTCGCAGCCCAATTCATTAATCAAATTCAAACGATCATTTCACGAAGCATTGACCCGATTCAAAGCGGCGTCATTACCTTTGGAAAACTAGATGCGGGGACGATTAGAAATGTCATTGCTGGAAAGGCCCGCATTGAAGGGACGGTTCGGGGGTTGACCCAGACGATGATCGAAACGATCGATGAGCGCATTAAGGACGTTGCCGCTGGGATTGCCCGCAGTTACAACTGTAAGGTCGATGTCGAATTAAACCAGGGGGGGTACCTGCCGGTGGAAAACGATCCTAAATTGACCGCAAACTTGATTCAATTCATGCAACACGCTGACAAAGTAAACTTCATTGAAACCGAACCAGCCATGACCGGAGAGGACTTCGGTTACTTATTATCTAAGATTCACGGCACAATGTTTTGGCTAGGGGTGCAAGATGATTCCCAGCTCCATGCTGCGACTTTCACACCACGTGAAGAAGCAATCGAGCCCGGAATCGATGCCATCACCAGTTTCTTGAATTACCGAATGCAACAAGCCTAAGGGGGACTTAATATGTTTGAAAACGCAGATTTAATGACCGCAATTATTACACCATTTGATGCAGATGGGAAGCTTGATTTTGATACGTTGACCGAACTGACAAACCGCTACATTGATGAGGGCAACCGGGGATTCGTAATTGGTGGGACGACCGGTGAAACACCAACCCTCACCCACGATGAAAAAATTGAACTCTACACTAAGTTCGGTCAGATCGTTAACGGTCGGGTCCCGGTCATTGCTGGGGTGGGAAGTAATAACACCGCCGAAACGGTTGCCTTTACCAAGGAAGTTAGCCACATCGATGGAATTGACGCTGCATTAGTAGTGGTTCCATACTACAACAAACCTGATCAACGGCGGATGAAGGCGCACTTCACGACCGTTGCCAACGAAGGTGGCATGCCCGTGGTAATGTATAACATTCCAGGCCGGACCGGCGTAACCATGGCAAACGAAACGGTATTAGAATTAGCACAGAACCCAAACATTGTGGGGGTTAAGCAGTGTACTTCCATGGAAGATTTAGAAATGCTGGTTCAAAATGCGCCCGCAGACTTTGCCGTCTTTAGTGGTGAAGATGCGCAGGCACTATTTGCCAAGGTCATCGGAGCCCGGGGCGTGATTTCCGTTGCTTCGCACATCTATGGAGCTCAAATGCGGGAAATGTATGATGCGTTGGAAGACGGTGATTACCGCAAGGCGGGGGCCATGCAACGGCACTTGACCCCATTGATGGGGGCATTATTCATGTACCCATCACCAGCGCCAGTGAAGGCGGTCCTTAGTGCGCAGGGCTATCAAGTCGGCGCCTCCAGATTACCGATCTTGCCGCTTGATAACGAAGAAAAGCAAGCATTAGCATTACGGTTAGGACTAAGCAAGGACGCATTAAATCATAAGTTGGAGGAATTAGTTTAAAATGGTAAAGATTTTGTTAGCCGGATTTACCGGTTCAATGGGCCAAAAGGCAATCAAGATGATCGAAGATACCCCGGAATTTGACCTCGTGGCGGTGTATGCACCCACTGCTGACCAATCAGCTGCTGAATACGGGTTAGCTGATTCAGTTGCGGTGTTCAACGATTTGAACCAAATTGATGCAGATGCGGATGTGTGGATCGACTTTACGATTCCAGATTCCGTGTATAAGGATACTAAATTTGCGATTGAGCATGGCTACCACCCCGTGATTGGGACGACCGGGTTGACCGACGACCAGGAAGCGGAATTGATCGCCCTTTCAAAGCAAAAGCAACTAGGGGGATTGATTGCCCCAAACTTTGGGTTATCAGCAGTCCTATTAATGAAGTTTGCAAAGGAAGCCGCTCAATACTTCCCAGACGTTGAAGTAATTGAAATGCACCATGAAGACAAAAAAGACGCGCCTTCTGGAACGGCCCTTAGTACTGCTAAGATGATCGACGAAGTTAGACCTAACCACGAACAGGGTGATTCTAAGGAATCCATGCCAGGGGTTCGTGGTGGTGACTACCACGGAATTCGGATCCATGCGGTCCGCTTGCCGGGCTATATCGCCCATGAACAGGTCCTATTCGGGGGGGCTGGTGAGGCATTAACGATTCGCCAAGACTCATTTGACCGGGCTTCCTTCATGCAGGGAGTTAAAGTTGCGGTTAAAAATGTTAAAAAATTGTCCGAATTAGTTGTCGGATTAGAAAATCTTTTGTAAAATTAAGATAATTCTAATGTTGAATTAAAAACTTTTATCAGTGAATAAACAATTCAGGAGGAATCAGCGATTATGCCTAATTTATCACCAAAGCTTAGCCGGGTTTATAACCACAGACTAGACTTAGTAAAACCATCAGGAATTAGAAGCTTCGATAAGCAAATTTCCGATGTTGATGGAATTATCAAGCTTACGATTGGGGAACCAGATTTAAACACCCCTGATCACATTAAGGAAGCTGCGATTAAGGCAATTCAGGATAATGATACCCATTATTCTGCACAACCAGGGACGATCGAATTACGAAATGCGATTCACCACTACCTTTCGGTTGCGCGCGGATTAGAATATGATCCACAGTCTGAAATCATTGCGACCATTGGTGCGACGGAAGCACTTTATGCGACCTTCGAAACCATTTTAAACCCTGGCGACAAGGTGATTTTACCAACCCCTACGTTTGCACTCTACGAACCAATCGTGACCCTATTGGGGGGCGAAGTCATCAATGTTGATACTTCCAAGGATAATTTTGTACTCACTCCGGAACGTCTTAAAGAAGTTCTTGCTAAGGAGGGCGATTCTGTTAAGGCCATCCTATTGAACTACCCAGGGAATCCGACCGGAGTTGAATTCTCAGAATCATTGATTAAAAGTTTGGCTGATATCATCAAGGAACACGACATGTTCGTGCTTTCTGATGAAATTTACTGTGAATTAACTTACGGCGTGGAACACCATTCCATTGCTGAATTTATTCCAGAACAAACCATCTACATTAATGGGGTTTCTAAGTCCCACGCAATGACCGGATGGCGGATTGGATACATTGCAGGGCCTGCAGACATCGTTAAAAAAATTACTAAGACCCATGCGTTCATGGTTACCTGTCCTCCTGACGTGGACCAAGCAGCTGCCGCTGAAGCGCTCCAAAATGGATTAGACGATCCAATTTCAATGCGCGAAATTTACAAGCATCGGCGTGATTACATTAGTGACCGCCTTGCTAAAATGAACTTTAAGACCGCCTTACCAGAAGGGGCATTTTACATCTTTGCTAAGATTCCAGCTAATTTGGAACAAGATGACGTTAAGTTTGGCCTTACGCTTGCTAACGAAGCTCGCGTGGGGGTAATCCCAGGGAGTGCATTTGGCCCTGGTGGTGAAGGTTACATTCGGATGTCATACGCTGCTTCCGATGAAGATATTAAGACGGCAATGGATCGAATTGAAGAATTCCTTGCCAACCAACTCTAAAACAAAGGATGATTTGAATATGAAAGAATACAATGTCGCCATCCTCGGTGCTACCGGTGCCGTTGGAATGCGCATGATCGATCAATTAGCTAACTCTACGGTGCCAGTTAAAAACATTAAACTACTTGCTTCCAAGCGTTCTGCTGGTAAGAAGATGAAGTTTAAAGGCCAAGAAGTGACCGTTGAAGAAGCCACTCCTGAATCCTTTGACGGGGTTGATTTGGTACTTGCATCTGCTGGTGGGGCAGCTTCTAAGAAGTTCCTACCAGAAGCCGTAAAACGCGGGGCAGTGTGTGTTGATAACACGAGTGCCTTTCGGATGGACCCAGAAGTGCCATTGGTCGTTCCAGAAGTGAACGTGGACCAATTAAAGAACCACAAGGGAATCATTGCGAACCCTAACTGTTCCACAATCCAAATGGTAGTGGCCCTAGAACCAGTCTTTAAGAAATACGGGCTCAAGCAAATCGTGGTTTCAACTTACCAAGCCGCATCTGGGGCTGGTCAATCCGCATTGAACGAATTTTACCAACAAGCCCAAGATTACTTGGACGGGAAGGAAATGAAGTCTACGATCCTTCCTACTGGTAGTGATAAGAAGCACTATCCATTGGCATTTAACCTCTTACCACAAATCGATGTCTTTGAAGATTATGGATACACCCATGAAGAATGGAAGATGATCCATGAAACCAAGAAGATTATGTTAAACGATATGGATGCTAAGGACATTAAGGTCACTGCTACCTGTGTCCGGGTGCCGGTACCAATTTCACACGGAGAATCCGTTTACTTTGAAGTGGCTGATAAGAGTGCCACGGCCGAAGATATTAAGGCGGCCATTCGTGATGCTGATGGGGTCACTTTACAGGATGACCCTGATCACCAAGTTTATCCACAACCACTAACTGCTGAAGGCCACCGCGAAACATTCGTTGGTCGGATTCGCCCAGATCTTGAAAACGAAGGGGCATTTCATCTATGGGTCGTTGCTGATAACCTCTTGAAGGGTGCAGCATGGAACACAGTTGAAAATGCAGAACGACTAGTTGAACAAGATCTAGTGCACGTACCAGAAGACCATTACGAAGCTAAATAATTACGCAGGAGCTAACAGGAGGTTTTTATTTTGAGTCGAAAGATTCCAAACATCATGGGTACTCAACACCCAGATAACGCAAACATTCCATTTTTTAAGCATACTAGTCCATTCGTTTCAGCATCGCGTGAAATCGATGAAGCCTACGAAAACTTTTCAAAATTGAATGCAGATGAATACATGTGGGATTGGGAAGGAAAGCATGCCGATGCATCAGTAATCGACCGCCTTTACACTGAACACTATGAATACTTTAAGAACCACCCACTTGGCAAGGATAAGTTTTTAACGTTCCGGTTGCCTAACATCTGGGAAGAAAAGGGTTATAGCTTAATGCAAGCCATGACCACAATGTTACTAGCTGAAGATTTTGCACGGGATTTACAATTTGAAAACCGGCCATTATTCGAAGCAATTTTACCAATGACCCAATCAGCTGATCAACTTTTTGAAATGGAAGAAAAATTCTCCCGGTTAGCTCACTTTAAGGATCAAGAATTTAGTCAAGGATTCAAGAATGCAGATACATTGCAAATGATTCCACTATTTGAAAGTTTTGAAGCCCAATTAAGTGCTCCAAAGGTGCTAAAGAAGTTTACCGAACTCTATAAGGAACACTTTAACCGTGAAGTCCCATACTTACGGGTCTTTCTTGCGGGATCTGATTCAGCGCTTTCAAACGGATTCATTAATAGTATCATTGGAAACAAATTAGCATTGACTAAGTTAGCTGAATTTTCGGATGAAGCCAACCTCCCAGTGTATCCAATTGCCGGAACTGGTAGTACCATCTTTAGAGGGGGACTATCACCATTAATGATCGATCGGTACTTACAAGAATTCCCTGGTCTAAAGACTGCTACCATTCAATCTGCATTTAGATATGATTACCCATTGGATGTTGTCAAGCCTGCAGTTGAAAAATTACGGAAGGGCTTGCAAACGAATGATTTCCATCCAATTAATGACGAAGACCAAAAGACGTTGTTAAGCATTGCTGGCAAGACTGCTAAGGAATACCACGAAACCCTCGATCCATTGATCAATGACCTTCAACCAATCTTCGATGCGTTCCCTAAGCGTCGGGATCGACACCAACACGTTGGAATCATTGGTTATTCACGGGATGTCGATGGTTACAAGATGCCACGGGCAATTACGTTCACCGGAGCCCTCTATTCAGTTGGGGTGCCACCAGAATTGATTGGGACCGGACGGGTCTTGCAACGCTTAAGCAAGAAGGAATTCGAAACGTTGGTTAAGTACTATCCAAACATTCGTCATGACTTCGAACACGTTGCTAAGTACTACAGTCCAGCTGCCATGGCCGTCTTGAAGCAAAAAAATCCCGCATGGGAAGCCGTTGAACAAGACGTTCAGGCAATGGATGATTTATTTGATATTCAAGCCGGTCCAACGAACGATGCTGAAGCTAAGCATGCTGAATTAGCTGCTGACATGGACCGCATCAATGACAAGGAAACTAGAACGTTATTGATCGAACGGCAAGCTAAGTTACGGAAGTTCTTAGGTTAAAATCATTACTATTAATTATAAAAAACCAGGTTGTGCAGCATGCACAACCTGGTTTTTGATTTGGTTATTGATTTAATTTTTGTTGACATTGTTTACATAATCCATACACTTCCACTTTGGAGCGACTCGGGGTGAAGTCTGGATCCTGTTTTTTGGTAATGTCCTGTAATTCATGGTCGAGTTGATTGTAATTTGGGTATTGAATATCAATGATCTTACCACAGTGTTCACAAATGGCATGAAAGTGAGGGGTGCCAAAGAAATCGAAGCGGACTCCGCCGTCCTTATTGGGGAGTTGGATAATGATGCCAATATCCTCAAATAGCCGTAACGTATTGTAAACGGTTGCCATGCTTAGGTTCGAAAAATCCTTTTCCAGAGCCTTATAAATCGTTTCCACCGATGGATGATTATGGTGATTGATTAAATACTTAAGAATAATCTGTCGTTGGGGCGTAATTCTGATGTGATTTTGTTTTAAGATGGCAATGGATCTGTCATAAACTGATGTATCTTCCATATTTTAGCCTCCTGCCACTTTATAATAATTATTAATTAAGTTAACTTATTAATTAATATAAGACAAATTAAACGAATAATCAAATATTTCAGCTAATATATAATTATTCTTTAAAATTAGGGCTTAATCACGCCAGGTCCCGACTTGATGGTGAATCCCACTTAAGAGGCTTGCGATGCTATCTTTAACCTCCGCACCGTTAAATCCGGCTTTAAATGCTGGATTGATTTTGGTGGTAACAACCACTTCGGGTTCGGCGAGGTTTTTGATCGTCACCAAACCGATTAATTGCTCATCACGATTACTGATGCCCCAGCATAGTAGTTGGCCGGCCATAATCTTACGCATGGTCTCATTTACGAACTCACTGGTGGCTTGAAGTGAGCTAGGGTGGCCCAACGCACGATTTAGTTTCATTACGGCCGGTAGCTTAGCCTTAGTTAGCCAATCTAAGCGGTAGTGAGCGGTCATTAGTGGATGTAATCCTTCAAAGTTCATTCTTTGTTCCTCCCAATTGATGATGTGGGGGCTATTTTACATCAATGGCGTTAGGGAATAAAGCATCTCGCATGTCACGTTCATCTTGGACAGACACTTCGCAGCACCCGCCGATCCACTTGGCATGGGCAGCTTGCCATTCCTTGGCAGCTTTCCCGAAGCTAAACGCAGTGGCCTGTGACCATTCCTTAGTACTAGGGTCGTAGTGGGCCCCTGAGTTTGGAAAGACGATTAGTGATTGGTTAGCATTGGTTTGATGGTCATGGAGGTAGGTGAGCCCGGGCACGGTAAATTCAGGGTGGTTACAGTTAAAGCCATATGCAATCACGTTGGGAATCGTTTCGAGGAGGGCTTGGACTTCAAGCAGGTCGGTTCCGTCACTAATGTGGTGGGCATCCTTAATGGAACAGGATACGAATGCATCGATTCCTGGATACTGACTGAGTAATTGTTTGATGGCCTTTAATTCGGTAAAGTCGGGAATCGTTTCGAACGCTAAGAGGTCGACCCCAGCTTCAACTAGCGTTTGGAGGCGGTCTTGATGGAATTTGATTAATTCAGCCTCACTGATGCCATAGTTACCGACGTATTCGGAACCATCCGCTAAGAAAGCACCATAGGGGCCGATTGCACCGGCGACCCAGGTCGTTTGGGGAACGGTCACTTCCGCTTGGGCCTCCCGGGCTAATTTGACCGACCGTTGAATTAATTCGATCGCTTGCTCCTTAGTGTAACCAGCATCGATAAAGCCGGGGACGCTGCCCTGGTAGGTGTCAGTAACGGTCATGTTCGAGCCGGCATTAAAGTAATCCTTGTGGATCGCTTTAATGATGTCGGGATGGCTTTGCAGGGCGCTAGCGGTCCATAGCTTGTTGTTCAATTGAATGTTGCGTTGTTCTAAACCGTACGATAGTGCACAGTCGATTAAGATGGTGGGTTGTTGTTGTGCCCATTGACTAATTTTACTCATATTGAAGACCTCCATTATTTAGTTAATTTTTTCCGATAGATTAATTGGTAGTAACCATAACACAGTAGTGAGAATGGAATTCCCACTTCGAGTGCGATCCGTTGGTTAGGGTCAGAAGCAATCCCGATTAGTGAAATCGCACAGATAATGATGACCAACCATGGGACCAGCGGGTAGGCGGGGGTCCGGTAGCTGAGTTCATTTAAATCATGCCCGGCAGCGAGAAACTGCTTTCTAAAGTTCAATTGCGCCCAACCGATGATTAACCAGACCATTACGACCGCAAATGATGAAATAGCAGTCAGCGCCAGGTAAACCAACTTCGGGGAGTAAATACTTGAAAAAAGTGATAATAGCCCACCCAAAATCGTTAGGAGCAGTCCGTATACCGGAATCCCGTGCTTACTAAGCTTAGCTAAGCGCTTAGGGAGCGTCTTTTGATCAGCAAGTGACCAAATCATCCGGGATGCAGCATAGACTCCGGAATTAGCAGCTGATAGGACGGTAATGAATAGGATGAAATTCATTATATCACTAGCGTATGGAATCCCACAGTTATTAAGCACGGCGATGAAGGGACTATCGGTCAAGGCCGCTGATTTCCGTGGGAGCAAGGCACCCATAATCACGATCGTCCCGATGAACAAAACGATTAAGATGACCAACGTTTGGAAGATGGCCTTTGGAATCGCCCGTTTGGGGTTATCGGTCTCACCGGCTGCAACACTGATCATCTCGGTCCCCGAGAACGCAAAGTTGGCGGCTAGGATGACCGAGAAAATGGGGGCAAAACCACTGGGAAACAGCCCCGGTTTAACCAGTTCCTTGAAATCTGGGGCAAAGTTAGCGTGATGCACGGGAATGATTTGAAATACCATGCCGAGGCCGATTACGATGAATGCGACCAATGCTAAGACCTTCACGATCGACATCCAAAATTCAGCCCGGTTAAAGAAGGTGAGGTTAAATGAATTGATGCCTAAAATCAGGAGCGTAAAGATGATCGTTAGAATCCAAGTCGGGATGGTGGGGAACCACTTTTGGATTAGAATTGCCAGGGTCACGAATTCAGACCCGAGCGCAATCGTCCAGGTCAGCCAGTATAGCCAAGCGGTAACGAAGCCGACCCCCGGGCTAATGTACTTGCTGGCATAGCGATGAAAGGCCCCGGTGTTGGGGTCGTGGACGGTGAGTTCGCCCAGACATAGCATGACTAAGCAGACCAATAACGCCCCAATCCCATATGCAATGATTGTGCCAATGGCCCCCGCAGATTGAATTAGGTATCCAGAGCTCATAAAGATCCCGGTCCCAATGACACCGCCTAGACTGAGCGTGATCAAATGCCTGCTTTCCATTGATTTAGTAAATGATTGTGCTTGTTTTGCCATTAAAAACCTTCCTTTCAAATCAAAAAAGCACCCGCCCGTAAAGGACGAATGCTCGTGGTACCACCTTAGTTCGTTGATTAAACATCAACCTGATCCGAAATGAATTCATTTCGGGCCACGATATCGGGTGGGAGGCCGTCATTGGCTAATTATTCACCAACGAGGAGCTCAAAGACCATTGTTCATTAGTGATGACCAGTCTATTTGCACCAACCATAGACTCTCTAAGTGGATTCACTAATTACTTTTTCTCATCAACGCTTAATATATTGCTTATCATTATATTATAATTAAAAAAAATGTCAAATTAAGTTTTCAATGGGGGTATCATTTCGTTTTCAAATTAAAATATGTGATAATAGAAGGGTAATCAATAATACTAAATGAAAAGGGCGGATAATGATGATTGAAAAATTTTTAATCGGAACGTATACTAAACGCGCAAGTAAGGGGCTTTATGAAGTTGAATTAGACACTGATAAAAAACAACTACAAAACCTCCAATTAGTTGCGGAAGCTACGAATCCGACTTATGTAACACTATCCAAGAAGGACGTAATTTATTCCGTTGCTAAGGAAGTGAATGGCGACGATGTTCATGGTGGTGTGTTGGTCTTAGATGGTAAGGAAGTCCCATCCAGAACGATCGAAACCGACTATGATAAGGGAACCAACCCGGCCTACATTTCAGTGGATGAGGGGCGGCAATTAGTTTACACCGCCAATTACCATACTGGCGTGATCAATGTTTATAAGATTGCCTCAGATGGCACCCTTGCTAAGGTGGATTCAGTTAAGCATGAGGGACAAATGGGTCCCCGGCCTGAACAAGCTGATGGCCCCCACCCCCACTTTGCTGACTTAACTCCAGATGGTCGCTTGGTCGTAGTTGATCTTGGGCAAGACCGTGTGTACCTATACGACGTTAGTGATGATGGCAAGTTAAGTGCAGTGAGCTACTTAGAGCTAGAAGATGGGTTTGGCCCCCGCCACATCCGTTTTGATGCTAAGAAGGGCGTTGCTTATTTAGTCGGTGAATTAAGTAGTAACGTGGCCGTATTAGATTACGATGCCACTGCTGGTCAGTTCTCCGTTCGTGAAGTGCACTCCACGATTCCAGCGGACTGGACTGAACACAATGGGTGTGCCGCCATTCGGGTTTCTGGCGACGGCCGCTTTGTATACGTTTCCAACCGTGGAAACAATACGATCGCAGTCTTTGAATCCGATGCTAAGGGCAGTCTCAAGTTCGTTGAACGGGCCTCAGTTGAAGGTGACTTTCCACGGGACTTTAATTTAAGTGCCGATGAAAGCCTCTTGGTGGTAGTCAACCAAGAATCAGATAACGGGACCGTCTTTGAACGGAATGCTGATACTGGTAAGTTAACGGTGGTTCAAAAGGACTTCTCAGTTCCAGCTGCTGTATGTATCGCACGCGAAGCTGAATTCTTAAACTAATTTAATTCAAATAACCCTCCGTTAGCGTGCTAACGGGGGGTTATTTTAGTTGGTGGTGCCAAAACTGATTGGCCCTTTGGTTTAACTGTTGGGCGGTCCCCACCGTTTGAGTCAATTGCCAGTTGGTGGGAAATAATTGGCGGTAGCGAGCTTGATTGAACCGGCTATCCATTAGGGTAACGATGCCCTGATCGCTGGCCGTACGAATTAACCGGCCGGCAGCTTGGACCACGTGGTTCCAGCCGGGGAGTTGGTAGGCGTAGGTAAAGCCGTTGCCATTTTCAGCATCGAAGTAATCGCGAACGAGGTTCGTTTCTTCATTTAATCCCGGCAGTCCGACACTGACGATGCCGACCCCAATCAACTGGTCGCCACTAAGGTCGATTCCCTCAGCAAAGATTCCACCTAAAATGGCAAACCCAATCACCATCGATTGGTCATGATTGCGAAAGGCTGCTAGGTACTGTTCGCGTTGCTCGACAGTCATATCACGGGTCTGGACGATTAACTTTTGCTCCCGGTCGTTGGTTTCAAAGAATTCCCGGACCCGCTCCATGTACTTGAACGAGGGGAAGAAAAAGAGGTAGTGGCCCGGCTTAGCCCTGACCATTGCCATGATGGCATCGTGGATTTTAGGGATGCTGGCTTGGCGTTGATGGTAGGTGGTGTGAATGGTATTCGCCGTTAAAATCAGCTGATTGGCGGGTGGAAATGGGGAGGCGAGTTGGTAGGCCAAACTATCGTCTTCGTCGCCCAGGACCCGACGGTAGTAATCGATTGGCGAGAGGGTCGCGGAAAAGAAAATGGTGCTGCCACCACAGGCGAGCGTTTCTGCGATGAACTCACTGGGATCCATGCAAAACTGGCGGAACGTAATCGTTAAGCCGCGGCGAATTAAGCGGGTCCGATAGATTTTAGGGTCATAACGGTCGTTGATCTTAAGGTAATTTAGGCAGGTAAGGTAGAATTCGACCACCCGCTTAGTTGTATCGTTATCCGCTTGCTTCGGGAGCCACCGGTGGATTGCCAGGGCTGCGTCGGAAAGGTGTTGGACGATATTGGTCAGGGGCGTTTCAAAGACCATCGTTTCGACCTGTTCCTTGCCCAAGAGTCGGTAGTAGTGGGCAAATGAGTTTTTGATCGTACGTAGCGGCCTGATGATCGCTTCGTTTTTGACGGGTTCTTTTTTTAATTGATCAATCATATCGGTGAGTCCGTAGTTGGAAATGGCGGTGGAATACATTTCACGGGACCGGCTGACCAGGTTGTGCGCCTCATCGACCAAGAAGCAATTACGGTCGTCTGGGACCGTAAAGAACCGTGCCAAGTGGACTTGGGGGTCGAAGAGGTAGTTATAATCACCAATGATGACGTCACAAAATTCACTCAGATCCAATGAAAATTCGAAGGGATCGATCTGATATTGTTCCGCATATTCTTCGATCGTGGAACGGGTGATTTGATCATGATGATTTAAGATGTCCTTTAATGCTGGTTTGAGGCGATCGTAATAGCCAATCATGTAGGGGTTTTGCTCCGCAGCTAGGTCTCGTTCTGCTGCGAATGTAATTTGTTCCTTTGCAGTTAGGGTGATACTCTTAGCTCTTAAGCCCTGTTCACCCATGATGGCCATTGCATCCTCTGCGACCCGGCGAGTACTTTGCTTAGCCGTTAGGTAAAAGCAACGGTCGATTAATTGTTCGCCCATCGCCTTGATGGTTGGAAAGAGCGTCGAAATCGTTTTACCAGTGCCAGTCGGGGCTTCGGCAAAGAGGTGCTTTTTGAACGCGATGGTTTTGTAAACGACCGCTGCAAAATCGCGTTGCCCCGTTCGAAACTCCGCAAACGGAAAGGCTAATTGCTTAGCGCTAGCCACCCGTTGGTGGGTCAATTGTTCGCGCAGGACGAGCCATTCGCGGTACTCATCAATGACGTGTGTGAAGAAGGCCTGTGCTTCATCACGCTTAATTTCACGAATTTGTTTAGTGATCCTTTGCTCAGGGGTTTGCACGTAGGTCAGCTGCATTTTAACTTGTTCAATCGATTCATCGGTGTTCATTAATAGGTGGGCATAGATGCTTACCTGTCCCCAATAAAGCGTTAGGATGCTATCCGGTAAGTCGTTGAATTCAACGTCTGAGGTCTTGATCTCCTCGATTACGGGTTCTTCGTCCATGATGATGCCGTCAGCACGTCCGTTGACTAAGTATTGATTATTATTGATGGTCACTAATTGTTCTAGAAATTGTTCTGCTTGGTATCCAGTTCCATGTTGGTTTTGCAGCTTACGGTGGATCTTGGCACCCTGTTGGCCGGTATTTTGACTATTTAAACGGGCGTTTAAGTCGCCACTTCTGAGAGTGAACTTAATTAAATCGCGGACCCCAATTTTAACGGTTGGCATGCTAAATCCTCCTTAGCCTGGATAATGAGCGGTGAGTTATGGTTGAAAAGATTAATTTATATTTGAAAAACTTCCTAATGTTATCATTTTGCACGAATATTCGATAAAATGGTGGTATAACTTAAAATCGAAGGAGATTTTGATGAAATGATTAAAATTGTTACTGATTCAACATCATTAATTACAGAAGCACAAGCAAAACAGTATGGCATTACCGTAATTCCATTGAACGTCTTGATTGGCGACGAGGTCTATAAGGACGGCGTTACCATTAACGGACAGGAATTGGTCGATTACATCGAAAATAACCCCAATAAGGCCTTCCCCACCACTAGTCAGCCTGCCATTGGGGACTTTATCCAAACCTATGAACAACTAACTGCAGATGGGAGTCAGGTCATCTCCATTCATATGACCGAAATTTTAAGCGGGACCGTCAATACCGCTCAACAGGCCGCTCGCATGATCGGCGATGATAAGGTCACCGTCATTAATACCCATACGACCGACCAAATTCTAGGCCAAGAGGTTTTAGCTGCAGCTCAATTAGCACAAGCTGGTGCTAGTCGGGACGCAATTTGTGACCGGGTCAATCAGATCATTGATCATAGTAAGCTCTATATTGCGGTTAGTACCCTGAAGAACTTGGAACGTGGCGGACGAATCAGTCGGGTCACGGGGATGATTTCAAAGCTCTTTAACCTCCACGTGATTTTGCACTTGACCGATACCGAACTGGGGCTAAAGGCTAAGGGTCGTGGGAATAAGACCCTAAAGAAATGGGTCCGTGAATATGTGGAATCCATCAAGGGCCGCCCCCTTAAATTTGTGGGGCTTAGTTATACCGGGAGCGAGGAGTTTGCCGAGTTCGTTAAGGAGCAGGTCAAAGCTGAATTTCCAGATGCGGAAGTTAAAATTATGTACACCAGCGCAATCGTATCGATTCACGCTGGGATTAATGCCTGTGGGATGGAGTTTATTTTTGATTAAAGATTAATACGATGATGCCCTTGATTAGCATAATAACGGCGGCACCAGCAAGCGGGCCAAGCATTGGAATCCATGCGTAACGCCATTGTGAAAGGGCAGCATTGAATTTATGTGAGAAGAATGCCCGGGGCACCCAGTCCCGCGTGGGGTTAAAGGCAGCTCCGGTAATCGGTGAGATGACCGTAATACAGCATGCGGTGATAAATGACGAGATTGTAATGTTAAAGAATGAATTGAAGCCCCAGAGACTAATCGTTTGTGAGTTAATGGCAATCACTGCGGTCCCGCCAGCTTCCCAAAGGAAGTTTCTAAGGCGGTGATTAACGTTACTAGGCACGGTGGCATAGAAGTTCAAGTTGACTGGAAGGGTGTAAAGCCAGCGTTCCCAAATTGACCAGGTGGTTTGCGCTGCCAGCCAGGCGGCGATAATTTGAGCAATGATTTCACCCAACATGATCCAGATCGAAATTTGGCCATTGAGGGTTTGAACGATTGAAAAGACTGGATTGTAATTAGCCGTTCCAAATAATAGTCCAGTGACTAATGACGCAAAGTAGATGCTTAATCCCCAATACAGACCGGTGATGTAGCGGGTTTGTAGTCGTGGGTATAAAAAGTAATTTATCAGTTCACTGATTCCAAATCCCAACGTTAACATTAGGTAGGTACCGATGAATTCACCAATAATTAAACTCATTATGGTGCTCCTCCCGTTTATAAATTGAAAGATCGCCATAGGCGGTCTTTTCTTTTTCGTAAAAATCGAATAACTTTATTATAGCCAATTTATGAATAACATTAAAGTGAACAATTATGAAACTACACATTCAACATAATTGGCTAAATATACAGCAAAATTAAATAAAATACATATTTAATCACTTTTTTTCGTTTTTTAGTTGTATTTATTCATTTACGGTGTTATTATAATGAATAATAAATCAAATAGAACGAAAGACGGTGCATAATTATGAAAAAGAAAGTTGTTTTAGCATATTCCGGTGGATTGGATACCTCAGTATCAGTTGCGTGGTTAATCAATAAGGGTTATGACGTAATTGCTTGTTGTATCAACGTCGGAGAAGGGAAAGACCTGACCAAAGTAAAGGAAAAGGCCTTAAAAGTGGGTGCTTCAAAGGTTTACGTAATTGACGGTTTGGATGAATTTGCGAACGATTACCTAACTTACGCATTGAAGGGGAACTTAATGTATGAAAATGCATACCCTTGTGTATCAGCACTTTCCAGACCATTGATCAGTAAGAAATTAGTTCAAGTTGCCCATAAAGAGGGCGCTACCGCCGTTGCCCATGGTTGTACCGGGAAGGGAAATGACCAAGTGCGGTTCGAAACAGCAGTGAACGACTTGGATCCAAACTTAGAAGTATTGACCCCCGTACGGGACTGGCACTGGTCCAGAGAAGAAGAAATCAATTATGCTAAGGAACACAACATTCCAATTCCAATTGACTTAGACTCACCATACTCAATCGATGCTAACATTTGGGGCCGGGCAAATGAATGTGGAGTTTTGGAAAACCCATGGAACCCAGCACCAGAAGATGCGTTTGGGATTACGAACCCAATTGAAAAAACCCCAGACACCCCCGCAATCGTGGAAATCGATTTTGAACACGGGGTGGCAGTAGCATTGGATGGCAAGCCAATGTCATTTAAGGATATTATCCAAACCTTGAACAAGGTGGCTGGTGAACACGGCATCGGGAGAATTGACCACGTTGAAAACCGGTTGGTCGGCATTAAGTCCAGAGAAGTTTACGAAACTCCAGCTGCATTCGTACTCTTAAAGGCCCACGAAGAATTAGAAGACCTAACGCTTGAAAAGGACGTTGCCCATTTCAAACCAACGATTGACGAAAAGATGGCCAATATGGTCTATAACGCACTATGGTTCTCACCATTGATGGATGCATTACAAAAATTCATTGATAGCACCCAACAAAACGTTACTGGAACCATTAAGTTGAAGCTCTTTAAGGGTAACATCATTATCTTAGGCCGGAAGTCAGAATACTCACTTTACGACGATGACCTAGCAACTTACACGTCTGCTGACTCATTTGACCAACTTGCTTCTGCCGGATTCATTAAGCTATGGAGTTTACCAACCAAGGTGTACTCCCAAGTCCAAATTAAAAATCAACAACATGCATTAATGGATAGCATTAACAAGCAGGGAGAAAAGCAAGTCGAATACGTGGAAGCAAAGAATGAGGAGCAAACCGATGGCAAATAAAAAGTTATGGGGCGGCCGGTTTCAGGCCCCCACTAGCAAGGAAGTTGATCAATTTGGAGCGTCAATTTATTTTGATCAACTAATGGCGGATGAGGACATTACCTGTTCATTAGCCCATCTGCACATGCTAGCTAAGACGCACATCATTGACCAAGCGGATGCTGATCAGATCGATGCGGGGCTAAGGGACATTCAGGCCGACCTTAAAAAGGGGAACCTCCACTTTAGTTATGAAAATGAAGATATTCATATGAACATTGAATCAATTTTGACTGATCGTATCGGGCCGGTCGCAGGTAAGTTGCACACCGCCCGGTCTAGAAATGACCAAGTCGCAGTCGACTTTCACCTCTATGTGAAACGGCGGTTGCCAAAGGTGATTGGGCTGTTGAAGGGCTTAATGGAGACTTTAGTCACGATGGCAGAGCAAAACGTTGAGACCATCATGCCGGGCTACACCCACTTACAACACGCCCAACCCATCTCGTATGGCCATTACTTAATGGCTTACTACCAAATGTTCAAGCGTGATTGTGAACGGTTCGAATTTAACCAACACCACACTGATATGTCGCCACTAGGGGCGGCGGCACTAGCCGGAACAACGTTTCCAATTGACCGTGAAATGACGGCCAAGGAAATTGGCTTTGGTCAGGTGTATGCCAATTCATTGGATGCCGTTTCTGATCGGGACTTTGCATTGGAATTTTTAAGTAATGCTTCCATTATGATGATGCATTTATCCAGATTCTGTGAAGAAATCAGTATGTGGGCTAGTTACGAATTCAATTACATTGAAATTAGTGATGCCTACACGACCGGAAGTTCAATTATGCCACAAAAGAAGAATCCTGACATGGCTGAATTAATTCGGGGTAAAATCGGCCGGGTCTACGGTGATTTAATCGGGCTATTATCCACAATGAAGTCGTTACCATTAGCATATAACAAGGATTTACAAGAAGATAAAGAGGGCGTTTTCGATGTATTCAATACCATTATCCCATCTATTAAAATATTTACTCACATGCTTCAGGGTATTTCGGTAAAGAAGCAAAATATGTATGATGCAACCACGAATGACTATTCGAACGCCACTGAATTAGCTGATTATCTAGCAGCGAAGGGGATGCCATTTAGACAGGCCCATGGCATCGTTGGTAAGATGGTTTATGATTGTATCGTTAAGCAGATTAACCTGCAGGACCTATCGATTGAGGAACTAAAGCAATACTCGACTTTAATCGATTCAGATGTCTACGAAGACTTGAAACCTGAAACCGCCGTAAAGAGAAGAAATTCACTTGGTGGAACCGGTTTTGCACAGGTCCAAAAACAAATTCAAGCGGCCAAAGCTGAATTAGCTGAATAATAAAAAAGACATCCATGCGGATGTCTTTTTTATTATTCACTTAACCAGTGGTTAAACGAATTAATGTTATTGCCAAGGTAGTTAACGGCTTCGGTGGTAATTCTTTGCCCTTCAGCTTCAGCTGCTTCGGGATCTAAATCGTAAAGATTCCGGGCACACCCAGCGGCAATATCGGTAAATTTAAGGGTCCGGCCAATGCCACCATCGTTAAAGAGTGCATCTAGACCCGTTAAATCATTTTTCATGGCATCGTAAACGGTGCCTGCGATGTTTCCATTTCCGGAAGGAAGGATGTTAACGGCATACGTTAACAAAAAGCTATTCATATCAACGATTGCTTTTTGACGTTCCTCACGTTCGATCTTAGTCTTCATTTGATAATCACCTCATGGTGTTAATCTTAAATGATTCTGCACTAATCTGCAAGGTTAATGGCGGCTCGATCTTAAATTAGAATTGCCCTTGACCTTAACGTGATGGCGCTTGAATTTAATCCGCTGATTATCAGGCTCGAATTGAAAATGGTGCATGCGGCCGTTAAAGGGTTGTCCCATTAGCTTAGCGCGAATCCATTGTTGCATGATTGTTTCCATTTCTTGAGCGGCCTTGATCCGTTGTTGATTGTGTTCTTGTTTAGCGACCGGAATGATGTTCGTTGCAATTTGACTGATTAGTTTTTGGTGGTATGCCAAGAGCTCCTGCGTTAGTGGTTCGTTTCGATAACGATTGAATAGTTTTTCAATGTAGCGCATTGCATCCTTGGCGTCCTTAGGTTGGTAGTATCGATTCAAAATGTTCACTCCCCTCCGTTTATTTTACATCAACCGTTATTTAGGACTCAAGGCTGAAACGGGATTTAAAAGTCAGTGATGGGGAGAGGAAGATATGCAAAACATGTATATTTATCTTTAAATTAAGAAAGATATTGTATAATTTTGCATTAAGTGTTAAGATAAATAGCATAAATAAACAGGAGAGGTTTTGATTTTTATGAAGGGCAAAGTTGTAAAGTTATTAATGGTTTTTATTATGACGTTCAGTATCTTCACTGGATTCATGAATAAAAATACATACACTCAAGCAAATGCGAGTGATAACTATCTAACTAACATTAAGAAAAAGGGGACCATCGTCATGGGGACGGCTCCCGACTACCCACCATACGAGTTTACGAAGAATGAGGGTGGTCAAGCGAAGGTCATGGGTGCCGATATTGAATTGGCTAAGCAGATCGCTAAGAACATGGGCGTTAAATTAAAGATTAAGTCAATGAGTTTTGATTCGTTATTAGTCGCCCTCCAAACCGGGAAGGTCGACATGGTCATTGCCGGTTTGACCCGGACGCCGGAAAGAGCCAAGAGCGTTGATTTCACGATTCCTTACTATAATGGTGGACAGAGTTTATTGATCAACTCTAATGACAGTTCCATTAAGTCGTATAAGGACTTAGCGAACCAACCAGTCGGGGTGCAAACTGGAAGTACCCAGTACAACCTGGTTAAAAAGCAGGTCAAGAATCCTTCCATCAAGGGGATGGAAAGCGTTAACGATTTAGTGTTAGCGCTTAAGACGAATAAGGTTAAGGCGGTGGCCGTGGAAAGTGCCACTGGGGAAGCCTATGCTGCTAATACGCAGGGCATCAAGGCCATCGATGCTAAGTTCAATACCGCTAAGGCTCAAAACGTGGTGGCCTTCCATAAGGGGGCAACTTCGTTAGTCAATGCTGCTAACAAGACGATTAAGGCTTCCAATGAAAGCCATGAATTCGTTGATAAGTTCATTCCGACCGCTTCTAAGGAAATGGGCACTAGCGCTAAGAAACAAAAGATTTCAGTTTGGCAACAAATGTATAACTACAAGGATTACTTTATTAAGGGGACTGAATACACGATTTTAATTTCCATCATCGGAACGATCTTGGGATTGATCGTCGGAATTCTCTTGGCCCTAATGAGACTATCCAAGAATAAGTTCTTCCACGCAATTGCGGTGGCCTACATCGAATTTATCAGAGGAACGCCGTTGATGGTTCAAATCATGTTCGTGTACTTTGGATTAGGGACGATCGTAAACGTGCCGGCATTGACTTCCGGGATTATCGCAGTCTTCATTAATTCTGGAGCGTACGTTGCAGAAATCATCAGAAGTGGGATTGAATCAATTGATGACGGTCAAAGCGAAGCCGCACGGTCCCTTGGTTTTTCTAATCATCAAACGATGCAGATCGTGGTGTTACCACAAGCAATCAAGAACATTTTACCAGCCCTTGGGAATGAATTCGTTTCATTGATCAAGGAAAGTTCGATTGTATCGATCATCGGGGTTACCGACTTGATTTACCAGTTAAGAATTGTGCAAGCCGATACCTACCAAGGGGTCGTACCAATCTTTATCGTAATGGTCATTTACTTCATCCTAACGTTTGGAATTTCCAGATTACTAGGCTTATTCGAAAGGAGATTAAGACATGAATAATGATGACGCAATTTTAAACGTTGAAAACGTGAAAAAAGAATTTAAAAATAACCTCGTCTTAAAGGGGATTAACGCTAAGGTAACATCAGGGCAAGTGATTGCTTTGATTGGTCCATCAGGAGCCGGGAAAAGTACCTTTTTAAGGTGTTTAAACATGTTAGGCAAACCCACTTCCGGGGCCGTATACTTTGATGGGCAGGACCTAATGAAGTGTAACGATAAGCAATTAGACAAGCTGCGGACCAAGATGGGAATGGTATTTCAAAGCTTTAACCTCTTTGAGAACATGACCGTGTTGGACAACATTAAGGTCGCTCCCATCAAGGTCAAGAAAATGGCTGATCAAAAGGCAACTGAGATTGCCCATCAACTATTAAAGCAGGTCGGTTTGGATAATAAGGCTGATGTTTATCCTAGTAGCTTATCCGGTGGGCAAGCGCAACGAGTGGCGATCGCCAGGGCGTTGGCCATGCAACCAGAAGTGATGCTCTTTGATGAACCCACCAGTGCACTTGATCCCGAAAAGGTGGGCGAAGTGCTATCGGTAATGCAGGACCTGGCTCAACAGGGAATGACGATGTTAGTGGTGACCCATGAAATGGATTTCGCTAAAAACGTTGCGAACCAGATCTGGTTCATGGACGATGGCCAGATTATGGAAAAAAATGATCCAGAATCATTCTTTAGTAAGCCAAAGACCGAACGGGCCCAAGACTTCCTATCCAAAGTAATTTAATCCAACTATGAAGGACCCGATAATTGTTAGGCAACATCTAACGATTATCGGGTCCTTTTTATGACTAAATATAATATTGATAGTTTATCCTATCACCATTGAATTGCATTTAAATAATGCTGATTTGCATAACGGCTCCTCAACGAAACCAAACGAAAAGCCGCCCGCGGTGAAATCCACCTGGGCGGCTTTGATGATTAATCAATTTGTTGATGTGGTTTTTTAAAGTTAAAGATAACGTTTAATAACACAGCTGATAGGCTTGAGATAACCACTCCGTTATCCAAGATGATTTTGATGGAATCGGGGAGTGAATTCAGGATTTGGGGATAAAATGTAATCCCTAGCCCTAAGCCGACTGAAATCGCAACGATCAAGAGGTTGTCATTGTCATTGAAGTCGACCTTTTGGAGCACCCGGATTCCTTGCACCCCGACTAGGCCAAACATGGCGATCATGGCACCACCTAATACGTAATCGGGCATGATCAACACAAGGGCAGCGGCCTTAGGGAGCAATCCTAATAGTAACAAGAAGAATGCGGAGTAGTAAATGGGCTTACGACTCTTGATTCCTGAAATTTGAACCACCCCTACGTTCTCGGAGAAGGTCGAGTATGGGAAGGTGTTAAAAATCCCCCCTAAAATAGCTGCTAACCCTTCCGAACGATAACCACGCTTGAGGTCGTCACTATTGATTTTACGCCCCACGATGTCACCCAGGGCAAAGAATACCCCGGTCGATTCGACCATCGTTGTTAATGCGACTAAGCTGACGGTAACGATCGATGACCATTCAAAGTGGGGGGCCCCAAAGTAAAATGGAATCGGGAGTCTAAACCAACTGGCTTGCCCGATCGCACTGAGGGATACCAACCCCATCGAACCAGCGATTAGGGTCCCAACTAACATACCGACTAAGACCGAAATGGCCTTGAAAAAGCCCTTTGCATATGCGTTTAACAGGATGATCACTAATAGGGTCGCTAGTCCGATCAAGAGGTGGGTCCCGTTCCCAAAGTTTGCGGCAGTCGGGTCATTTCCACCAATGTCTTGAACGGCAACCGGGATTAGCGAAAACCCAATGACCGTGATTAATGAACCGGTCACAACGGGAGGGAAGAAACGGCGTAGTTTTGCGAACCAACCGGCGATCAGGAAGATAAAGATCCCCGCACCAATGACCGAGCCATACATGGCGCCGATCCCAAACTGACTACCGATCGCCTTTAGGGGCGCGATGTATTGAACCGCACACCCAAGAACGACTGGTAATGCGATCCCAGTCAACGGGGTCCGCTTTAACTGAAGTAACGTGGCAATCCCACACATAAAGATGTCAGTAGAAATTAAATACGTCATATCAGCCGCACTAAAGTGAAGGGCGGTCCCAATCAAAAGCGGGACGATTACGTCTCCGGAATACATCGTTAACAGGTGTTGAAAACCTAATAACGCATTTTTAAATTTAGATTCAGCACGAATCTCTTGCAAATTAATCATCCTTCCAAGTGTCTGGAATAACGACCAAGCGGTGGTATGCAAAAAATCCGGATGCAAAAGCAAACCGGACCTTCCCATTTGCTTATAGTCCGCACTTTACGGGTGCGGGTAGAAACTAACCAACCTTATTTTGGTATTATATAGGCACATCTATTTAATAATGATAACTCTAGCATTTTTTTATTTAAAAAACAATGAAGATTTTTAGAATTCAGTTTATAATTATTCGTAAACGTGTTAAATGAACAACTTTAAGGGGGAATTAAATTGAAAACAATTTTAGCGATTCACACTGGTGGAACGATTTCGATGTCCGCAGATGACAACGGTGAGGTGATGCCCAACCAGGAAAATCCAATCGCTGGCCATGATGTCACTCTCGATGGAACGGTGAAGTTAATCAATGATCCAATGTTTAATCTTCCATCACCGCATATGACCCCTGAAATCATGCTTAAATTAAGGGACCGGGTGTTAAAAGCCGAACGGGATGGAATTGATGGCGTCGTAATTACCCACGGGACCGATACACTGGAAGAGACGGCCTATTTTTTGGACCTGACCTTACCGAACCGCCTACCGGTAGTATTAACCGGGGCGATGCGCTCTTCTAATGAAATTGGCTCCGATGGGTTGTATAACCTCCAGAGTTCAGTGGCAGTGGCCGCATCTGACGATGCAATTGGGAAGGGCGTATTGGTTGTAATGAATGATGAAATCCACACGGCACGCTATGTGACTAAGACGCATACTACGAACCTAGCGACCTTTAAGACCCCCACTTTTGGCCCCTTAGGGATCATTAGCAAGCATCAGCCATACTTCTTTCAAGAGTTGATCAAAAGCGATGCCTTTAACATCGACCACGTTGAAGCAGGTATCTTTTTATTGAAAGCCTTTGCCGGGATGGATGGGACCCTATTGGATGCTTTGAACAACGGGAATACGAAGGGCTTAGTAATTGAAGGATTAGGATCTGGCAATTTACCACCCGCTACCTTACCAGCGTTAAAACGCATCTTGGACCGGGGGATTCCAGTGATTTTAGTTTCACGGTGTTATAATGGGATGGCGCAAGATATTTATGATTATCAAGGCGGCGGGATCGAGCTCGAAAAAATGGGCGTAAGCCTCTGTCGGGGGTTAAATGGTCCCAAGGCGCGCATCAAGTTGATCGTAGGGGTCAGCAATGGCCTACAAGGGGATCAATTAAAACAGTATATGAGTACTGCAATCTCTTAAAAATTGCGGGGGAATTGAATGGGAATTGTAATTAATAATTTAAAAGCTGCGTACAATCGCGGTGCAGTTGTGAACGTCTATCGCGTTGATGACATCATTTTTACTGGATATGTATACCTACTGGATGAAAACAGTGAGGAATTAGTGCTTAGGACCTACGACGAGTGGGGAATGCCGGATGGGATGGTTTATTTAGACCTGATGGTCGTCTACGATGTGGAAGTGGATAATAGCCAGGATCTACAGCTTATGAAGCGCCGGATGGATATTGCTAAGCACTACCATTTTAAAGAAATTGCTGAAACGAACCTGATGCCGATTAACAAATTGGCAAACATTCGCTTGGAAATTTTGGGCCGTTCCTACGTAGAGGGGCAGATGGTCATGGTGACCGTTGAACAACCCCATGGAGTGCCACAGAGTTACAAGGGACTTGTAAATCAGGTCGTCAGTAGCGAAGCGGTTGAATTAATAACGGTGGATAAGACTGATTTTAGTAGTCACCACAAAACTACGATTCAAATTGCCGAAATTACGACGATTGAATTTCTGGGGAAGGAACTAACAATGCTGACCAAGAATCGGCAGTTATTGTTTGGTGATTCCGTCGACCAGGTCGAAGTAGCTGGCGATGATCCGCACATTTTGGACCTGTTTGCCGATTCTAAGGCCACCCACCGGTTATTCGAAATTGAATCGGCTGCGAATAATGGGTATTACTACATTGGCTACGTCGTCAATTATAATTACGAGTACGTCATCTTTAACCTGGTCACGATGAGTGGGCAGTTTGGTGGCTACGTGTTGATGAGAAACACCATGGTCGCACGCTTGTTTATCGATTCCGATTACCTGCGGTTGATTAAGCGCTTTAATCAAGAGAACCGGCAGGCGGATACGTTCTTAGAGCCGGTCTTAAATGATGAACGTGAATTTGATATGGGCGCGGACGTATTAGATGCGTTATTGGAACAGGCCATTAACCTCCATCAATTAGTGCGGATTGCTTCCCGGAATGCCGAGGGGCAATTAGGGTATCCGGTCGATATGACTCCGATTACCAAGCAAGTCCATTTCCAACCCGTTGATCTTGACTATACCGAATTAGATGCTAAACAAGCGGTGGCGTTCAATGATATCGGTGAGTTAGCATTTGGCTATCTCGAGGCCTTTTTGGTCGATGATGGACTGAACTTTGCTAAAAATCAAAATCATTAATAAAAAAACCAGCCCAATGGCTGGTTTTTTACTTAGTAAAATTATCTTGATTGTTTTCAATGAAGTTTTCAATTAACTCTTTTTCTTCGTTGGTGGGTTGCTTTTCCATCGACTTGATGTCGTGAAGCCGTTCAACGCTAATGTGGAGATTGAAAGCTAACTGGGTATCTGGCCAAGCCGTGTCCTTTTGGAAATCAATAATTTCCTTTGAAATGGTACTAATTCCATTAGTCATAATCTGCCTCCTGAAGTGGTTGATTAACTTAATTATATTATAACCAGGCCTGAATTAAAAGGTCCATGCCTGATTTCAGAATATAAAGATCGGGACCTGCACCAAAATTAACCAAAGGGCGCAACTTGCAAAATCGGTCCATTTGACGGCCGTTTTGACCACGTGGGTCCGCGGGGCGTCCTCAACAAAGCCGTGTGAAATCATGGCCTGAGAGAGGTCACTTGACCAGTTGATGGCTGCTAAGATGGCCTTGAAATATAACTTAGGCGACCACAATTGCATTGTGACCCCCCGCATTAAGGCGGCATGGCGAATCGTTTGGACCTCGATGATAATCCGTGGGACCAGGTTGAACGCCGTCAAGACCCCGTATGCAAATTTGGATGGTAATTTAAAATTTTGTTCGAGGGTGAATGCCAGGTCCTTGATGTTGGTAGTCATGGTAAATGTGGCTCCCAACCAGATATAGGTAAATAACCGGGTAAAAAGGACCCACCCAATTTCTGGGCCCTGGGTTCCATAGAAGACCTGTGAGACCAACAGTCCGGTGGCTGGAATGATGGGGTATAAAAACAGGTACAGTAATGATTTGAATGCGACCCGTTTGAGTAATAAATAAGTAAGACAGACCGCGATGATGCACAGGTTGACTGGAATGTTTTGGACGAATGAAATTTCGATCCCAATGATAATGGTCATTAATAATTTGATTGCTGGGTTCATAGTAGGGCCCCCCGATACGTTAGTTGTTGATTTTTAAATTCAACGTGGTAGTCAAATAGGGTTTCTAAGCCGCTCAACTGATGACTGATAATGATGATGGTCTGGTGAAAGCGTTGGCTAGCCGTTTGTAACATTTGGACGATGACTGCTAATGAATTGATATCGAGGCCCTTGAACGGTTCGTCCATTAATAAGACATCGGTCCCCATGATCAACATTTCAATAATTTGGAGCTTCTTTTTTTGCCCCTCGCTAAGCGTGTAGACCACCTGTTGTTCGTGCCCGTCAAGGTGTAAGGCCGTTAGCATTGCGTTGATATCATCTTGCGTGTAATGATGGTTACTTGCGTTTTTAACCGATAGGGCGAGCTCTTCTTCCATCGTAATGTCAATAAATTGCATTTCAGCATCTTGAAAAACGAGGGCAACGTTGGCAAGGTACTTTTTCTTACGGAGCTTTTGAATATCTTGACCGTGGTATGCAATTAATCCCTGGTATTTAAATAAGCGGGTCATTGCTTTGAACAGCGTTGACTTTCCAATCCCGTTCTCACCGGTAATCAGGGTCACCCGATGGGCGTAAAATTGAAATTGAGGGGCCCTTAGTAACGTGGCTTGCCCCTGCTTTATTTCACAGTCGGTTAAGTTCAATGCAGCCTGCTCATTTGGGGTCGGCAGTGCTAATTTGACCGCCTTTAAATCAGCATGATCGAACGGGACCAATAGTTGCTCGACCTGGGCATTAGTTAACTTTTGAATTTGGTACTGGTGGGCTTCTAAGTAAAAGAAGTCATCAACGACGTCTTGGTACCCGGACAGGTCATGATCAACTAAAATAATCGTTTTGCCCCGTTGGTCGCGTAACCGGACTAACTGGTGCAATAGATCGGCTCGTGAAGTGCGGTCCAAGCTGGCGAACGGTTCATCCAACAAGATGACATCCGAATCCATTGCGATGATGATGGCAAGGGCCACCTTTTGTTTTTCACCACCGGAGAGCGCGTTAAGGTGTCGGTGCTTTAATTTTTGAATGTTAACAAATTGAAGGGCGGCATCAATCCGTTCTGGGATTACTTCCGGATCGACTTGCCGGTTTTCGAGAGCAAATTGGAGTTCGTCGTTGACGGTGGTCATCGTAAATTGTTGGTTCGGATTTTGAAACATCATTGAAACGACGCCACTTAAAGCGGTCGGCTGAATCTCAGCTAATGGCTTCGGACCGATCTTAATCGTACCGGTGTACTCACCATTGGCAAATTCAGGATAGAGTCCCGCAATTGATTTTAAAAGGGTTGACTTACCGGTTCCAGACGGTCCGGCAATCAGGCTGATGTGCGCATCCGTAAAGGTTAGGTTGACGTCGGCTAAGACGGGGTGGGCACTATTTTGGTAGGTGAACGTAAAATGACTGACGGTAACGGCTGCCATTAATAACTTCCTCTCTATTAGTTAAAAATAAAGCACTTATCAGCAAGGCTCCATAAGTGCTTTATCCCTATTTAGTCATTTGATGATTATGCTGTAATTGCGTGGCTACGCTTCAACAACTTGGTGATGGCCATTGAAACGGGGTCACTGAAGACCCAGACCGAAATGAAGCGAATGATGAACAAGATAATGACCATCCCGATGCCATAGGCATTGTAACCGTTTCTGAACCAATCCCAGATAAACGTGATGATGGTGGTAAACAGACTCCCTAAGAACAATTGGAAGTGGCCGTACTTTTTGTAGCCGGTCACGGCAAACCCTAATTCGGCCCCGGCCCCTTGAATTAATCCGGAAACCACGTTCATGACGCCCCATTGGTCACCGAGGAACATTTCAACGACTGCCCCGGCCACTTCTGAGAAGATTGCGACCCCGGGCATCTTAAAGATGGCCCCGGCAAGCGGTCCAGCAACGATCCAAAGTCCCAATGAAATATCATTGGCGGCCGGTGCTAACCCGATTGGGGTTAAAATTAAGGTGAGGGCGTTATAGATAAAACTGGTCAACCAGAAGATGACCCCACACACGATGGCAATTAATGCAATTAAAATAATGTTTCTAAGACTCCATTTTTTGGACATGGAAAATCCTTCCTTTCAAATAAAATAGATAAATGATCATGGTTAAATAGATAGAAAAAGGGGCCCTCAAAACGAGGGTCCCCCTAGATATGTACACCATTGATCAATGAAAACGTTTTCCTCCACCAGTACTAACTGGATCAGGTTCAATGGGTATTATCTCAGCCGAATAGCACCCCAAACATCTCTATATCTATTTAACTTGATTAGTGTAACGTAATCTAAAATGAAATGCAAGGTCAAATGTTACAAACGAAATGCTTAGATAACACTTAGTTTACATTTGCCATAAATGAATTGTTAATCATTTGCTAAGATGTTAAGTTAATACTATGATTTCCGTAATAAAAAGAAGGGTTGATAAAATGAATTTAAAAAAGAATCTGACGAAACTGGTGATTGTAATGACCACCACCGCTGGAGTGGGGTTGGCGCCAGCCGTGAATTCGTTCTTTGGAACGGTATCCCCCCAGACGTTTAGTGCCAGTGCCGCATACAATTATAATTACGATTATGATGATGGGGCTTCCGGGATTACCACGAACAACATTGTTCCTGGTAATTATAAAATGAAGCATGCCGCCGCTGCAATGGCAATCGATGCGACTAACGGGCAGGTAATTTACGCTAAGAATGCGAATAAAAAAATGAAGGTGGCATCGATAGCGAAGTTGATGACCCTCTACCTAGTGGTCAGAAAGGCCCAGGAGACGAACGGCTGGAACCAAGTCGTTGATACCTCAAATGCCGGACTCCGTTCGATGAGTTATAACAATAATATCGGTGGGGGCTTTAAGTTCGTTGCCGGCCGGAAATACACCGTAAGGCAATTGTACCGGGCAACGCTAATTGAATCATCAAACAATGCTGCGATTGCACTGGGCCAATGGGTCGCTGGTTCGAACGGCAATTTTATTGATATGATGAATAAACAGGCCCAAGCATGGGACCTGAATGCGACCTTTAACTCCGCATCCGGCTTAGAAAATAACGATTTAGTTCACTATGGCTATAAGTATACCGGCGGGGCTACTGCCGGGAACATGGTAAGTGCCAAGGCGCTTGCTGTAATTGCCCAACACCTCTTGACCTATTATCCACAGGTAGTCAATGATGCGAAGCTGGGCACGGCTAAGGTAGCTGGACAAAACCTCTATAATTATAATAATTTATTGAAGGGGCGGACGTTCTATGATCCTAAATTATACGTCGATGGGCTAAAGACCGGATATACCCCTGCTGCTGGACTATGCTTTGTCGGGACCGGCCAACTACCTGGGAAGCACCGAATCATCACGGTTACGATCAATGACCCATACGAATTTAGTGATCAACGCGACTTAATGCGCTATATTTACAAGAATTCATCCATTTATAATGAATAATCATTGGACAGCAAGCTAGTTGCAAAAATGATATAATGATACCAAACCAAACTCACGACTTTAATCGTGGGTTTTTATTTTGAGGGGATGAA
This sequence comes from Nicoliella spurrieriana, assembly GCF_023380205.1. Lineage (NCBI taxonomy): Bacteria > Bacillati > Bacillota > Bacilli > Lactobacillales > Lactobacillaceae > Nicoliella > Nicoliella spurrieriana. Next base: position 912,302 of record NZ_CP093361.1, read on the forward strand.
TTGGATGAAGAAGTTACTCTTAGCTGACCTGGACCACGGGTTTTTGTCCGCAACGGACCAGCTTGATAAATCACGATTGAATCAGCAATTAGCAGCACTCGCCACCCAAGGAGTGCAGATGGGCTTTATGACGGTGTTGCCGTATGCCAAATTGATTCAAATTTTGCGGGGAATTCAGGCTCCGGTAACCCTGATTTGTGAAGGGGGTGCCCAAACGGTGAACGACCGGGTCGTGACCGGGGACATCCCCATTGATTATGACACTTGGACGGATGCGTTACAGTGGTTGCAGGGCCAGCGCGATTTTAACACCGCCTACGTCGTGCTTTCCGGAAAAATGAATGCCTATACCGATGCTCACGATGACAATTCAGCTGCACAAGCGTTCAGTCAAATTTACCCATCGCTTTATCAGATGAGTGATTTAACCCTCGTTGGTGATACGGTGTATCAAATGAGTCTTTACTTTGCTAATGGCGACTTACAAACGCTAGCGCAGACCTTTAACAGTCATTTTAACGGGCGCTTAGTGGCGGTTGCATCCGAGCATTTGCTTTGGATTACCGCATTTGAGGCATCCTATGCTAATGCAATCGACCAGTTGAGCACTGAATTAGAACTCCCCGACCAAGCGGTAGTGATGCTTACCCAGCAAGCAGGCACCGACCCCATCGATGCCATCATGGGAACCGAGCCGGTTGATGGATACGATGCGATTGATCAGTGGCTATCCAAATAGCAAAATTTGTTATCTGTTGATTAACCAGGTACAATAGGGCAAGAGGTCAGTTGTATTATTTTATTTTAAAGGAGCTTGCTTATGGCATCAGCCTGGAATTTGATTGGGCTTTTAATGTGGATTGTAATCTTAATCGATTTGATTTGGATGATCATCTCCATTAAAAAGCGAAACCGACGGGCTTTGTTAAATCAAGATGGTAAATCGAAACAGCATCATTTGATGATTTTAATTGGGCAGGGAACGTTTTTGTTAGTTGCACTCGTTTTGATGGGCAGCGTCTATTTGAACCCAAGTAGAGCTGTCAGTAACGTTTCAATTATGAAAAATTATAAGCCGATCGTGTTGGACACGAACGGGCGCCAGTCATACTACGTGAACGTTTACGATTCTAAGAATCGCTTAGCAAAGCATGATTATACCTACCTGACAAAGGGAGAACGGTATCGAGTTCCCAGCAACGAGTCGATCATCGTTGCTGGAAATGACAAAGTGGCGTACCCAATGGAAACCTATCATTCCAATTTCAATCGAATGAAATCGTTAGATCAAAAGTACCAAAAAGCTTGGATCGAAACCATTAATGCAAAGTATAGACCAGGCTTAGTCAATGGCTTGGGGATGCGAGTGGGGCATCGGGCAAGTTATTACGTTATCATCAGAGTCCCAGACCACTCGTTTATTTACTACCACTAATCCGGTGGATTGACCCTATCAAAAAGACGTTGTCGATTTAATATCGACAGCGTCTTTTTGATTACATTAAATTGTTAGCATCCGGAGCAATTGCTAGGATCCGGCGGCTGATTTGTTCAGCACTTTGGTGGTTGTCATCGCTGCCCACCATTGGAAAGACGGTCGTTAGCCAGTGGACACCTTCCGTTAGGGTACTAAAGACATACAAGCCACTTCCGACGCTGCCATCATCAGTGATGACTTGATCCGTATCGGGATCGATTTTAATTGCATTGAGTGGAATGGGGTTGCCATTAGCATCGCTAAACGTTGCGGGTTGGACAATGTGATTATCGATCAACCCCCGAATAATTTCACTTTGCGTGGTTGCAAAGTTCAACCGTGGGATTCGGGCCTCAATCAATGCATCGGCAGATACTGGTTCCTTAGGGTAGTATTTGGACATCGCAATGAATTTATGATTAGCACCGATAACGTTCATTTGGGGGCCTAAAATAGTAACGATGCCAGCATCCATTAGGGCGATTAGTTGATGGAACCGTAATACGGGGGCCCCATTGGATAGAAATTGACTATTAGGTTTAAAGCTGGTTAGAAATTGGGTGAGGTAGTCTGAATCCGTAAAATCAGCATTCGCAATTAAATCGCGAATCGTGGTCCGTACATCCTTATAGATTGATAGAGCAGACCCCAGGGGTCCATTGCCGATTCCAGCATCGGCATCCACTGCGACCGCATACATCCAGTTTAAAATGGTGTGTTGATAGTCAGCGGTAGTTGTGATGGGGGTCCCAGCCACTGGGTTTAGGAGTAATTCCCACCGTAACAAGTCATTGGGCTGAAACGGGCCGGCTTGAACGGCACCATCGGGATCATTTACGAACTGGGCAGTGAATTGGTCGATAGATGTTTGTGGATAACGCTGTTTTAGGACTAATTGGTAGTAGACCAATTCAATTTCATGCCGGAACAGTTGTTGGAACTTAGCCACCGCAAGCTTACCATTTTGCCGATTGCTTGCAATTCGTTCGGGGGTTAGGAAATGGGGGGTGAATTGATAGCCGTTATCTAATTCAATCGCCTTGGGGTAGTACGGGACGCCCCGTCTTGATCCCGCAAAGATTTGGGGTTCGTTACCGGATGCTTGATACGTTAACTTGCCGTTAGCATCCGGGATGAATTTGCCGCCACGGTCTTCGGTCATTTTAATGACCTCGTCAAAGAAACTAAGGCCCAAGCCACGGATAATTACCCGTTGGTGGGGTTGAATGTGGGATTCATCAACGTCGCCAGGATAGGCGGGCGCTTGATAGCTTAGGTTGTTTTGGGCGGCGTAGTCTGCTAGCGATTGCTCGGTGGTGGTTAATTGGTTCACGTTGGCGTTAATGCTTAAGACAACGTTATCGACAGTAATCGTGGTGCAATGAGTGCTTAATTGCCATTGATGGCCCGTTTGAATAACGTTGGTCACGCTCGTTTGATGGTAATTGACCGTGACGCCATTTGGTAAGTGATCGATTAATTGTTGGTAGAACCACTGGGCATACACCCCTAATAACACCCGCGGGGTATAGCTATTGGGGGCGAGGCGTTCAACCAATGGAATTAGTGCAGCGGGATAGTGGTGGGTTTTGATGAACGGGATGGCAGCCACTTGCGCCCATTGGTAGAGGTTCAAACCGTTCGAATCGTTAGCTGCAGAAAGCGAAAGGTCCGTTGCAATCGTGTTCATGATCAGATGGTTAGACTGATCGACCCGCCAGACCTGGCCACCAGGTAGAAAGGGGTCGAAAAGATCGATTGAGAGGGTCTTTAAATCAGTCTGTTTGAAGTTACGAATGAGGTGGGAAAGGGTAATTAAACCACGCGGTCCCGCACCGATGATACCAACTTTCATTTTAGAAAGCCTCCTATTTATTTTGTAGATTTTGAATGACCTGTGGATCGTAGATGCCAATGTCATCAACGAATAATTGGCCGCAAAACGCCTGCCCGGTGGTTGAATCCATGCCGTTTTTAGCGTAAGCAAAGGTAGCGGTCGCATTGGCGTGGACTGCGATGCCTAACTCCCTGCCGGTTTCGGGACTAAATCCAGATGGGACGTCGATTGCTAGGGTGTTAGCCGTGCTATCGTTGATGTTTTGGATAACTTGTTGGTAGTTGCCACTGACCGGACGTGACAGGCCAATGCCAAAAATGGCATCAATAATGACGGAATAGGCGTTCCAATCTGGGATGCCCCCTTGAATCACTTCGACACCATAGTGGTTGGCGAACTTTAATTGTTGAATCCGCTCAATTGAGGCGTGTTCCGGATTACCGACCAATAACAGTTGCACGTTAAATCCGTGGATTTTAAGAAGCCGGGCCACTGCAATGCCGTCACCGCCATTATTACCGGATCCAGCCACCACTAGAATGTGAGTGAGGTCCCAGTTTAATTGGGCCAGGTTCTCAACGCTTTTTAATGCAGCCCGTTCCATTAAGACTAATGATGGGATGCCAACGTCACGCATGGTATATAGGTCAAATGCTTTTGCTTCACTAACGGAAATCGTTTTCAAATTAACACATCCTTTATCATTATTATTAATATTATTATCAATCAAATTAAAAATTAAATAAAGGAACGCGTGTTATAATTTGGTTAACCATTATTTTGAAGGGGAGAGCGAAATGAGTGAGTACGTTCCTGAAAACATGCGCGAAGTTAAACATGCGCTGATCGACTTAGAAGACGAGGGTAAGCATGTGGATCCAGACCAATTCATCGGTGAAACGGTGGAAAACCTATTCCAAATTTATTTAGATGAAGCTGAAGAGGGGCACTATGACACCGCCCGGTTGGTCAAACCCAATTTATTGCAGGTCTTTGACCTTACTAACCAAGTGATTCATGAGGAACATTCAACTGCTGAGAGCTTCGTGGCGGATTTTAAAAACGATGCTGATAAACTATTGATGCACTTGGGTTATGTGGCATACGATGTTGCAGCCCAGTAAAAAAAGGATCGACTTTAAATGCCATGCATTTGGAGTCAATCCTTTTAATTTTTATTTTAATACCGGTAATTCAACACTGGCCTGGGCTATAATGTGGCCCTTCATGGCCGTTCTGAGTTCGTTGAGCCAAAAACCATCCTTTAATGCTAGCTGTTCGTCTAGTGCATACATGGTTAATGTGTATTCATGGTCACAGTTAGGCGGGGTCGGACCTAAGTAGCGTTGACTGATCGTTTTATCTAGGGGTCCTGCTAATGGGCCGGCCGTACTATTGTTACCGTGCACGAGTGGCACTGAATCATTGTGGCTAGCGTTTTCTGGGATCTTGGTCGTCTTGGGATCAATATTAGCAGCGACCCAGTGGATGTAAGCAAAGCCACATACTGGGATTGAATCCCAATCGAGCATTACTAATGAAAGGGATTTGGTATTATCAGGAACGGCACTGATTTCAATTGGAAATGAAATAAACGGGACGCTACCGATCTTTTGGTCGGGATTTGCGTGCTTAGTGTATGCATCGCCAAGGTGCCCATTGGTTAATGGAACGTTAATATTCATAAATAAAACTCCCTTCTTTAGTACCATTATACATGATAATAATTATAGGTAAATTTAAAGTCTTTCTTAACGTCCGGAAGATTTTCTTGATTATCCCTGTTTTAATTCGGCATTTTATTATATAATAGTCATCAGACAGTATTATGTTACTGAAAAATAAGCGTTACATAAGGTAGGTAATTAATTTTATGAACTTTTTTATGAACTCAAGCTTTAACGCTAAAAATTCAGGAATCGAACATGCTCAATTAAAAAGAGCGTTTCTTTTCCGTAAGAATAAGGAAGCTTATAAGCTAGTCTTCCGTGAATGGAATCCACTTCTTCATTTCCATTTAAACAACGTTGGAATCCATGACGATGAAATCTTAAACATGTTTGATTTCTTCCAGGAAGCAGAAGATGTTAAAGAAACGGTAGTTAGACCAGAAGACCTTGATTTCGGGGTAACTGACTTAACTTACCAAAATGACGATGAACACAATCGGGTAATTGTATTTAAGGATAAGTTAATCATTGCTCGTGTTAACTGCTTTGGTAAGGACATTACCGATGACAAGCGCGTTCAATCAGTAGAACTTTTTGATGGGTTTGCTAACTTGTACCGGGTTGACTTCTACGATTACCGTGGATTCAAGTCAATGGTTCAATGGTATACTCCAGATAACAAGATCGCTACTGAAACTTGGTACAGCGTTGACGGTCGCCCTGTAATCGAAGACTTCTACAGATTAAACGCCCAAGGTAAGATGGACAAGTCTGGTTGGAAGACCATCGATCGGAAGGGAACTGTTCGCCAATACGATACTATTGATGGTGTGCTTCTTGAATTCTTGAACGCAAACAACCACAAGTACCTTCGTAAGACTAAGCCAAACATCTTTATCATGGACCGTTCTGACTTATACGAAGAATTATTACCAGAACTACGTGAACCTGCATATACTGTATTGCATCTTCACAACTCCCATGCTGGGGATGCTCAAAAGCCAAACACTTCGATTATGAATAATAACTACGAATATAGTTTGACTGATGCTAACCGTTACGATGCCATCATCTCTGCTACTCATAAGCAAACTCGTGATGTTGAATACCGGTTTGCACCTAAGGCTGCAATGTTCACGATTCCAGTTGGGGTTATTCCTGACAAGCACTTCGACGAACCACGGGTTCCAATGAAGGACCGGAAGTTCGGTAGTGTGATTGCCACTGCCCGGATTGCACCTGAAAAGCAATTGGACAAGGTGATTCGGGCTGCCGGAATTGCTCGTAAGACGGTTCCAGAAGTTACCGTTGACCTTTACGGATACATTGACCACTCAAACGATGATATCGCTATGAAGCGGATCAATGAAGCTATCAAGGATTACCACATGGAAGATGCTGTGCACATTCACAGTTACGTTAACAACGTTTCCATCGTTCAAAAGAATGCTCAAATCTACGGTTTAGCATCAGTCATGGAAGGATTTAACTTGGCCATGATGGAAGCTCAATCCGAAGGTGACGTTGGAATTACTTACGATGTTAACTACGGTCCTAATGAATTAGTTGTTGATGGTGAAAACGGTTATATCGTTGACTATGGTGATTACAAGAAGATGGGTCAATACATGACTGATTTATTCACCAATCCTGATCAATTACAAAAGATGTCTGATCAAGCCTACGAACTTTCAAAGCGTTACTCAGAAACTAACGTTTGGAAAGACTGGAAGGAACTATTAGACGACGCTGCTAAGAGCTGGAAACACAAGATGGCAGTATGGAACCCTGACATTGAAAAGGGTCTCGAAAAACTAGATTAAGGAGCGGCTGAATAGATATGACTAAAACGTTTTTATTTGTAAATGAAAATATTTTTACGTTCAATTCCGGAACTGAATTTTCCGCAATGAATCGGCAAAAATTATTTAAGAGAAACAAACGCAATTCTAAGATTGTTACTAGAAACTACAATCAAGGATTGCACCAAGAAATTGAAAAGTATGGTTTGGGGAATGACGACATTTTAAACATGTACGATTACTTCCAAAAAGTAACTGACGTTCCTCACGAACATGCTTACCTTCGTTATTCAGACATGGTTGATAAGAATGAATACAAGATCGATGGTGTTGATAACAACAAATCATACATCGAACAAAAGGGTAAGGTAGTTGCTCAAGTAAACATCTTCCCACTTACGGTTGGTGAAATTGGAACGGTTGATTTCTACGACCGCTTCGGTAACACCAGTAGCCGGGATGTATGGGATGGTCGTGGATTCCGTTCTAAGACCCAATACCTTCATCCAGATGGTCAAGTGGGTCACGAAATCCTTTACGATTACGATGGCCAACCCGTAATGGAAATTACGCACATGAACATCAATGGTCAAGTTCACCCAACCATGTTCAAGTTACTAAACTACAAGGGTAGTAATCATCGTTTCAACACTGAAGATGAATTATTCGAATTCTTCTTAAACGAAATTTCTGATCCTAAGAATACCGTCTTAGTTAACGATCGGCCTACTTTGACCGATGTAGTTGCTAAGGTGCAAAACGTTGCTGCTAAGTACCAATTCTTACACAACGAACAAACGACTGATGCTAATTTAGCAGGTAGTGCTAAGGGTAAGTTATACCCAATTCTTGAAACTTTATTCCACAACCACTTAGGTGATTATGATGGTCTAATCGTTTCAACTCCACAACAACGAGATGATTTAAGTCGGCTCTTCCCAGAAATCAAGACTTACGCAATCTTTGATACTGCACTCTTTGCAGACCAAGAAGCTGAAATTCGGAAGTCATTAGAAGACGACCGTGATAACAACGTTGTTTACGTTGGTCGGATTTTCCATGACAAGCATATCGATCAATTAATTCAAACGATTAGCTTTGCTAAGAACCAAGTTCCAAACATTCACTTGGATGTTGTTGGTTACTTCGAATCAGAAGAATACCGTCAAGAACTCTTGAACTTAGTTAAGAAGCTAGGAATTGAAAGTAACGTTGACTTCAAGGGTTACCTAGTCGGCGAAGCTAAGGAAAAGGTTTTAAGCCAAGCTAAGGTAATGATTCAAACTTCATTCGGTGAAGGATTGAGTATGTCATTAGTTAACGGTCTTGAATATGGCTTGCCACTAATTGCTTACGATGTTAACTATGGTCCTAGAAACATCATTGACAACGACGTTAATGGTTACCTAGTTCCTGCTGGTAACGTTCGTGAAGCAGCTCGTCATATTGATGACATTTTATTAGACAATAACCTCTTTAAGAAGTTAAGCAACGGTTCATTGGTTAAGGCTAAGGAATTTAGTTCCGAAAGCGTTAACAAGCAATGGGATCAAATTGCTAAATAATTATTAATCAGCTAAATTAAAAGGGTCCGTGAATTTTAAATTCGCGGACCCTTTTAATTTTACTTAGTAAATGTTAACACGTAATATCCCTGACCATCGGAAGTAATCGTGTAGTTATTATAGCCGGCTTGAATCCAATTCGATTGGGTCGCCTTAGCCCAGCTAGTAGCATCAGCAACGGAACTAAATTGACGCGGCGTACTAAATCCGTCGTTACCGTTCGATGGTTTAGGACCACTACTAGGACGATGCTCATTTTTACTAGCGCTCTTAGTAGTGTCATTGTTACCAGACTGGCTATTCTGGCTACTAGAACTACTGGTCTTTTTTGCGCTAGAATGATGATTGCTACTGCTCTGCTTGACTGCAGAGGATTGCTGTTCAGCTTGATTGCCATGTTGATTGGTCAAAACTTTGATTCCCCCGACGAGGAGGCCAATTACGATTACTAACCCTAAAATCCAGGGCCAGACCCGAAAGTTTTTGGGCGATTGATTAGGTTGTTTAGAACCCGTATTAAAGTCGTATCGTTTTACGCGCGACTGTGGTTCTTCTTTACTCAAATGTATCCCTCCATAAAAGAATGCCAACTTTAGCATTACTTTATATTATAACAAAAAACAGCTCTAATGCCTATTTTTGACATACGAGCTGTTTTTGAAATGGATGGAATTAATTAGCAGGGTTAAAAAATTGGTATAAATCTTGTTTGGTCATGGCTTGTTTTTCAGAGCCACTAAAGTCATATTCAATTTGTCCCTGGTTTAATACTAAGAGGCGATTGCCGTACTTCAATGCATCATCTAGGTGATGGGTAATCATCAAACACGTTAGGTGTTGCTCCTTAATCGTTTGTTCAGTCAACGCCATTAATTCATTGGAAGTATTTGGATCAAGTGCTGCCGTGTGTTCGTCCAGCAATAGGATTTCCGGCTTTTTGATCGTGGCCATTAAGAAACTAAGCGTTTGGCGTTGACCACCGGAAAGGTTGCCGGTAGGGGTGTTTAACCGCTCACTAAGGTGATTATGCAATTGACTGGTGAGTTGTTGATACTTAGCCATTTCACGTTTTAAATGGCGGGGAACTAGAAAGCGGGATTGGCCGCGCTTTTCAGCAAGGAGGAGGTTTTCGGCAACCGTCATTCGTGGAGCGGTCCCTAACTTGGGGTCTTGAAAGACCCGACTTAAAAACTGGGTCCGCTTGGTAACCGATGTTTTGGTAATATCATTGCCGTTGAGCAAGATGTGACCAGATGTAATCGGGAGGTTGCCACCAATGGCATTGAACAGGGTGGACTTACCTGCACCGTTTGAACCCAAGATGGTGATAAAATCACCGGAATGGATGTCTAAATTAACGTGGTCCAAGATGTTCAGTGGTTGTCCGCCATTTGGATGGACCGTTTTGACAACGTCTTTTAATTGGAAAAGTGGTTTATTCATTTCGATCGAACCCCCGTTTCAAAATATGTTTAAAGTTAAATTTGCTTTGGAATGCTGGTAAACTCATGCATAGGGCCAAGATGACTGATGAAATTAAGTTTAAGTCATTCGCGTTAAAGCCTAGTTGGAGCACGATCAAAAGAACGAAGCGATATAGGATACTTCCCAGCGTCACAGCCACTAAGCGTTGGTTCATGGTTAAATTCCCAAAGACGACTTCACCGATGATAATGGATGCGAGGGCGACAACGATGATTCCAATTCCCATGTTGACGTCGGAATAACCGTTATTTTGGGCTACTAGGGCCCCGCCCATTGCAATCACACCATTCGAAACACTGACGCCGAGGCACTTCATCCGATCGGTATTGATCCCTAACGATTGGGCCATGGTTTCATTATCACCAGTGGCAATGAATGCCTGACCGAGGTCGGTCTGTAGGAAATAGGCAATCGCGACCGTAACAATGGTAATGACGATTAATCCCAAGAAGACACTGTTAAAGTAGTTGGGTAATCCCTGGAAAATGCCAGCATTCAATAGGTTGCCCTTGCCAAGGAGCGAGAGGTTGGCAGCGCCCATAATTCTCAGGTTAACTGAGTAGGCGGCCGTCATTACCAGGATTCCGGAAAGTAAGACCGGAATCTTGGCCTTAGTGTATAGCAATCCAGTGATTAAACCGGCAATTGCGCCCCCGATAAATGCACAGAGGGTGGCAACGATTGGTGAGACACCACGGCCAATTAAGGCCGCAGCAATTGCAGCCCCCATTGGAAAGGTTCCTTCAACCGTCATGTCGGGGAAGTCTAAAATTCTAAAAGTAAGGAATAATCCGATTCCAAGAACCCCCCACAGTAGTCCTTGACCGATAGCAGATACAATTAAACTCATTTGATGACCTCTCCCTTCGTTTCAGCTTCCTTCATGATTGAAGCCGGAATTTGCATGTGTAGTTTCTTAGCCTGTTTAACGTTAACGATCATTTTACCCTGTTGGAAACGCTTAACGGGGGTGGTTGCTGGATTTTCGCCCCGGAGAATCTTAGCGGTCATCTTACCGATGGTAACGCCCATTTGGAATTGATCCACTCCGTAAGTCGCAATCCCACCTGATTTGACCATGAAGTCCACTGATGGGAAGACGGGAATGTTTTGCTTGTTAGCGTTATTAACCAACGTATCCATTGCTGCGGCAATCGTGTTATCATTAGGGACGTAAACTGCCTGTACCTGGGTCACCATCTGACTGGAAACCTGGTTTAAATCATTGGAGTTAGCAATCGTATATGTTTTGAGCTTGATGCCTTCCTTTTTACATAGTTGGGCGAATTGCTTGGCCTGGGCAGTCGATGAAGGATCACTAGAGGTATAGATAATCCCTAACGTCTTTAACTTAGGCATAAAGGCCTTGATCACGTTCAACTGCTTTTGCAGTGGTGAGCCATTTGCAACCCCGGTAATGTGGCCACCAGGATGCTTTAGGTTCTTAACTAACCCAGCGCCAACGGGGTCGGTAATCGCACCCAAGATGACTGGATTATTATGGATCGTACTAGCGAGCGCCTGTGCTGATGGGGTGGTGATTCCAATCGATGCGGTGGCGTTTTCGTTCGCGAATTTAGTACTCATGGTCTTCAAGTTACTTTGGTCATTTTGCGCATTTTGGTAATCAATCTTGATATTCTTACCAGGATGGAATCCGCTATCGTTCAACCCCTTGATAATCCCATCGTGAATTGCGTCTAGTGAAGGGTGGGTCATTAATTGCAGGATGCCCAGCGTGGGTTCCTTGGCACCATTTGCAGAATTAGTGGGATTAGCATTCTTTTCCTGGAAGAACGCAAATCCTAGAAAGACCACCAGGATGGTGATCAGAGCGTACATTCGTTTCATAATCAATTCTCCTTTAATAAATTAACGTAGTAACAAACAAAAAAGGGGCAACGCTTAGCTAGTTCTAAGCATTGCACCCTTTAATGGAGTCAGCCTCGAACGGTGTAAGGATGGTCCGAACGAGCTGAATAAATCTGTGAGAAGAAAGAGCCAGTCCAGATACGCCTTTGCATGGAAAAGAAAGCCGTATCTGAGAAGCGATAACGACTATGACTGGCTTTGCCAACGAATGGCTGCTGAAACTAATTTCAAATGATTCATTGGATCCTTCTCCTTTCTACGTTTTAAGATTATCTTAATTCTAATATATTGATTAATTAATTGTCAAGTAAAAAAAGATGGTTAGCAGCAACGCTAACCATCTTTTGATATATTTAATGGTGAGGAATTATTTTAATTCACCATCGACCGTATCATTTACTTCTTTTGCTTTATCTAAATCGTCATCAGTTTGGAAACTGTAACTGGAAATTCCCCAGTAGTAGAAAATCAATGCGACTACGATAATGACAATGAAGTCGAGTGGATATGGTAACACATTGATTCCATTGAATGGCTTACTACCTAGGTATGAAACTACCGATAGGAAGATCAGGTACACAACCATCCACAGTGCAGAAATAAATTGCTTACGCGTTTCTTTCCAGTGACTCTTCCATTCGAAGTAGAAGTAGAACGGAAGCCCTAATAGGATTACTAGGATCACTTGCACAGTGGTTGGCCATTTGGCCCAGTAAGTAGCTAAACTAGCCATTACGAAGGCAAATGGGGCCATGAAATTCAATAACTTCAAGCGAATTGGCCGCGTGAAGTTAGGGGCGATTCTTCTTAACGTAGCAACGGTCACGGGACCGGTTAGGTATGCAATTAACGTCGAAGTGGAAATAACACTAGCTAGCGTCGCCCAACTTCTAAACGAAGCCACTAATAAAATTGAAATAATCATATTAGCAACCATTGCAACCCGGGGCACTCCCCAGCGTTTGTTAATTTTACCCAAGAATTTAGGCATGTGTTCGTTTGAAACCATTGCAGCCAATGTCCGACCAGTTTGGGCAACGAATGACACTCCGGTCCCAAATGGTGATACGAACGCATCAACGTACAATAGGACGGTTAACCAGTAAAGGTTTAACCCGATGGCAATATCGGCAAATGGGGAGTTAAAGTTAACCCCTTCCCAGCCGTGAACCAAGTTATTTGGTTCGATGGCACCGATAAACGTAAATTGAAGTAATACGTAAATCACGGTACTAATTGCTAGTGAGATTACGATCCCTCTAGAAATATTTTTCTTTGGATTTTGGATTTCACGACCCATATTAATTACCACTTGGAAGGCATTATATGAGAAGATAATCCCGGATGCAGTCGTAGCTGCGAAGATGGAAGCACTCCCGTAGGGCATGAATCCACCAATTGATGCATTATTAAAGTTATGTGGCGTAAAGCCCGAAAGTAATAACATGATAATGGTAACCATTGGAATTACTAACTTAAAGACCGAGATCACACTCGTAAAGTTGGCTAATAAATTAACCGACCAATAATTCAAGAGGGTAAATACCAAGATGAATAGAAAGACAATTAAAAGTCCCTCATTAGTAATTTCGCCATTACTTAAAAATCCGCGGGTCCAGTTTGCCCATGACCAAGGCCATGAACTCATGTATTGAACCGCAGCAACGGCTTCAATTGGAATTAAAGTAACTAGGGATACCCAGTTTGCCCACGCCGCGATGAACCCTAGCAAGGATCCATGCGAATACTGAGCATACTTACTCATTCCACCACTTTCTGGGAACATCGTTCCTAATTCAACGTAGTTAAACGCGATTGAACCAATCACGATCGCCCCAATTACCCAGGAAATAATGGCTGCGGGTCCGGCAACTTTGGAAGCCTCCCAGGAACCGAATAGCCATCCTGAACCAATAATGGAACTTAAACCTAACATTACAATCTGAAATAAACCAATTTTCTTACTTTTATTTTTGTTTGACATAGTTCTCCTTTCACGGTCTTTTAGTATTCTATCAAATATAATAATAATTGCAAATTAAAAAATCAGCATTGGCGGGATGTTAAGCGCTTTCATCGGGTTAACCAATACTGATTTCACAATCTTAAAAAAAGCTCAATTAATTTAAAATTTGCTAAATGAGGTTGTTGAACATGTGAATGGCGATACTGTATTTAATGTCCTTAAAGTGGACGTAGGTAAATGCTAATACCCAGCCAAGTGCAGAATAAAAGAGCCAGTTACCATCGAACGAGAGGGTGTGGGCAAAGCCGAATACTAAACCACAGACTAATATTCCACAAAAGCGACTTAACCGGCCATGGGTCAACTTGAAAAAGTAATTAAAAAAGATGCCGCGGAAAATGTACTCCTCAAAGATGGGGGCAATGATGCCACCATAAATGTAGTTCAGGAGAAACGATTGTTTTAACATCGCTTCAACCGTCTTTTGATTATCGGGTTCGGAGAGGAGGTGGGATGTAATCGTCCACGTCCAAACGGATTGAATTATAAGCATGATCACGATTAATAAAACGAGTTCGATGATGGAGCGAAGCGTGATTGGATGACGGTGGAAATGAAAGGGGTTATTTTGCCTTAATTGCCGGTGGTAACGCCAGATCACTAACCCTAATGTAAATAGGGATGCGATCGTACCATTAATTAGTAACGCCCTGGTGGTTGCAGCTGGGGTAGTGGTGTTAATGAAGTTAAAGAATAATGCCGAAAGCTGATAAATTAAGATAAAGCCGATCAGTTTAAAACCGCGGCCCACCTTGGTTGCTAAATAGTTCATCGAACGCCCCCATTATTTAGTTTCACATAGTTGGATTAAGTTATGGTCTGGATCATAAACCGTCACGGCCTGCATTTTACCATTACTGCCCATGATTTCTTTAGGGCCCGTGACGATGTCAACGCCATAGTTTGCCAGGTGGTTGGTAACGTAATCCAGTGAATCCTTGACGATTAGCGAAATACAATTTGCACCCGGGGTGGGGGCCTGCATTGACGCCTGTTTTGCAGTCGTCATGGATACGAAGATAATTTTTTGGTGGCCCACTTGAATCGTTAGTTGCTCATCGTTAATGGTGGCAATTGGTAGGTCGAAAACTTCGTGATAAAAGCGCATCGTCGCTTTTAAATCACTAACGGGGATGGTAATGTGGTCGATATCTTTGATTTTCATTTTAAATGCCTTCCTTTAATTAAGCTTTTGAATACGAATATTATAACATAGCTGAAAAATTTGAAAGTGGTGGTAAATTACCCCCTAAAAGTTTACAATATAATAAGTAAAATGGACGAACTATAAGTAAGGAGTGAACTACTTTGGCATTACTTGATGTTCAGGATTTGAGCATGAGTTTTGCTGACAAAACCCTCTACGAAGATGCAAACTTCCAGCTCAATAAGGGAGAGCACATGGGGATTGTTGGTCAAAACGGGGTTGGAAAAAGTACCCTAATCAAAATTATTACCGGTGTTGAACTACCACTGACGGGTTCAATTAAATGGCAAAACGGGGTCAGTATCGGTTATTTGGATCAATACGCAGACATTCCGGACGGGATGACGTTGATCCAATTTCTCCACACCGCATATAAAAACCTTTATGAAATGAACGATCGAATGGCACAATTATATGAAGAATATGCCACTAATATGGATGATCAGTTACTCGAAAAGGCTGGGCGAATCCAAGAACAATTGGAAGCCAACGATTTTTATGATATTCAAACCAAAATTGAACAGGTCATTACCGGGCTCGGCCTAAATGATGTTGGCCGTGACCAACCGGTCTCTAAGATGAGTGGGGGCCAACGGTCTAAAATTATTTTGGCCAAGTTGATCCTAGAAAGTCCCGAGGTTATTTTATTGGATGAACCGACGAACTACTTGGATACTGCCCACATTGATTGGTTAGTGGACTACTTGAATCATTTTGATGGTTCGTTCATCGTAATTTCCCATGATTATGACTTCTTAGAACGGGTCACCAACTGTATTTTGAACGTGGCGTTCGGCCAAATTCATAAGTACCGGGGGAGTTTTAAGCAGGCAATGCGCCAAAAGGATGAACGTGAAAAGGCCCAGGAAAAGGCCTATGAAAAACAACAGGTCGAAATTGAGAAGGCGAAGGCGTTTATTCGCAAGAACAAGGCCGGCAGTAAGTCCAAGATGGCGAAGTCACGGGAAAAGCAGCTTTCGCACATGGAGATTGTCGATCCGCCTTCGGCAAACGAACATGCTAAATTTGATTTTCCATACGTTGATACCGGTTCGCAAAACGCATTGTCAGTGGACCACCTTTCAGTGGGGTATACTAAGCCGCTGCTCCAACCGGTCACCTTTAGTGTGACCACCGATCAAAAGATCGGGCTTCAGGGATTCAACGGGGTCGGGAAATCGACGTTGATCAAGAGTATTTTGGGGATGCTGAAGCCACTCGGTGGGGAAGCTGAATTTTCACCATCTGCAAAGGTCAACTACTTTAGTCAAGACTTGGTATGGAGCAATCCGCAAATGACGCCGATGCAAATTGTTCAAGAGCGCTTTCCCAAATTAGAACAACGTGAAATCCGGACTAAGTTAGCTAAGTGCGGGATTGGGCCCGATAACGTTGCCAAACCAATGAACGACCTATCCGGGGGAGAACAGACCAAGGTGAAGTTGGCGATGATGGAATTTGTACCAAGCAACTTCTTGATCATGGATGAACCGACGAACCACTTGGATGATGAGACCAAGGACGCTTTGAAACGGGCCATTAACAAGTTTCCGGGGAACGCGATCATCGTTAGTCACGAGGCGTCATTCTACCAAAACCTAGTTGATAAGGTCATTGATGTTGAAAAACTAAGTTTAAGAGCCCAACCAAAGTAGTGTTGGGTATCAATTAAGGAGCGAAATTTCATTAAAACGAACGTAAAACCATATGTATATGCAACCACGATCTTAGCGACCCTGGCAGCTGCGGGTGCGTTTACGCACGTTGCAAGTGCTGATACCAACCAGCAACCAACGCAAGCGACCCAAGCAACTACTGCTGCGCCCACTACCACCACTCAGGCCACCACTGATTCTGCGACCGTTAGTGATACCACTGTTGCTAAGACCCAAACAGCCACTTTAAATGTGAGTCAGAGTAGTTCGGCAAGCCAAGTCAGTAGTGTGGCTAGTAGTGCTGCAGTGGCTACGTTGGCAGCTAGTAGCGTCAGTAGTGTGGATCAGATTAATGGCAAACCGATTTCCTATGCCAGCGCCAGCGCTGAATTAAATAACCGTACAATTGAAACGATGGACAGTTTTGCCGCTAGTAATCCATCGATTGTGGATCCGACTTGGAACCAGAACTTCCATTTTAACGCTTCCGATGGATATTCCAATGACATTCAGTCACTAACGCCCCACTATGCTGCCGATGGTTCGATCGAGTATTGGGATATTTACTACCTAGCCCAACCACTGGCCAAGCTCCAAGGGGTCCAATACGAATGGAAGCACATGGTCACGACCGATTTTAAAACGTTTCGGGACTTTGATACCACGAATCGGTTTAGCATTAATAACGTAGCAATTCCGGACAAGTACTACGTTAACAGCACCAATGGAACCCCGTTTCAGGTTTCAGATAACAACACCAATGGGCTTCCATGGGGGGCAGCTGCTTCTGGGACCGTTATTAATAATAATGGCCTGCTTTCAATGGACCAATATGGCAATCAAATTCAAGCGGATGCGAAGCTAGCTTACTTTACCAACTTTACTAACGGGCAAAGTATCTTTTTGGCGTATAGTAATAATGATGGTCAATTTCATCCCTACAGTCCCAATCCAGTCATGAGTCCCAAGCAATATCCAGCCCTTCAAAATGAGGATGATTTTAGGGACCCGTACGTGATGCGCTTAAGTAACGGAAACTTCGTTGCCTACGTTGCCGGGGGACTGGAAGATCGGATGTACGTAATGACCAGTCCCAATGGAATTAACTGGGACTTCCATCCGGAAGACACCATCGATTTAGCTGGCTATCACGTTTCTGAAATGCCGGTGATTAAGACCTTGAACGGACAACCAATGATGTTCTTCATTGCCGGCAGTAAGGATTTTGAGGGGACGAAGAGCGGTAACTACGTAATCACGGGGGCGTTTAATACCGATGGCATCTTTGTTAAGACCCCTGAATCCAAGGTCACTAAATTAGATGACGGTTTCGATAGCTTTGCCGGCAACTACGCAAACCTTAGTTCTGACAAGCTAGTGTCCATGTCCTGGCTCGGTAATTGGACGTATTCCCCGAACCTATTTAACTATCGCGATATTGATCACTTTGGGACCTATACGTTACCCCGGACGATTACCTATCAAAATGGGGATTTCTTAGTTGACCCAATCGAGCCCAATTCAAAAGCGGTCGGGACCTACACCGTGAAGCCGAACACCAATTTTGCGGTCGGGACTGATAATAAGGTCGCTTTGAACTTCAATGGGGATCAAAAGGTGACCCTCTCCAGACAGGATGGGACGAAGAATAACGTTCAAATTAGTGTGACCGGGAATAAGTTAACGTTGACCAGAAATTGGGATATGAGTAAGACGATGAACAAAACGGTCACGGTGAATTTGAATTCGACCCCCAAGAATGCAGTTCTATACGTTGACAATAGTTCAATCGAACTCTACTTACCGGACCAACATAAGATGTATACGGTCATGACGCTTAGCTATAAGCAAAATAGTGGGTACCAAATGACCCTTTCGAATCGGGCAACGGTCAAGTACTCAACGTTCAACGTGAATTCACAAACGGTAACTGCTGATAATAAAACCACCTTGTTTGATGCTGCAAAGCAGCAATCACAAAAGCGGGTGAAGAGTTATCGTGATGAGTTGACCAAGACGTGGCAGGGGCAGTTAAATACTGCGAGCTACCGCAAAACGCTTGCTGCGGTGAACAAGCAATATGAGATTGCCATCACGGCACTCCGTGGTTCTAGTACGACGAATCAATTGATCAGTCGGGAGGGCCGGTTTAATAAATGGGCCAATCGATTAGTTGCTAAAATTGCCAAGGGGCTTAAGACGCTTAACCTTAAGAAGGGGACCCCGATTTATACCACGGCAAATGGCGCTCAATACAAACTAACTGCGAAGACCATGAAGAACACTCCGGTTCTAAAAGTGGTTACAAAGAATGGTCAGTACTGGTATCAAGTTAAAATTAACAACCAAATTGGCTACGTTGCATTATAATGAAAATAAAAACGTCCGCTGTGCATTTTTAGCACAACGGGCGTTTTTTAGGATGTTAATTATTGATTAAACGTGCCATCTTCAACGGAGCGAATGAAGTCAGCCAGGTGCTTATAATACACCGGTGCATTATCGATCATGTGGTGGTGGCCACCCTCTGGAGTGGAAACGAATTGGGCGTTTGGAATCATTTTAGCCATCCGTTTGCCGGTCTCAATGGGCATTGATTCGTGTTCACCAAATGTGACCAGGGTCGGAACGTGGTTATCCTTTAAATGGTCAGTATTATGCCATTCACCCAATTTACCGGTAATCACGAATTCATTATCACCTTGAAAGGCGTTGTAAATGGTCTGATTGGAAGTGTCGACCAAGTGAGAAATGGCAGGGGGCTGCTTCCGGTCAATGTAGCCACGGTTCAATTGGTCAACGTCCTTTTGGTAGCGCTCATTAGCGTAGTCATTTTCAGCCTCGCACTTTTGCATGAATGCTAATTCAGTGGCGGAAAATTCACGCTCCCGAATCTGGTTCAAATGCTTAGTATAGTCGTCGATATCATCGACCATGGATGAAATGATGGCCCCCTTGAGGTGTTGACCAAATTGTTGGGCGTAGAGCTGGACTAATAAACCGCCCCACGATTGACCAATTAAGTAGAAGTGGTCGATGCCCAGCTTTTGACGCACCTCATCGACTTCGTTTAAGAAGTAATCATAAGTTAGGACCTTTTTGGCCACTTCTGGATCGTCAAAGTCCGGTGTATCAGAGTACCATGACCCTAACTGGTCGTACATGTGGACTTGGACATCTAAGCCCTGTTTTTTTAATTGTGCAGCGGTATCCTCCCAGTATTCGTGGTTGCCGCCTGGGCCACCGTGCAGTGCTAGTAAGTGAATTGGACCGGTCCCTTCGGTGTGGGTCCAAAGATGATAACCGTTGTCTAAGGTGATGATCTTGGTTCCTGGTTTCATATGCAAATCCCCATTTCTAATTATTTAATAATTATCTTACCACTTTTTAATCTGGATTGTGAAGCAATGGAATTGTGAATGATGATTGAGTGGTGTTCAAGTGGTAGGTGACCCCCATGGTCCCCCGCACGGTCATTGCAAGGTCGGTCGCATAGATGACTAGGACTAATTGCCGGCCCGCCGGTAGGGTATAAAAGGTGGGTTGGAGTTCAAACGAGAGGTCGTAGTATTGATTGGGCTCTAACTCGTTGACCCGGTAGCTATTCTGACGGTTCTGCATGTTCAAATGCCCGATTGAAATCATTTTGGATGGACTCGGATTGGCCTGCAGGGTAAATTCCTTGAGGCTATCCTTAGTCCATTGGTAGCCCGCGTTGATTGCATTGGGGGCTAGCACCGAGGGACTAACGTTTAAACGCTTGGCATCCCCATAGTCAATTAACATGGCACTGACTAGGCCAACGTTATGGTCGCTAGCCATGGTCAGGTCGACTTTGACCTTCCCGTCAATCGTAATCGGATGGTCCAACGGCTTTGTCTTAAAGATTAAGCGCGTTGATTCAATTGGCGAATTTGGATTGTTAACCAAGTCGTTAAACCATTCATCGTATTGGCCACTGCTTTCATGCTTAGTGTATTGGCTCAATTGCTCGTGGCTCAGTTGATCCAAAAACGCGGGCGTTGCTTGGTCGAATGGCTGCTGCAATGCCTTAGCATCGTTTAGTTGAATCGTCTTAGAATGACTGGTTCCCCAATCGGCTGGCAGTTGCCACGTCCCCGGGTTCACATTATCCTGGATGGTAACTGGCGGAATTAAATCGTTGGCGTGGTTATCGATGCCTAATAATTTATTTGATAACCATAGGTTCATCATGTCAGTAAAATCAAGTGATTGAAAGTTATTGATGTAGATGTGTTGGCCCTGGTGTAAGAATAACTTGGTCGTCACCGGCACGCTTTTTAATGCCTGGTAGAGGTTATAGACATTGCGGGGCTTTACGTTCCAGTCGTTTAAACCGTGGACGAGCACCATATCGGCCTTGATGTTAGCAACTGCTTTAAGGTAATTGCGGGCGTCCCAGAATTGATTATAGTTACCACTTCGACGATCTTGGTGACTGGTAATGGCTGCCAGTTGTTGGTCCCACTTGGCTTTGATGCGATGATAGTCACCAGCTCGTTGTTCCCGGCTGAACGTTTCTTCGGCCAAGACGTCGGCATCTTCACCTTGAAACCCACCTGGAGCTACTACTAGCCCGTTTTCGCGGTAGTAGTCGTACCAACTGGAAATGGCAGCTTCTGAGATGCAGGTCTTAAGCCCCGCCACGCCGGTAGTGGCCGCCGCCGTCTGCAGCGTTCCTAAGTAGGAGCGGCCGGTCATTGCGACATTGTGGTTTGACCACCAGGCCGTGATTTTAACGTCACCGTTGCGATTGGTAAAGGCGGTGCGCTTGCCGGCTAGCCATTCAATAATGGCGGTTGCTGACAGGGTCTCAGCCGGATCACCAGTGGTGCGGAGACCATCCGAATCCTTGGTCCCGACCCCCGCGGAATAGACGACCGCAAATCCCCGGGCTAAGAAGTAGTTGTTTAACGTGTAGCCCCAGCCATTTTGAAAGTGCTCTTCAGCGTGGGTGGCAGTCTTGCCATTACCGGTCCGTTTGGCTGGCAGGTTACCCGGTTGGTAGTGGCTTTCGACGTCAGAATAGCTAAATTGATTCGGTTCCTTATGGGCGATTGGGTGGTCAACATTGTGGGTCAACTGCGCCCCTGCAATATCATTGGTCCCCTGATCATACGGACTGGCGGTGAAGAGGACCGAGACCTTGAGGCCGGCTTCAGTCTCAGCCGGTCGAATAACGTGGGCCATCAAGAGGTCGCGTTTGCCATCATGGTCGGTATCTAAATCAGATTCCACGTAGACGACCTCCCGAATCAAATGGTCGGTGTTAAAGACCGCTTGGGTCTTACCGTTGAAGATTAACGGCTGCTTTAAGTCACTAAATTGGGCAAAGTAGCCGTTGGCAGCCAGGTCATCTAAAAGGGTTTGGCCGAACTTAGTGTGGGTATTTAATAGGAGGTACCATGCTCTCAACACATCTTCGGCTTCAAACGTGGTCTTGGCGCCATCGTAAATGGGCAGCTGAAATTGTTGCCACGTGGTGATGGGATCGCTCAACTTAAAATCCTCGTTGGTTTGAAAATGGAGCAATTGGAGGGCGAGGTTATAAAATTGGGTCCGCTCCACCGATTGATGCTCCTTGAAAAAGGCCCGGGCATCCTGGTGGTCATCAACCATTAAATCGGCCAGGGCAATTTCCTTACTGGCGTCACTGCGGTAGTTCACAAGCGTGCGTTTGATTAGGTCCTTGAGCAGCTCATCAGCTGGGAGCTGTTCATTACTAGCGTCTAAAAAGCGGGTGGTGGTTAGTTCCGCGACGATCTGTGGTAATTCAGTCGGAACGAATGCAAATTGATGGTTTTTCATAAAAAACCTCCTATGATTTGTTATAATTAAAATGATAGTTAATAAAATTATGGAACGAAATACCAAAAATAACAATTGAAAGGGTCGATAATTTATGAAAACTGAACTAGATGGTGGCGCAATCGTATACCGAATGGTAGCAGGCACTCCTGAATACCTCCTATTAAAAAGTGCGACTAGTGACTTTTGGGGCTTTCCAAAGGGGCATCTAGAGGGATCAGAAAGCTATGAAGATGCTGCCATTCGTGAGACAAAGGAAGAAACTAACTTAGCAATCAAATTGGATTTGAATTTTGACCATAATTTGGATTACGATATGAATAATGGACACCACAAGACCGTTAAGTTCTTCGCTGCAAGGGTTCCTGAAGATGCAATCGTCACTAGACAGGTTGCTGAAATTAGTAACTACGGTTGGTTTGATTTCGAACGGGCTCGCAAACAATTAACGTTTGATAATTTAAAAGCGCTATTGGATGCTGCTAACCAATATCTAACTAATTAATGGGTGGATGGCTATGAAAAAAATGGTGCTAGTAATTACGGGAGCCGCAGGAAGTGGCAAAACAACGATTTGTAAATATATTTGTGCAAAATACCACCTCCCAAAGGTGGTTACCCACACGACCAGGGCACCACGGCAGGGTGAACACGATGGAATTGATTACTACTTCGAAAGTGATGCTAGTTTTGCCCAGAAGCACTTCTTAGAATCAGTTCATTATTCGGGTGCTCAGTACGGCTCTTCGATCGAGGGATTAGAGGCGGCTTGGCAGACAGCCCCTCTGGCATGCATCGTCTTGGACACCAAGGGAGCGCTAGCCTACCAACGAGCGCTTAGTGACCAGGTCCTTACGATCTATTTAACCGTTGATGTTGGTAAGGATAGTGCCGCTGCCCTGCGGAAACGAATGGAAGCCCGCGGTGATGATCCGGAAAAAATTGCCAAGCGGATGCAAAGTGCTGAAAATAAACGTGATCAACAAATCCCGCAGGAATTGATGGGGCATGCCACCATTATCAAGAACAATGATCTGCCCACTGCCCACCGCGATGTTGATGCCTTTATGGCGACGGTGATTGCTAAGTTGAAAAGTTAATAATCTTTAATGCTTACTTAACAAATCCTTTATAATCATTTGTTAAGCTTAGTGGTATTAATTTGAACCAAGATCGGGATGAATGTGAATGGATAAACGAATTCCGCCAATCATTACACCGTTTGCAATTCTATCAATTGCATTGACGATGAGTGCGGTCAATATCGTAAATAATAAGGTAACCCATACTAACGAGGGGGCTCCCGTGCGGACCACTGATGTTAGTGCTGGGTTTAATAAGACTAGCGCCTCCAGTAAGGCTAGTAGTGACTCTAAGTCTGATCCTAAGGATAAGGACTCCAGTAGCTCTGATGCTAGCAGCAAGGATAGTAGCTCGGATAGCGCTAGTTCTGATAATACTAGTCACCGAAACGACTCCAGTAATGATAACAACAGTCAAAAAACGAGTAGCAGTGAAAGTCACAGTACTGAAAGCTCCCAAGCTAGTTCTAGTAGTGACAAACAGACCGAAGATAGCAGCAGTAGCAGTAGTAATAACGATACTGATAATACGCAATCTTCCAGTAGTAGTACCGACCAAAACAATGATAATTAGGGGGATGAAAATTAATGTTTACGTTTTTAGACGCAGTCAATCAATACCTGGGTTACATTAATTTTAGTCCCAAACTAAAGGGGCGCATCTACACCATTGTCGGTGGGGTGGCAACCGCCTACTTACTATATGCAGGCGTCCGCTTCATTTTAAACGGGGTATTATTACAGGGCGCCCTCTTCTTAGTGGTCGGGTTATTATTACTGTACTTTTTATTCTTAAACGTGGTGTATTTCTTTACCCAACGGAAGGCGCCGTTTGATATCTCACCCAAAATTGAAAAGTTATTTCGAATCAAGCCCCGCCAACCTGAATCGGGCGTTTCGATTAAGCCGGTCATTGATGATATTCAAAATCCACGCAAGATTCCGTTGGATGGCTTTTACGATCCCAAACGCGTATTACCAGCAAAGGTGCTTAGTAGCGATGCTGAATTGAAAAACATTGATATGATTGCGCATGATATGTTAACGAATGCGTTAATGACTGACAATTACGCGGGACTTAGTGAACATGAGTTAACTAACTACCTAGCCCAAAGTCGGAAGCCGGCATATGCAATCTGTGCTGGAGCGATGATTCCCCACTTCAATTTAAAGTTAGAAGCGGGTCAATATGTAGCATACGCTGGAATTAACCAGGCCCACTTACTGCGGGTCGGGGTGGTCCAACGGGTCGGACTGCAATCGGTACAAAGCATCAGTGCCACCCGGATTCATTTATTTGCCGCTGCCGCAATTATGGTCGGGGGAAATTCCAAAATGAATGGCCGGGCCGGGACCGTTGAACAACCACAAGCATACCGGATTCAAATGCGGATTGCATTCAAACAAAATGAAAAGGCTTAATGACCGGAGATCCGGTCACTAAGCCTTTTTTGATGCGCTAATCTTGGATGTAGGTTTCGAACCGCCCAACTTCACTTGCTGGTAGTTCGACGGTCAATTGGGTCCCCGCATCAACATAGGCGGTGTTTAAAACGGTGGCGCGTTCGTTTAACTCTGAAACGACTTGGCCGTCACTAAATGGGACTAATAATTCCTTAGTGACGTAGTTCTTAAAGACGTTTTCCTTAATCAATTCGACCAGGGCGTCAATCGATTTTTCGTCATTGGCGGCCATGATTAAATTCTGGCCCTCACGGAACGGATAGCGGCTATCGGTTAAATCAGCCTTATTCATGATGGTAACCATCGGAATTTCGGGAACACCGATTTCCTCCAATGTCGATTGGGTGGTGTCCATCATTAATTGCCGATCTGAATCAGAAAAATCAACGACCTGGACCAACAAATCGGCACTAGCGGCCTCCGCCAACGTTGAACGAAAGGCACTGACTAGTTGGTGGGGGAGTTTGCTGACGAAGCCGACAGTATCACTGATCAGCAGTTGCTTATGGTCCTTGAATACCAACCGCCGCACGCTAGTGTCAAGGGTTGCGAACAGCATGTTTTTGACCATCACCTGCTTATCCTGATCCCCAAACCGAGCCAATAATTGGTTCATGATTGTGGATTTACCAGCATTGGTATATCCAACTAGGGCAATCGTTGGGATTTGATTGGCATCCCGTTGCTTGCGTTGGGTTTGATCCGATTTTTTAATTTGTTTGAGCTCGTGTTTGATATGCGAAATCCGATTTTGGATGACCCGCCGATTCAATTCGTATTGTGACTCCCCGGCCCCCCGGCTGGTAAAGCCGCCCCCACCGGCACCGGTTTGTTGGTCGAGCCGTTGGCTAGCACTGGTGTGCAACCGGGGGAGTTGGTATTGTAGTTTGGCTAATTCAACTTGTAATCTAGCTTCGTGGGTCCGAGCCCGATTTGCAAAGATTTCTAAAATTAATCCGGTCCGGTCAATGATCTTGGCTTTCGTTCGTTTTTCTAGGTTTCTGATTTGACTAGGGCTGAGTTCGTCGTTAATTATGACCGTTTCCACGCCATCATCGGCCAGGATGGTCGCTAGTTCTTCGACCTTCCCCTTGCCAAAGTAAGTAGCAGCATCCCGATGGTCGGTTTTTTGAACCAGGGATTCAACGACGGTCATCTGATTTGCGGTTGCGAGGTTATTTAATTCGGCCATTGAGTAATCAAAATGGTCGTCTTTAATATTAAGTCCGGCGGTAATGACCGGGGTCAAAGCTTGTTCTTCGTTCATTCAAAGTCTCCTAATTTAAGTAATTATTTCTATTTTAATCCATTTACCGTTAAATTCCTAACCATCCATGCCAGATTAATTTTAAATGTGAAATTGCGGTTGCTTTTAATTGAAAATTAATTTAAGATGGAAAGCAATTGGTTTAGAAGGTGAGGTGAGATACAGATGGACCAACGAATGAAGGCGTTGCGTAAGCAAATGCGATTGCTTGGCGTTAACAGCATGGTCATCACCGATGCATTTAACCTGTTGTACCTAAGCGGGTTTCATGGGTTACCCGGTGATGGGTGTTTTGTGGTTACTGCGCAGCGGGCGGTATTGATTACTGATAGTCGCTATGAGACCGAAATGGTCGCACGGTTGGCGAATGCGCCGATCGAACTGGAAATTACCAGGGACTACTACGCCAGTGCTTACAATGAGCTAGCTACCGAGCCTGGCACGGTCGGCTTTGAGAACTCATTGCAATTTGCTACATATGAAGAATTAAAACAATTATTTGGTGACCGGCTGGTCGCGGTTGATAACGTCGTTGAAAAATTACGGTTCGTTAAGGACCAAAATGAAATTATGACCATCAAGAAAAGTTGTCAACTAGCTGATGAAGCGTATGCTGCGATGCTCCACTATGTCCATGCGGGACTCAAGGAACGCGATGTCGAGCGATTCTTATTTGACTGGTTGACTAGTCATGGTGCTAGCAAACCCAGTTTTGATACGATCGTAGTCAGTGGCTACCGCTCGGCACTGCCCCACGGGACGGCATCCGATAAGGTGATTCGAACTGGTGAGTTGGTAACGGTTGATTTTGGCTTTTACTACCGTGACTACACGTTCGATATGACCAGGACGTTTGCGGTGGGGGAACCGGGCGCTGAACTACGGCGGGTGTATGCCGTGGTGCAAGCAGCTCAATCGAAGATGATCCAAGCCATGCACAGTGGCGCTGATACGACTAGCGTGGATGCCGCAGCTCGTCAATACATTGCCCAGCAGGGGTATGGTGATTACTTTGGGCATGGCAGTGGCCACGGGATTGGCTTAGATATTCATGAACAACCAGTGATGGGTCCGAACCGCCACCACCAACTGCATGCCGGGTACGTGATGACCGCTGAGCCGGGGATTTATTTGCCGGGCAAGGGTGGCGTTAGGATTGAAGATGACGTTTTAATCAAGGGCAGTGGTTTTGAACTGTTGACCCATAGTAACCGCGATTTAATTGTAATTGAATAGAAATTAATTGGAGATGGTGAAATGAAAGTAAGTTCAGTTGTAAAGGTCTCAAGCGTTGCATTAGTGGCAATGTTGGGCCTAGCTGCCTGTGGCAGTAATAATAGTAGTACTACCGGGAATACCAAGACGTTGACGTTCCAAGAATCAGCGAACTTGCCCACCCTTGATCCTTCACTTGCGACCGATAGCGTGAGTGCGCGGACCCTTGATAATAGTAATGAAGGGTTATTGATGATTGGAAGCGACAATAAGGTCGAACCAGGGGTCGCCAAGAGTTATTCCGTTTCGAAGGATGGAAAAACCTATACATTCAATCTGCGGAAATCAAAGTGGAGTAATGGCTCCGATGTAACGGCACAGGACTTTGTTTATGGAATTAGACGAACTGCCAATCCCAAAACGGCGTCACAATATTCATACTTATTGGATCACGTTAAGAACTATACTGCCATTTCAAAGAAGCAATTGCCAGTTTCTTCGCTCGGCGTGAAGGCGGAAGGCAAATATAAGTTAGTCGTAACGCTTGCCAAGCCACAAAGTTACTTTAAATACATTGCAACCATGACGCCATTGTTCCCACAATCACAAAAGGTGGTCGAAAAGGATGGCTCCGCATACGGAACCAAGAGTAGTGAACAGGTTTATAACGGTCCTTACAAGGTAACTGGTTGGAATGGGACTAACGATAGCTGGAAGCTGACTAGAAATAAGGAATACTATAATAACGACAAGACCAAGTTGGATAATATTAAATTCGTGGTGTCAAAGGATGCCGGAACCACTTTGAACCAATACCAAGCTGGGAAGTTCGATGTGGCCACCCTCTCTGGAAAACAACAGGTGAATAGCTTTAAGAACTCACCAGAGCTAAAGAAGTTACCGCAAGCAGCGACCTACTATGTTGAAATGAACCAAAAGAAAGTCCCAGAACTACGGAATGCAAATATTAGGAAGGCATTATCATTAGCGATCGACCGGAAGGCATTGACGAACGATGTTTTAGGGGATGGTTCGTTGCCAGCTAAGGGACTAGTCCCAACCAAGTTAGCTAAGCATAACGGGACTGATTTTGCGGATGCCGCAGAGGATTCCAATGCTACTAGTAATGATGTTTCATATAACTTGGCAGCAGCTAAGAAGTACTGGGCCAAGGGGTTGAAGGAAGTCGGTAAGAAGAGCTTAAGCCTAACCCTACTGGCTGATGATACGCCAAACGGGACCAAGACGACCGAAACATTGCAAAGTGACTTAACGAAGTTACCAGGCCTAAAGATTACGAACCAAAACCTACCGTATAAGACCCGGTTGAACTACTCCGTTAGTGGTAAGTTTGATTTAGTTGTCAGTGCATGGATTGCTGATTATCCTGATCCAGTGACGTTCTTACAACTATTTACGACTAATAACGCCTATAATAATGGGCACTGGAGTAACACAAAGTACGATACGTTAATGGATAACGCTGAGGGTAAGGATGCCAATAACGTTAACAAACGTTGGAACGACATGGTCGACGCTGAGAAAGTCTTGATGAGCAACGATGGAATTATTCCACTTTATCAATCAGTTAGACCGCAAGTCCAAAAGAGTAACGTGAAGGGAATCCAATACTCACCAACTGGAGCTGGATTTAACTTCCGGGAAACCTATATTAAATAATTGAAGTAGTGATGTCAGCAAAAAAATTGCTAACATCACTATTTTATTTGGGAGTGCATGAATACCTTGTTTACAACCTTTTACGCTGATTTTACGGGATGTTAAATGATGCTACATTAAAATAAAATGTGAATAAGTATTGATTTTAGTTAAAAATTAATTTATGATTAAAAGCAATCAAAACATTCAATTCACCGTTGTGGACTACCATGATGGTGTAAGGGGGATTCTGTATGAAGTTAAAGACGTTAGCAAAGGTCGGTAGTGTTACATTAGTTACCGCCCTCGGACTAGCTGCCTGTGGAAGCAGTAACAGCAGCAGCGAATCCGGAAGTACTAAGACATTAACCTGGCAGGAGTCAGCAAACTTGCCAACACTTGATCCATCAAAGGCTACGGATAACGTAAGTATGCGTACCCTTAACAACAGTAATGAAGGACTTTTGATGGTCGGTAACGACAACAAGGTTCAACCAGGGGTTGCTAAGAGCTATTCCGTTTCTAAGGATGGGAAGACTTACACCTTTAATTTACGGAAGTCAAAATGGAGCGATGGCTCAGAATTGACTGCCAAGGACTTCGTCTATGGAATCCAAAGAACCGCTAATCCAAAGACGGCTTCACAATATTCATACTTATTAGATCACGTTAAGAATTATGAAGCAGTTTCTAAGAAACAAATGCCAGTTTCTTCACTGGGTGTCAAGGCGGAGGGTAATTATAAATTGGTAATTACACTTTCCAAGCCACAAAGCTACTTTAAGTACATCGTTGCAATGTCACCTCTATACCCACAATCAGAAAAGGCCGTTAAGAAGTATGGTTCTGCTTACGGGACTAAGAGTGCCGATCAAGTTTATAACGGACCTTACAAGGTGACTGGTTGGACCGGTACTAATGATTCATGGACTTTAACTCGTAATAAGGATTACTACAACAATAGTAAGACGAAGTTGGATAAGGTTAAGTTTACTGTTTCTAAGGATGCAGGAACTACTTTGAACCAATATCAAGCTGGTAAGTTTGATGTTGCAACCCTTTCTGGGAAACAACAAGTAAATAACTTTAAGAATTCCCCACAACTACACGATTTGAAGCAATCATCGATGTGGTATCTAGAAATGAACCAAAAGAGTAACCCAGTGTTGAAGAATGAAAACATCAGAAAAGCAATTTCACTGGCAATTGATCGGAAGGCACTTACTAAGGATGTCTTAGGAGACGGTTCTACTCCTGCTAAGGGATTAGTTCCAACTGGGTTAGCTTCTCATGATGGTAAGGACTTCGCAGATGCAGCTGAAGATAGTAATGAAACTACAAATGATGTATCTTACAACTTGGCTGAAGCTAAGAAGTACTGGGCAAAGGGATTGAAAGAAGTTGGCAAGAAGAGCGTTAGTTTAGGCTTGCTGGCTGATGATACTCCTACTGCCACTAAGAATACCGAAGCAATCCAAAGTGACCTTACTAAGTTACCTGGTTTGAAGATTACGAACCAAAACTTACCATTTAAGACTCGTTTAACTAACTCTCAAAACGGTAAGTTTGACTTAGTACTAAGTGGTTGGAATGGTGATTATCCAGACCCAATTACATTCTTAGATCTATTTACTTCAGACAATGCTTACAACAATGGTCATTGGAAGAATGCTGAATACGACAAGTACGTTAGTGATGCAGAAGGCAAGGATGCTAACAATGCTGGTAAGCGTTGGGATGATCTTGTAAATGCTGAAAAGGTCTTGATGGATAATGCCGGAATCGTTCCACTTTATCAACCAGTATTATCACAGGTTCGGAAAGATAACGTTAAGGGCCTTGAATACTCAACTACTGGTCCTGGATTTAACTTCCGTGACACTTACATCAAATAAAAGTTATAATTAATATTAGCCAAAAGTAATATCATTATAATATTGATATTACTTTTGCTATTTTAAAGCTCAATTATCAGATTGCGAGGGGATTTTAATGGTAAAGTACCTTAGTAAGCGTGTGTTCTACCTGGTGTTAACTCTGTTCATCGTGACGACGGTAACGTTCTTCATGATGAAGTTAATGCCCGGAACACCGCTAACTAACCAAGAAAAGTTATCACCATCTGAAATTCATACGATTTACCAACAATATGGTTTGGATAAGCCAGTGTGGGTACAATACTTGAATTACCTGGGTGGTGCGATTACTGGTAACTTTGGAACATCATTCCAGTTCAGTGATCAACCAGTGTCATATTTAATCTTTAGCCGGATCGGCGCTTCATTACAATTAGGGATTCAAGCCATGGTCATCGGGGTGTTAGCCGGAATCGTGGTGGGTTCCATTGGAGCTATCAAACGGAATACCTGGGTTGATACTACGACTACGATTATTTCAATTCTCGGGGTGTCAGTGCCATCATTCGTGTTAGCCGTGCTGTTACAAAACTGGTTCGGACTCCAACTCCGTTGGTTCCCAATCGCTGAATGGGGTGGCCCTAGTTATACGGTCCTCCCAACCCTAGCGTTGGCTGCGTTACCATTCGCTGAAACGGCCCGGTTCATGCGGACCGAAATGATCGATGTTTTGAGTTCTGACTACATCGAATTAGCAAAGGCCAAGGGGCTCGGGCAAACTGGAATTATCTATCACCATGCACTGCGGAATAGTTTGATTCCAATTATTACCATCATTGGACCATTGGCGGTTAACATCATGACCGGTTCAATGGTTGTTGAAAACATCTTCTCAATCCCAGGAATTGGGGAACAATTCGTTAAGTCGATCTTGACGAATGACTATCCTACCATCATGGGGCTGACGATTATGTATAGTTTCATGCTCTGTGTGGTCCTATTGATTACCGATATTGTTTACGGAATCATTGATCCAAGAATTAGAATTACAGGAAAGAAGGGATAATCGATGGCAGAAAAAGAAAATCATCAATTACCAGCCGATGCGTTTGACCGCTTACCTGATGGTGCGCATCTGGATAGTGAAAAAATCGCTGCGCCATCATTGACCTTCCTGCAGGACTCTTGGCGCCGCTTAAAACAAAATAAGGCGGCCATGATATCATTGGTCATCTTAGTGATTCTATTTATCTTAGCGTTTGGTTCATTAATTTGGTCCCCCGCAAATCCGAATGCGACGAACCCGGGCCACGCGAACCTCCCACCACGGATTCCATTCCTTGAATTTATCCCCGGATTTGACGGGACGTTAGTTCAAAGCGGAAGCCGGGTAAATGCTTATGCCCAAGCCCACGTTGCCAATGGCGTCAACTACTGGCTGGGAACTGACTACCTAGGGCGGGACTTGCTTTCTAGAATTTTATACGGGACACGAATCTCGCTTACGATTGCAATTGTAGCAACGTTCTTTGATTTAACGATCGGGATTGCCTACGGGATGTACTCAGGCCTTAAGGGTGGTGCCGTTGATAACGTAATGCAACGGATTATTGAAATCATGCTCTCAATTCCAAACTTGATCGTAATGGTATTGTTAATCTTGATTTTAAAGCCAGGAATGACTGCCATCATCATCGCAATCGCCTTTACCAGTTGGATTAATATGGCCCGGTTGATTCGGGCCCAGACGTTGGAATTAAAGGACCAAGAATTCGTGTTGGCTGCTAGAACACTGGGCGAAAGTCAGTGGAAGATTGCTACTAAGCACTTGCTGCCAAACCTATCCAGTGTGATCATCATCAACACGATGTTCACGATTCCAAATGCCATCTTCTTCGAAGCATTCCTTTCCTACATCGGGATTGGGATTTCCGCACCCAAGGCTTCATTGGGGACGTTAATCAACAATGGTCAACAAAACTTCCAGTTCTTACCATATCAAATGTGGGGACCAGCAGTTGTTTTGATCATCTTGATGCTCGCCTTCAATATCTTAGGTGATGGAATGCGTGATGCCTTCGATCCAAAATCTAGAAAGTAGGTGCTAATTTACGATGGAAAACCAAAATGATATTCTAGAAGTACGTGATTTAAAAGTAAATTTTGATACTTACGCTGGAGAGGTCAAGGCCATTCGTGACGTTAGCTTCGACTTGAAAAAGGGTGAGACCCTAGCAATCGTTGGGGAGTCTGGTTCCGGTAAAACGGTTACCACCCGTACGATCATGGGGCTCATGGCTAACAATGCTAAGGTTGCTGGCGGAAGTATTAAGTATAAAGACAAAGAACTATTAAAGTTAAGTGAAAAGGAATTGAGTGAATTACGGGGGAACGACATCGCCGAAATTTTCCAAGATCCAATGACTTCACTGGACCCAACCATGAAGATTGGGCGCCAGGTGGCTGAACCATTGATGATTCATCAAGGCCTAGATAAGAAGACCGCAATGGCCAAGGCACTGAAGATGCTTCAATTGGTTGGAATTACTAACGCTGAAGCACGGATTAACGACTTCCCACACCAATTTTCAGGTGGGATGCGGCAACGGATCGTGATTGCGATTGCGTTGGTCAATAATCCTGAAATCATCATTGCCGATGAACCAACGACCGCGTTGGATGTTACGATTCAAGCGAAAATTTTGGATTTAATGAACGAATTGAAGACTAAAATTGATACTTCAATTATTTTCATTACCCATGATTTAGGGGTCGTTGCTGGAATGGCCGATCGAGTGGCCGTAATGTATGCCGGTAAG
The DNA here is from genome assembly GCF_023380205.1 of Nicoliella spurrieriana. NCBI lineage: Bacteria > Bacillati > Bacillota > Bacilli > Lactobacillales > Lactobacillaceae > Nicoliella > Nicoliella spurrieriana. Next base: position 946,089 of record NZ_CP093361.1, read on the forward strand.
ATCGTTGAATACGGAACCGTTGACGAAATTTTCTACAATCCAAAGCATCCATACACGTGGGGACTGTTGAATTCAATGCCGACCGTTAATACCAAAAAGAATGCGTTACCATCGATTCCAGGGACCCCACCAGATTTATTGGAGCCACCAAAGGGGGATGCATTTGCACCCCGGAATCCATATGTCTTGAAGATCGATACATTGGAACAACCACCGTTCTTTAAGGTTAGTGATACCCACTATGCCGCTACTTGGCTATTGGATAAACGGGCGCCTAAGGTTACCCCGCCAGAGCAAATTGTAGAACGACAAAGGACCTATGCTAAACTAAAGGGTTTGACCCTAGAACAAGTTCAGGGAGGTGAATAGGAACATGGAGAAGAAAAATGCACCGGTGATTTTGAACGTGGAACATCTCAAACAGTATTTTAATATCACCAAGAAGGATGCCGTTAAGGCCGTTGATGATATTAGCTTTCACATTTTTAAGGGTGAAACCTTTGGATTAGTGGGGGAATCTGGTTCCGGTAAGACAACGACCGGCCGGGCGATTATTCGGTTGTACGAACCCACAGCGGGGAAGATCACCTTTGAAGATGAAGATGTTTCTAAGCTGAAGTCTAAGGCTCAGCTACAAAAATTCCGTCGTGATATTCAAATGATTTTCCAAGATCCCTACGCTTCTTTGAATCCACGGATGAAGGTCCGTGATATCATTGCTGAAGGAATCGACATTAACCACCTGGCAAAGGATGAAAATGATCGTAACCAACAGGTCGATGAACTATTACAAACCGTTGGGTTAAGTAAGGAACACGCTACCCGTTATCCCCACGAATTTTCAGGGGGGCAACGGCAACGGATTGGGATTGCCCGGGCGCTTGCGGTTAAGCCGAAGTTCATCATTGCTGATGAACCCATTTCAGCCCTGGACGTTTCAATTCAAGCCCAGGTCGTGAACCTGCTTAAGAAGTTGCAAAATGAACGCGACTTGACCTTCTTGTTCATTGCCCATGATCTCTCAATGGTTAAATACATTAGTGATCGTATCGGGGTAATGCACTATGGTAAAATGCTAGAGATTGCGGATTCCGATGAACTATATGCGCATCCATTGCATGACTATACCCGGAGTTTATTATCATCCGTTCCGTTCCCGGATCCCGAATACGAACGGAATCGGAAGGTCATCGACTATGATGATGCTGAAGAACATGATGGTAAGGAACGTTCGATGGTTGAAATCGCACCTGGCCACTTCGTTAGTGCTTCAGAAGATGAAATTCCTAAGTATCAGCAACGTTTGAACGAAAGTCCATTGTTTGACGATTAACATTAAGCACCGTTTTGATAATTAATTATCAAAGCGGTGCTTTTTTAGTCGATTCGATTAGTCTAATTGGAAAATAAGTTGTTGGCAACGGTTAAAAAAATGGTAATAAGTTGTATAATAATTAGTATGCAATACTTAACTAATTAAATGAAATGTGGACTAACACCTCGTTTTTTGACTTACATAAAAAGGGAGATATTTGAAATGAAATACAACAAGTTTGGCTATCAAAAAATTAATGATAAACAACTCGCGAAAACAGTTAAAAATAACCCGATCATCGTTTCAGAATCGGTCCTAGGAACCTTGAGTAGTGGCTTTGCATATGAAAACAATGTGCATGCTCAAATGGTCAATAATAATTACAATAGCTACCATTCTGGCCACCAATCAGCCACCGGTGAAGTGGCGACGCCTGCTTCCAGCGTTGGTGATCAATCGATGGCTTCCGTTGCCACTTCGTCCTCAGTGACCCAAAGGGCAGCTTTTGAAGCTCAATCAGCCGTTAATAGTGGTGAATCCACCAGTTCAGAGCAGTCCGTTTCTGCTGAGGTGGAGTCGCGTCAGGGCCATGCTGAACCTGAATCAACGGTCCCATTACAATCTAATGGTGCTACTCAGCGGTCCGTGGTTGCATCCAGTGCCATCGCTTCTAGTTCAGTGCCCAGTGCTAGTGTTGATCAATTTGAAGCAACGAATTCAATGGGCAGTTTAGTGGATGATCCAGCTGATTTAGCTTCTGTGCAGGCCTTAAAAGCAACCCTTGATCACGACGATTTAATTGCTAAAATGTCATTTGCTGCAAATGTACAATACGGGGAATCGCTGGTGTCTTCATTAAGCAGTCGCAATGATTCGATTATAGCGACCGGCTCAAGTGCTGCTACGAATCGGCAGTTTGAAAATCAACTGGTGGCGTCATATGCTAGTTCGCTAAATGCTTCCTTTACGGACATTAAGGGTGCAATCGATTCACTGGCGAGTGCTTTTTTTAGCTATGATACGTTCATGAATTCAGCTAAAGCGGTCGTTAAATCGTGGGCGAACGGGTTGCCATCAGCAAGTGTTCAACAGCTGGAATCACTAGCTGCTGAGTATGATGATAATTACAGTCGGTATGGACAATCGTATAATTCATTTGCAATTGCCATTCCAAAGCGTGAGGATGCGTTCAATCGCTCGATCAACGCAATGGATGCATTAAATAGTAATGCTTATTATGTATATCATTTAACTAACGCTCAATCGGGGGCCATTTCAATGGCTAACTCTGCCGTTGCGTTGGCTTACACTGACGTCGTAGGTGGTAATGCTGGTTTGGCAAGTACCGCTAACTCATACGTGAACGTAATTTCGGCCAATGAATCGGTCTGTTCTGACATTGCTAGTGACAATAGCGGATTTGCTTCCCTTGCGAACGTATACTCAATTTATAATACCGTGTACGGTGGGGCCTTTGCCAGTAGTAGCAAAAGCGGTCAAGCTAACATTGTCGATTTATATGCGAACCTTTTTGAAACGATCAAGGATAATAATAGCCTAGCCACTGCGTATTCGAATGAGAACGAAGATATTCGTGACTCACTTTCAATGATGCACTATGACCAATCAGATTCGCAGGAATATCAATACCTAACGTCATTGTCCAACGCGGTGGCGAAGTTAAGTAGTAGCGCTAATAGTTATACTAGCCACACCCTTTCGCTACTGGCTGATTCCAATGCAACCACTAGTGCGGAGGTTATTTTTAGCGCCATTAACTCCGCGGGTGATTACGCAAGTGCTGCTTCGGAACTGCAATCTAAAGTGAGTGCAGCGGTGAATGGTAAGATGTTGGCTCGTGATCGGACCCCGGCTTATTTGGGGAATCCCGAGTTAAGCAGCGCGTTTGAATCATCAGTGGTGAGTTTGGCCGACCGCGCAGCTACGCAGTATCGAAATTCAGCTAGTCAAATGCAAACTGAAATTACAGCTAGTGCTAAGGCAATTAAAGTTTCTTCTAATGGGATTAGTAGTGCTTCATCAGCAATTGGGACCCATTCAGTTGCTGAAGCTGATTTAATTAGTGGGGTCATTGCCTCTGCTAGGGATGTATTGAACGGATTGGACAAACGCCATCCGGACAATCGGGTGGTCAGTGATAAGTCAGCCGTGGCACTTAGCGCTAGTACGGTTGCCAATTCGGTTACGAATAACGCTTCCAATGCCACTAGTGTTGCTAACCATCAAACTAGCCTTGCCACTTCGCATTCAGCTAACGTTAGTTTGGTTTCCAAACGTACGGCTTCGTTTGCTAGCGTGGTTAGCAGTGCCGTTTCAGCGGTCAACTCAGCTGCTTTATTGGGGAACTCATCGGTTGCCAATTCATTGATCCTAACGGCATTGAGTGCGCAAAAATCAATGGATGATTACCGAACTGACACCTTTTCCGCCAGTTTGGTAATGACATCGGCATTGGATGCTGCGCATGGGGCGTTAGACCAGGTTTCAAACGATTACCTGGCTACGTCGAAAGCAGCGATTGATGCTAGTCAAGCTGCTCAAGTCGCATTGGCAAACGTTGAACGCGGTGAATCGATCGTTGCGAGTGCCACTAGTGATGCTGAGTTGACCGCTAAGGTAACGTCATTAGCAACTGATAATTTGACGCTTGCTTCTGATGATGCTGATGGTGCTGATCAAATTGCGACTAGCGTTGCTAGTGATAATGCCAATGCGGCTTCAATTGTTACAACGGTTGGGGAAGAGGCGCACCAAACTCAATTAGCGGCGCAAAACTACCCTGAAGATGATGTGATTACTTCAGCTGCAGCGGTTGCTACTGATGAAGTGGCAAGTGCTAAGTCAGCGGCCCATGCGGTTGATTTGGCTAATTCCGCTGCCATGAGTGCCAGTGCAATTGCCCAAAGGGAAGGGTTAGTGGCCAGTAGTGCTGCTGCAACTGCCACCACTGCGAATGCGAATGCTAGTTCAGCCGCTGAATTAGCAAGCGCTGCTGCTGTTGAAGGTGATGATCATGCCGCACAATCCGCAGCGGTGTTGGTTGCCAGCGCCAGTGCAGTGGCACTTTCTGCCTCAGCGATTGTTAAATCAGCAGCTACTAGCGCCAAGTCAGCACTATCAGCTGCCCACGTTGCAGCTAGCAATTCACGTTCGGCTGCTGAGGCGACCGTTGATGCTGTCGATGCTGCTAAGTCGGCTGCATCGGTTGTCTCAGATGCAGTGAACCATGTTGATGCCGATTTAGCGAATAGTAGTGCTAGCAGTTACCATGTGGTTGCGACCGAAATGGCTAGTGCAGTGACTAGTGCAACGCATGGAGCAAGCTTAGCGTTTAATATTGCTGATTCAATTTATGCAAAGTTAGTTAGTGATGCTGCTTCAGCTTCTTCGGCCGTGGCTGGGATTGAGTTCTTAAATCATAATTATGACAACGTTTCCGTAGCGAACGCATCATCAGCAGTTGCGTTTGCCAACTCAATCGTCACTTCAGTTCAATCGGAAGCTAGTTTGAACCATCAGCGGGCCGTTAGTGCCAGCTCTGCTGCTGCTTCGGCTGCCAAGGTGGCAAGTAACCAGTCGCAAGTGGCACTTAGTGCTGCCAGCACCGCTAGTTCGGTCGCTAAGTTAGCGAGTGGGGCAAACGGGAGTGCGATTGCTAGTTACACCAGTAAGGTAGTCAGTGCTGCTTCGGAAGCGTCAACCGCAGTGGAAATCACTAACTCCGCGAACGCAGTGACCAATTCACTTGCTCAGCAGCTTGAACTTGCCAATCAACAAGTGGCAATCGATCGGAACGTAACTGCTAGTGCAGCCCTAAGCGCAGTCGTTGCAGTAAGGGCAGCGACTAGTTTCATTAGTAATGCAATTGATCAAGATGCCGCAGTGGTGAACAAGGCTGCGAATGCGATTTCGCTTGCGGATGGAGTGGGTTCGCTAGCTGCTAAGGATACTAGCGGAGCCTGCCAATCCACCGATAGCAACGCCAAGAATACCCATGATGATAGTGAGACCGCTAGTGCGTTTGCTAGCGATGCTGATTTAGCAGTACAAACGGCTTTAAGTGCTGCTGCAGATAATACGGGGCATTCGGCAATTGCTTCGCTCGCAGCACAGGCTTCATCCGCTGCTAGCGTGGTAAACACTGCTAAGTTAACCGCTAGTTCAGCATCGATATTTGCATTTAGGGCCACCAGGACTGCGGTGAGCGCTAACTCACTGGCTACCAGTGCTAATCAAATGATTAAATCAACCGCAATTATTTATTCCAGTGCCGCCAGTGCATTTGCTGTTGCTAATCAAGATCAGAACCGTTCTGCAGCCCATAGTGCGGCAATGGTCGCATCAATGGCTGCTGCATTAGCATCATTTAATGCTAGCGTAGCTAGTGCCGCTGCTGAACGGGTGACGCTAGCTAAAGATGGTGGAGCTAGCGCAGCACGGACTGCTGCAGATGCTGCCAGCACCGCTAGGGTGACCGGTTCGTTGGCCAATAACTTTGCGAGTCAGGCGAACCGCATGGATAGTACCGCAACTAGCGATTCATCGTTAACGGTGCGTGCGGGTGATCATGAGGCTAGCAACGCTAGCTCCGAAGCCGCGAATGCTGCTTCATATACTGCATCGTTGGTTAGTACAGCGAGTGTGGTTGCTGCTAATGCGACCCGCAATGTCCGTTCAAATGCGTTAGTGAATAGTCAAGTGGCTAGCATCACTAGTCAAACCCAGCTGCAAATTGATCAAATCAGTAGCCAGGTCGGCTACTATTCACAACATAGTAGCATTAGAAGTAATGCTGGAACCGCTAAGTTTTTATCTTCGGTCGCTGCTGCCGCCTATGGAGCTGCCCAATCAGCTAGCCGCAATGCCCAGGTAGACTGTTCAGCTGCCGTTGCCACGTTCAACGAGGTATCGCAACAAAACTCGATTGCAGTGTCGGCAACGGTGATGATCAGTTCAGCATCTAAGGCCGCTGCATCCGCCTATTCAGTGGGGAATTACCGCAGTGGTGACGGGTTAGTTCGGAAGATGATTCAAGCTGCACAGGATGCTAATTCTGCAGCCAAACGAGCATCACGGGTGGCAGATGATACGGTCTTAAAGAACTCCGTGGAAGCCAGTGTGATTGCCGTTGCATTAGGGACTGCTAAATCCGCAAATGGTGAGGTCAATGCAGCAGCGAGCCATGTTGCAGCTGCCATTAGCGTGGCCAATGCCCAAACGATTAACGCGACTGGAACGCTGGAGCAAGCCAGTGTTGCCACTAGCCTAGCCAGTGCTAAGGTTGGTAAGGCTAATCGGGAGGCTTCCGTCGTTGCGGACGTTGCCATGGCTGCCATTGCTAACGTTAGTCTTACCGCTAGCAATCAAAAGGCAGCAAGCGAGGCAGCAAGTGAGGCTGAGGTGGCCAATTCCGCTGCTGCTAATTCGAAGACCAATAGCAATGCCGATCATGCTAGTGCCGCTGCCCAAGTGGCTGCTAGTGCAAATCAAACGGCAGGGTCTATAAACGCTGTTGCTAAATCGATTCACCAGCTGGTTAGTTCAACGGCTTCGTTAGTAGCGACTGCGACTGCCACTGCTAACTCAGCGAACCTAGTCGTTAGTAGCGCCGCTAGTGCAGTCCTTAGTGCCACTGCAATCGGTGATGTTACTGCTTTTGAAAGTGCCCACCAAATTGCTACAAGTGGGGCGGCCGTTGTGAATTCAACGTCTACCATCGTCAGCAGCGCGGCTGTGACGTTAAGTTCTGCTGAACAAGTAGCCGTTAGTGCTAATTCAGCGACTGCTTCCGTTAGTGCAATTGCCAGCACGGCTGCGATGACCGCAAGCATTGCGGCTGCTAGTGCCCAATCAATTGCCGCTAGCTTAAATCCTTCGAATACGGCCTTTAATGCTGTCCGGGTCTCAAATGCGGTCGCCCAAGCAAGTGCGCACTCGATGAATGTTGATTCTTACACCAGCGCCGCCGTGTCCGCCCGGCTAGCAGTTGATCAAACGCAAACCCAGCTTCATAAACTCCAGAGTCAAGCGGAAACGTTTACTTCGACCGCTTCATTGGCCGCTAGCGATAAGGCAAAGAACGCCCTTCTTACCCAATTGATCGCTGCAGCTGAGTCGAACGCAGCGGTGGTTGAATCTACTCACGCAGATGCGCAGCTGCAATCTAGTCTTGCTGACGATGCTCGTAGTACCGCGGTCCGGGCTACTAGCACCGCTAGTTTAGCGGCCAGCAATGCTAACAGTGCCCTTGCGGTATTAAATTCGGCTAAAAATGATGGTCCGTATAATTCGTCAATCGCAAAATCGTTAGCTGCAAAGGCTAAATCGGCCAATGATATTGCCACTAGCATTGAAGCGACGGCTTCCACCACTGCACGGACTGCCTTGGTAGCAGCAAGTCAAGCTAGCTTTGATTCCATCATTGCCGAGCATGCAATTAGTGCTGCTAGCCAAAATGCTGCGCAAGCATCTGCAATTGCCGAAACGATTGCTGAATTGAATCCGCAAGTAAGTAGTGCTGCTGCTGATACCACTAGCGTTGCATCCGCAGCTGAAACGCTTAATTCGACAGTCGAATCACAATTTAGTGCTGTAGAAGCGCAACTGATGTTAGCAACTGATAAGTATAACGGAGCTGATGCTAACACTAGCTTAGTGGGCTCTGCAACGGACACAGTGGCTGCAATGGCCAGTGCCCATCCGGTTGATTCAGCATTACAATCAATGGTCGGATTAATGCGTTCCACTGCTAGTAACGTAATGACGCAAATGAAGCGGCTTCATCCGGTCCACTCAGCGTTACGGGTGGCAACTGCGCGGGCTAATAGCAATCATGCCACGGTTATAAGTGCTACCCATGAGGTCTTTGCTAACCAGCAGGCAGTTGCTACAACCAGTACGGCAGCCTCAGCAGCAATTATTGCTGGACACTTAGGCTTAGCCACTAGCCATGCAGCGGATGTGAACGAGCGGGTAAGTGCAGTAACGCAGCTGATGGATGTCGCTAGTGCCGCCCAGTTGTCATTAACCAGCGTTGCTAGTTCGACTAGCAGTGCTGTTGATGCCTTGACTGCGGCCGAGGGTGATCTAAGGACTTCCGTAAGCGTTGCTAACTCGATGACCGCAGATGCCCACTTAGCAAGCCTGGCGGTTGAAATGACTAGTGCTAGCGCGGCGTTTAATAGTGCTTATGGCACCGCTAGTTTAGCCCGGTTCAAAAACCCATTCGGTGATAATGCCGCCCTTGCCAGTGGAATTAGTTCTGCATCATTAGCCTTTACGAGTGCTGCTGCCGATATTGATTCGGTTATTTCAGCTGGTGAATTGGGATCAATTGCAAGTGTCAAAGGGGCGATGAACGCAGTGGTATTCGATGCCCAATCGATTGCATACTCTGCTTACAACGACTCGTTTAATGCTGATCCAGCCGGCCGTGCAGCCAGTGCGGCGGCGGATGCTAGTTTGGCAGCCGCTAGTGCCGACTTCATTGCGAACGAGACCCATGCAATTCCATTTGAAACCCAGTCGTATGCGGTGGCAACCGCTGGCTTTACTAGTCAGTACCCAGAATTGTTATCGTATTCGAGCAACGTCTTTGCATCCCATACCGCTGCAATCACTGCCGATAGTTTGGCTAACAACGTAAACGTTTATGCCGCGACTGCGTTAAGGAGTGCGAATGACTTTGCTAGTGCGGCGACGAGTTACCAATCCCAGGCTTACTCAGCTGCTACTAAGCACAACCAAAGCGTCGCCCATAGTTACCTGACCCAAGCGATTGCGACCGCCCAATCAGCGGTTAGTGCAGCCAACGTGGCCTCTAGTGCCTATTCGGTCGCAAGTGCGCAAAATAGCGTTGCCAAAAGCTTGAAGGACCGGGTCTATGCCGATTATTCATACGCGAGTGAGTATGTGGAACAACATGCTGACAATCGTGTGGCTGAACCCACGGGCAAAGCACCTAGTGTAGCGCCTAGCAGTAGTTCTGCACCAGCTGCTGCTTCCAGTTCAGTGAATAACGACTCCGTTGCTGTGGATGAAGCGAGTGTTGATTCGGTTTCGGCTTTTTCAATGACCAGTAGTGCTGATTCAGCGACCCAAGTAATCACTGCTAGTGTTACATCGTCAGCCGAACGGGTGGCCCGCAGTGCAACCGCAATTGCACCGAACAATTCAGCCGCCTTGGACGCACTCAGTGCGGTGAGCCAAGCCCAATCACTGGCTAGCGTTGCACAACGGGCTCGGTTAGCTGCTAGTTCACAAATGGCCAACGGAAACTTTACCGGGGCCGGATACTTTGATTCGATTGCTAGCTCCGCTGATGTCCATGAGGGTGATTACGCATCGCTAGCTGTTAGTTATGCTAGCATTGCAGAAAGCGAAGTTTCGCTAGAACGGATTGCGGATGAACCACAGATTCCATTGACCGGCGATCCATACCAAGATGAGTATAATTTAGGGCTGCGTGATGGATACAATGCGCCGTTTGTATCACGGAGTGCACTCCGTGGCAAATCCGAGGCCTACAAGGATGGTTATGGTGATGGATTCGATCGGCAGAGTAGAAACGAGCCCCTGGATTTAGTAACTGGATCCAATGACCATCGATTTAATTATGATTCCGTTCATAATGTTGGCGCATTGATGGAACCACTCCAAGGAACGTTAAGCGATGCTGAACGGACGCTCACGGTAAATTATCATTTCATCAGTGAAGATGAAGATTAAAAACAAATCAAAAGAGTTGAATCGATGTCGATTCAACTCTTTTTCTAATCTAATTGGGAATTAGTCAATTTGATTGTATGATTCGATCGTAGGTTGATGATCGGTTACGACCATCTTGGTAACACTACCGTTGTAGATGGGGACTGAAATATCATAGTCACTGTATTGTTCAGTGATCCACCGAATGATGCACCCGTGAGCGGTTACTAAAATATTATCGCCATCCTTGGCAGCTGCTAGAATCCGGTCTAATCCGGGTTGGAACCGTTGCCGAATCATATCATCATCTTCAGCCTCTTGATATGGGTCTGCCTTGCGAATTAAGGTCGCACTACCACCCATCCCTAATTTTTTAAGCATGGCGCCGAAGTCATTAAGGCCCTTGGGACCACCGATAAAGTGCCATGCTTGGCCACTATCATTACCCTCGAAGTAACCGAAGTTGACTTCACGAAAGGCGGGGTCCAAAATGGGTTCCTTAATTGAAGTGGGATTCTTGGCTAAAATGTGACGGCCGGTATTGGCAGCGCGGGGAAGGTCACTAGAATACGCAGCATCGAAGACGACTGATTTTAAACGTTCCCCAGCCTGATCTGCATCTTTGATCCCCTGGTCGGTCAACGGAGCATCAATGAGGCCTTGAATGCGGTTATAAAAATTTAAATAGGTTTGACCGTGACGAACAAAATAGATATTTACAGTTGGCATAAAAATCCTCCTACAACGTTTGATTTGTTAACTTAATTCTATCATATTTGTTAATGAATGGGATTAATTGTGATTTAATGCTACTTTAGTTTTGTATTGGCGCAAAGTGTGCTAAAATATTTAGTCAAGTTTTAAAGTGAGGAGATACTTAAAATGGCCGACTCGATTAAAGAATATGAACAACACCACTTAGACGTGGTGGAAGATGAAATTGTAACCCAAAAGCATAAATTTGAAATTAGTGTCAAAAAAGCTGAACAAGATGAAAATGCAATTCAAGATAATTTTTATAATGATGTCCGGCTAAATTCCGGAACCTACAGTGGACTAATGGACACCTCGGTGTCGATTCGTCAACAACAACAACTGCTAGATGAACGGCAAAATAGCTGGAACAACGCCACCGCCCAGGTTGAAAAATTAAAGCGGCTACAGGTACGGCCCTACTTTGCCCGCATTGATATTCACGAGCATGGCGAGAATCGTGATGAAACGATTTACATTGGCTTAGCTTCACTGGCCGATTCGCCGGACCACTACCTAATTTACGATTGGCGCGCCCCAATTTCTAGTATCTACTACGAAAATAAGTTGGGAGCGGTTAAATACATGACTCCCGATGGCGAACAAACCGTGGATGTAAAGTTAAAACGGCAGTTCCAAATCGAAAATGGTAAGATTAAGACCATCTTTGATACCGATGCTGCAATCGGTGATCAACTGTTGCTCAATAACTTGAATAACCAGTCAAGCACTAAGATGAAGAGCATCGTAACGACCATCCAACGCGAGCAAAACCAGATTATCCGGGATACTAAATCAGACCTACTATTCGTCCAGGGAGCTGCTGGATCCGGAAAAACAGCTGCAGTGCTACAACGAGTGGCGTTTTTACTTTATCGCTACCGGGGCAATTTAAGTTCCTCCCAGGTGATTTTATTTTCACCTAACCAGTTGTTCAATGACTACATTAACCAGGTCTTACCAGAACTGGGCGAACAAAACATGGTTCAAATGACGTACTACCAATACGCTAGCCACCGGTTACCGAATCTGGAAGTGGAAAACCTATCCCAACGCTTCTTGGAGGATAATTCCGGTGCGACCCATAAACGTAAGATTAATGACTTTAAGAGCAGCCTGGCATATTTTGATGCGGTCAGTCAGTATGCTGAGAGCCTGAATCACACCGGGATGCGGTTTAGAAACATTAAATTTCAGGGCAATGTTTTATTTAGTAAGGAATTAATTCAATCCATCTACTACGGCTTCAACGATAACTACAACCTTAGAAACCGGATTGACGAGACCCGTGAAGCACTAGTGAAACGCTTGAATCGGCGCATCAAGTCCGAAGTAAAGGCCAAATGGGTCGAAAGTGCCATCCAAGACCTAAGTGATGAACAACTGCGGACGCTTAGAATGAGCCACCCCGATGAATTTGCCGACCCCGATGCTGAATACCGCTTTATCGCTAAACACATCGTCATCGGTGCGTTCAAGCGGGTGCATAAGCAAATTATTCATAACCGCTTTTTGAGTATCAACCAACAAACCGTGGACATGCTTCGTCAGATGCCCCAATTAATTGATTTAAGCCACCATCAAATTACCAATGAAGAATGGAAAGCGGGGATTAATTCGACCATCAAGGGCCTTAAAAACGGCCAAATTTCAATGGCTGACGTCTCAGCGTACCTCTACTTGTACGATCGAATGACGGGGCGCCACGTTAACCGCGATATTCGCTACCTCTTCATTGATGAAGTCCAGGATTACACGCCATTTCAATTGGCCTTTTTAAAGTATAACTTCCCCCGGGCCAAGTTCACGTTATTAGGCGACTTGAATCAAGCTATCTTTACCCATGTGAATAGCCAGACGATGATGAATGATTTGGCAACCATGTTCGATCCAGAACAGACCCGGGTGATTGAATTGAACAAGTCGTACCGTTCGACCGAACAAATTACCGATTTTAGTAAGTACCTCCTGGGCAGCGATTCAAAGATTGAATCGTTCGCCCGGCAGGGAGCATTACCCATGGTAACGGTCGCTAAGGATCACGACGCAGCACTGACTGCACTCGAACAAGTTATTCAAAGTGAGCCCGGCGAAACGATTGCCATCATTGGAAAAACCCTATCTGATTGTAAGCAGCTGAGTGCACACCTTGATCAACGCGGGGTCAAAAACAACCTATTGCGGACTGAGAACCAGCGGTTGACCAAGGGGGTCTTGGTGATTCCATCCTACCTTGCCAAGGGGCTTGAATTTGATTCCGTTGTAATGTGGGATGCTTCAAAGCAACGCTACCAAGCCGAAGATGACCGGCAGTTAGTCTATACGATTTGTACCCGGGCAATGCACGACTTGACCGTCATTGCTACTGGTGAACTATCGCCATTGTTCAATGCGGTGCCAAAGCAACGCTACCAGGTCAAATAGGGGGTCATGATGAGCAAACCAATTAATTACTATTCCTTTACTAAGGAGCGGTGGCGTGAGTTTTATAAGACTAAGTCCGTTCCGGTAACACAAAACGGCTTGAAGCGTGTGAAGGCGTTTAACGATGAGATCTCACTACAGGATGTACAAGACGTCTACATTCCGTTGGTTCATTTACTGCGGTTACGGACCGATAGTTTTGATCAATGGCAGACCACACGAGCCCAGTTCTTACAACAACCGGCTCGCAAGATTCCGTTCATTATTGGAATTTCCGGTAGCGTTGCGGTTGGAAAGTCAACGACTGCCCGCTTATTGGAACTATTGTTGTCATACTTTTTAAAGGATCGCAAGGTACAATTGATCACGACCGATGGTTTTTTGTACCCGACTGAAGAACTCAAGCGGCGGGGCATTTTGAATCGGAAGGGGTTTCCGGAAAGCTATGATATGGCCCGCTTAATTTATTTTTTGGACCAGGTCAAAGATGGGCAAAAAGACGTTAAAGCGCCGGTGTATTCCCATGATGTATACGATATTATCCCGAATCGTTATGATATTATTGACCGCCCCGATATTTTGATTATTGAGGGCATCAATACGTTACAGTTGCCTAGTAATCAACAGATCTACGTTAGTGATTATACCGATTTTTCCATCTACATTGATGCTGACTCGAAATTAATTGAGAGTTGGTACCTGGACCGCTTCAAAAAATTAATGGATACGGCATTCATGAACCCATCGAATTATTACTATGATTATGCAACTGGTGATCGAAATGAGGCACTACAAATGGCGAAGCGGGTCTGGCGCGATATTGACCTGCCAAATCTAAATGATAATATTTTACCCACCCGGAGTCGGGCCGATATGATCATTCATAAATCAAATCAGCATATCATCGATGAACTATTGTTACGAAAATACTAGAATTTAATTTGACCTTGACCTAGTTTATCGATTATTATTATTAATAAATAGTAGAAAACAGTTTGCATTAATTGAAAGGGTGTATGGCTTGGCTAATATTGATTTATCATCATTTGATAAAATCTTGGTATTAGACTTTGGTAGTCAATATAATCAATTGATTACCCGTCGAATCCGTGATTTGGGCGTTTACTCAGAATTAAAACCCCATACGATGACTGCTGAAGAAATTAAGGAATGGGGCCCAAAGGGGATTATCTTCTCCGGAGGTCCTAATAGTGTTTACGATAAAAACTCCCTTCGAGTGGATCCAAAGGTGTTCGAATTAGGGATTCCAATTCTAGGGATTTGTTATGGAATGCAATTAATGGCTTACACCCTAGGTGGTGGTGAAGTTGAATCTTCCAACGGTCAGTATGGACATGCTGAAATTGACGTCACCGAACATGATAAACCAACGTTATTCTCAGGACTCCCTGAAAAACAACCCGTTTGGATGAGTCACGGTGACCTGGTCACCAAGGTACCGAATGGATTTGAAAGTGTTGCTACGACCGCTGAATGTCCAATTACTGCCATGCAAGATGACGCACGGAAATTCTATGGAGTCCAATTCCACGCTGAAGTGCGGAATACCAAGTATGGTAATGACATCTTAAAGAACTTTGCGTTTAACATTTGTGGTGCTAAAGCGAACTGGACGATGGATGATTTCATTGACCTGCAGGTAAATAGCATCCGCAAAGAAGTTGGCGACCAAAAGGTCATCTTGGCCCTTTCCGGGGGCGTGGATTCTAGCGTCGTGGCTGCATTATTGAACCGCGCGATTGGTGATCAACTAACTTGTATCTTTGTTGACCATGGTTTGATGAGAAAGAACGAACCAGAGCAGGTAATGAAGGCCTTAAATGAAGATTTAGGGGTAAACATCATTAAGGTTGACGCTCAACAACGTTTCTTAAGCAAGTTGGCAGGGGTTGCCGACCCAGAACAAAAGCGTAAGATCATCGGGAAGGAATTCATTGAAGTCTTTAATGACGAAGCTTCTAAGCTCAAGGACATTAAGTTCTTAGCTCAAGGGACGTTGTATACCGATGTGATCGAAAGTGGGACCGATACTGCCCAAACCATCAAGTCACACCATAACGTAGGTGGACTACCTGAAGACATGCAGTTTAAGTTGATCGAACCACTCCGGAGTCTCTTTAAGGACGAAGTACGGGTACTTGGTAAGAAGTTAGGAATTGCCGATGATTTAGTATGGCGCCAACCATTCCCAGGGCCTGGCCTTGGAATTCGGGTGATTGGTGCAATTACCGAAGAAAAACTCCACTTAGTGCGTGAGACCGACGCCATTTTGCGTGATGAAATTGCGAAGGCCGGGCTACAACGTGAAGTTTGGCAATACTTTACCGTTCTTCCTGGTTTTAAGAGTGTTGGGGTAATGGGCGATGGCCGGACCTATGAATACACGATTGCAATTCGGGCCGTTTCATCAATTGATGGGATGACCGCTGATTTTTCACAGATTCCATGGGATGTGCTATCTAAGATTTCGACTCGGATGGTAAATGATGTGAAGGGGATTAACCGGATTGTGTATGATATTACTAGTAAGCCACCTTCGACCATTGAATGGGAATAATCAATTTACATTAAATTAAAAAATGGAACTGATATGTGAGCATATCGGTTCCATTTTTAGTTTATTTTCTAACCTGGCCATTCCCATTGATGATGTACTTGTATGAGGTGAGTGCTTTAAGACCCATCGGCCCCCTCGCGTGGAGTTTTTGAGTTGAGATGCCAATCTCAGCCCCAAAGCCAAATTCGAAGCCGTCCGTGAACCGTGATGATGCGTTCACGTACACACACGCTGCATCGACTTGCGTTTGGAATTGCGTACCAGCTTGGTAGTTATCAGAAACAATGACTTCGGAATGGTGGGTACCATACTGGTTGATCCATTGAATTGCCTGTTCTTCTGAATCAACCACCTTAATGGCAATGATCAATGCATTGTATTCAGTGGACCAGTCCGCCGTATTGGCCGGAATCACATCGGGAACGATCTGTTGAGTGGCCGCATCCCCACGCACTTCAACACCGTGCTTGCGTAAGCTAGCAACGATTTCTGGTAACATTTGAGCAGCAACGGAGCGGTGAATTAACACCTTTTCAATCGAATTACATACCGATGGCCGTTGCACCTTTCCGTTAATGATGATATCGAGTGCCATCTGAGCATCGGCAGCTTGATCGACATAGATATGGCAGTTTCCAGCGCCGGTTTCAATCACCGGAACGGTTGCGTTTTTGACGACGGCTTGAATTAACCGCGCGCTCCCGCGGGGAATCAAAACGTCAATGGAGTCGGTCAACTCCATGAACTGTTGGGCTAACTCGTGTGAAGGGTCCGGAATAATTTGAATGATGTTCTCATCGAGCCCATGCGCTTTTAATACCTGCCGCATTAAGTTTGCCAAGGTGATGTTAGAATGAAGTGACTCCTTACCGCCCCTTAGGATGACGGCGTTGCCGGATTTAAAACATAGTCCGGCAGCGTCAATCGTTACGTTCGGACGGGCTTCATAAATCATGCCCACCACCCCCAGTGGGACCCGTTGTTTAATGACCCGCAGGCCGCTTTCGGTTTCCCAGCCCCCGTCAATTTCAGCGATGGGGTCCGCTAGTTCAGCTAGTGAACGCAAACCGTGGGCCATATCAGCGATTCTAGTTTCAGTAAGGGTCAAGCGGTCTACGAAGCGGGGTTCGATCTGTGAATTGGTTAGGTCGCGTTGGTTAGCGGCTAAAATGTCTGCTTGGTGTTGTTCTAGTGCATCTGCAAATGCTAACAGCAGCTGGTTCTTTTGGTGCGTGCCCATGGCACTGATTACGTAGCTAGCCTGTTTGGCGCGGTGGCCAAGTTCAATTAAATCATTTTGATTCATTGTTACGTCCCTCCGGTCTCTCGGCGCTAAAGTAGGTTCCAACGTTTGCGCCGCTAATTAATTGATTGATAATGGATGGGTCTTGGCCATTTAAGATGGCCATGGCCCGATGATTTTGCAGAATTAAATCAGCTGCATTTAATTTGGTTTCCATCCCTCCAGTGCCGAATTGCGAACCATGGCCGCCAGCGACCGAACGAAGTTGTTCGGTAATTGCCGGGATCCATTCTAATAGTTTTGCATCGGGATGTTTCTTGGGGTTGGCATCGTATAAGCCATTAATGTCTGATAGGATGATTAATAAATCAGCATTTACAAAGTTGGTGACGATGGCAGCCAATTGGTCATTTTCACCAAATGTCGTCCGGTGGTCAAATTCATCCACTGAGATAGCATCATTTTCGTTGATGATTGGGATGACGTTGTTTTTTAGAAGCGTATTAATCGTCTTTAATACGTTTTGACTGCTCTTAGGATAGTCGACAACGTCGCGGGTCAAGAGTAGCTGGGCTACCGTTTGGTCGTGGGCTTTAAAGTGATCAGCGTAAATGTCCATTAATTCACTTTGACCGATGGCAGATAGGGCTTGCAATTCACCAATTTCACTTGGCCTAGTGTGCATCCCGACCGTGTGCATGCCGACCCCGACCGCACCGGAAGTGACCAGGAGGACTTCTAAGCCGGCCTGGTTCAATCCACTTAAGACCGCAGTTAATGATTCAATGACGTCCTTACGAATATTGCTATCGGCATCGATGATTGAGCTTGTGCCAATTTTGATAACAATTCTTTTATATTTAGTTTTCATAATATTGGTTCCCTTCATTCTTTGGTATCTAGTTTACTTTAATTATCGTAAATGCTCAACTAGTAAACACTGTTAGCATGGGATTTAGTGGCAAAGGATTCTTATTTATTTGACATTTGTCCCATTGGCTGTTAACCTGATACTTATAATTTAAAAGTGAATATAAAATAAACTAAATTACGTATTTAATCATTAGGTTTTCTTAAATAGCTAGTTCCATTTAATTTAATTTGACTTGGGATGATGCTAAAATGAATCAAATCATGATGAAGGGATTGATTAAATGAGTTCATGCATGTATCGGACCGCTGAAGATAGCGCGTTCAACAATGTCTGTCGTGATGTCCAAAACCGTTTGGATCGCGGACTGGAGAATGCTAATTTTATTTACTACACTAGCTACCGCCGTTTAATTGGATGGCTCAAAAGTTACCATCCGGAAGTGAAGGTGGATTACTATCGACTCGCCGGAATCCATGTTGAGGAACGGGATAACCAATTAATGGCTAAGGATAGCAATTCGAATTGGCATCCATTTAGTGCTCGCGAATTCGATGCAATTGCTCAATACATTAAGAAGCACTTCGTCAAACCAGGTGTAATTATAAATAGCTAATTACGAAAGACTGCAATTTGCAGTCTTTTTTTGATATGATAATACTTGGAAGAAAAGAAGAGGGGCAGACGCATATCGAATTAGAATGGCAGTACCAAAATCAATCTGGGAACACACTAAAGAGTTTTTTGAAACAACACGGGATTAGCCACCGGATGTTTTTATCACTACGAGCCACCGGTGATTTCAGGGTCAACGACCGTTCCGTGACCAGCAATGTGGCACTACACCCAGGTGACGTGGTTAAAGTTAGCCTCCCTGCTGAAAGTAGTGATCCCAACGTGGTTGCCAGTTCGCAACCGCTGGACATTATCCATGAAGATGCTAACTGGTTAGTGGTCAATAAACCAGCGGGTCTAACTTCGGTGCCGGGACCTAGTAATCGACAGGACACGTTAGTGAATCGCATTAAGGGGCACTTGCTTGCTGAAGGCAGCCAGGACCTAAGACCACATTTAATTACCCGTTTAGACCGGTTTACTAGTGGGGTGGTATTAGTTGCCAAGCATCGGATTGCCAATAGTCTAGCTAACCAGCAGGTCATGAACCATGCGATTGAAAAGCACTACTTGGCATTGGCCCAGGGGGCATTTGATGATGAACACGGGCTGATCGACTTTCCAATCGGTAAGCAGGATGACGAGATCAAACGCCATCGAATGGCAGCTGGGCAATCTGCTAAGACCGAATACTGGGTCGTTAAACGCTTTAGCGACTATACCCAGTTGCTTTTGCAATTGCATACCGGTCGCACCCACCAAATTAGGGTCCACCTAAGCGAAACGGGGCACCCGTTGTTAGGGGATCAATTATATGGCGGCCCCTTAGATGCGGGCATTGATCGGCAGGCATTGCATGCGTGCTCAATAAAATTTTATGATCCGTTTAGTGAGCGGTTCGTGCAGTATGAGGCACCAATTCCAAATGATATCGCAGTTTTAATTGATAGGGAGGACTGACCATGGGGGATGAAAATGGGGATGCACAATGCATCGTTGATGGCAAGCGCTATCCAGTGGAAGCGGGGATGTATTTACATGAGTTAAGGCGGCCCCTATACAACCAAATTAAAAATGAACACCGGACTGCCACTCCGCAAAGCTTTATTTGTAACCACCACCTGTTGGATTACCGCATTAATCGAATTGATCAGATGATTCATTCGGATGATTTGCATAATCAACGGATTAACCGCCGGTTGACCAAGGCCCTTCAAGATGATAATTATGAAGTGACCGATGTGAATAAGGTGTTAAGTGATCAACAAACGTTTGGGGAGCGCGTTGCAGATGGGGTGGCCCGGTTCGGGGGTAGTTGGACGTTTATTTTAATCTTCGTTGCCATTCTAGCAACGTGGATGGTATTGAACGTGACACATTTATTTGGGGTGAAGTTCGACCCGTATCCATTTATCCTGTTAAATTTATTTTTGAGCTGTATTGCAGCGATTCAGGCTCCGATTATTATGATGAGTCAAAATCGGTCTGCTGATCGTGATCGAATGGATGCTGAAAATGACTTCCATGTTAATTTAAAGTCTGAGCATGAATTGCGCATCTTACATGCAAAATTAGACCACTTAAACCAAAGTCAAATGCCACATACGCTAGAAATTTCACGGCTTCAATTGGAAATGATGGGTGAAATTCGTGGTGAAATTGAAAAATTAAGAATGGAACACATTAAGTTAAATCAATCTAAGGAGGATTCAGAACATGCAAGATAACATTAAACTAGGCGATTCAGGATTTGATAAGATGCTGTTCATTTTGGAAAAGCCCATTACGAAGGCTAACCATAAATATTACCGATTTGATAATGAGGAAATGCAAGAAATTACCGACGGCGTTTGGTCAATGCCGGCCTACATGAAGGAAGACGATGATTACAGCCTCTTTTTTATCTTCACCCAAATTGAATCTGGTGAAACGGTGGTGGCATTTTCAGAGGGCCATCTTGATGGCAAGCAGTTTCGACTTTCGACCCCAATGCCGTCTGGGGAGGGCTTAAATCATCTGGTAAGCCATGATGAAGAAACTGCCGGTCGGATTCTACATTTCTTAAATCAAATCTCCAAGGCAGCCGAAGGTAATTGGCGCATGGTGCAATAGTAAAAACCACTTGATGATTGGATCAAGTGGTTTTTAATTTACTGTTTACAAAATGATTGATGCACGTATAATTATAATTGAATATGTAAGGAGGTAATCAAATGGCAGACCATGAACATGATCACGATCATGCGCTGAGTGGTGGTAAATTTTTATTCGTAACGGTGTTAAATGCACTGATTACGTTGGTTGAATTTTTAGGGGGAATTTTTGCCGGTAGTTTATCGTTGATTTCGGATGGATTTCATAATTTAGGGGATTCACTATCGGTAGTGCTTAGCTACTACGCCCATCGCATTAGCGGTCGACCACAGACCAGTAAAAATACGTATGGATTTAAACGGGCGCAGATCATTTCCGCATTTGTTAATTCAGTCTTTTTGATTGTAGTATCTGGATTCTTGATCATTGAAGCAGTGCAAAAATTAATGCAGCCTGAAAAGGTGGACGGTAGTTTAATGTTCATTGTTGCAATTATCAGTACGATTGCAAACTTCATTTCAGCGGTGCTATTGAGCAGGGGCTCAAAGGGCAACCTAAATGTGCGGGCGACTTATTTACACTTCTTGAGTGATTCATTATCCTCGGTCGGCATCATCATTGCCGGAATTTTAATTAACGTGTTCGGATGGTACTTTACCGACCCGTTAGTTACAATTATCGTTGCAGTTTACATTATGTTTGAGACTTGGCCAATCATAAAAAAGACGATTTATATTTTAATGCAGGGGGCACCTAGCGTTGATTGCCAAAGCCTTAAAAAGGACATTTTAAGTGTGGACGGGGTTACCAATGTTCACCATGTTCATATTTGGTCCATCGATGAAAATAGTATTATTTTCTCAGCACACGTTAATATGCACGATATGTTGATTAGTGATGCTGAAAAGATCTATCAACCAATTAGCGACCTTTTGAAGCGTAAGTACAATATTGATCACGTCACGATTCAAGCAGAAGTGGAACGGGGAAAGGAAGAGGATTTCTTCTTTGACCAGGGAACTGATATTAAATAAAAAAGATTTTCAATCCGATATGGATTGAAAATCTTTTGGGTTATAGCCCCCGTTTGACATTGGCGTACTTGTCTTGGTACCAAAGATCCCAACTTTTTTCAACGTTACCGTTATCAAAGTATTTTTGGTCGATATTTTCTAATAAGTGGGCATACTTTGTAAAGCGTTCTGAAACCGAGTCGCTAATGATGGTTGATTCTAGATTGAATCGGTTAATATATAGGTCGCGGTTAATATCCTGAACGACACCATCAACATCGTAATTAGCAATTAATTCCATGTTATTATTGGCGTATTGATGCACATAGAAAATTGCGAAATTCTTTACTGCAGTCTGCTTAGCTGAATCGCTAAGGTCCTTAAAGTCAAATAATTTATCACTCATAATATCATAACTCCCCTGGCTAACAAAGCGTAACCATTTATTTAGGCACTAATTTGCTGTATAATCTAATTATATATTGGAAAGTTATTTTCGTAAAACAAAACGGAACCTTTATCCGTATTTTTTTATGGAATAGTTAGAAATAGGTGAAATAAATGAGTCCAATGAAGGAAGATTATCTTAAAATCATTTTCGAGCTTGGTGGAACGACTAAAAAAGTCTCCAACAAAAGAATCTCGATTGGACTAAATATCGCCGCGGGTTCAGTTACTGAAATGGTTAATAAGCTAGTTGAAGAGGGGTTAGTTGCCCATGAGCCTTACTCGGGAGTTTCATTGACTCCCGCGGGAGTCAAACTAGCCGAATCACTAGTTCGGAAGCATCGAATCTGGGAGACCTTTTTGGTGCAGGAGTTAAATTATGACTTACCTGATGTTCATAATGAAGCTGAACAGTTGGAACACGTGACTAGTCCCAAGTTATTAGAGGCACTGGATGCTAAGTTGGGCCATCCCACCCACTGTCCACACGGTGGTGTGATTCCGACCGCTAGTGGTAAATACTCCGAGGATAGCCACACCCTATTGAATGATGCTCCAGACGGTTCGGTGGTTGTGGTCGATCGCTTCATCGATAACCACGATCTACTAACTTACCTCGGTGATATTCAATTAGATATTGGTGATAAATTGAAGGTAATTGATCACGCTCCATTTGAGGGCCCAATGAAGGTGATCAACATTACTGATGACCAAGAGATTTCAATTAGTTATAAGGCTTCACACTATGTCTTTATCAAACCAGTTGAATAGATGATTTTAAAAGGGCGCCCGAATGGGAGCTCTTTTGTACATATAAGTGCATTTAATGGAGGGGTTAGCTTTGCCAAAGCCACGGACAAAAAAAGACGTATTAGTTGTTGAAACCTGCTTATTGGTGGGGAAGATTATGATTGAAAATGGTTCTGAAATGAGCCGGGTCACCGATACGCTTTACCGCATTGCTGAAAATGCTCAAGCATACCAAGCACGGGCCTACGTTACACTTACTGGGATTATGATGTCACCCAGTAGTAAAATTGGGGCGCAGGTTGCGGTAATTGAAAAGCGGACGTTTAATTTAGAGAAGGTTTCGTTAGTCAATGATTACTCAAGACAGTTCGCGGCCCATAAAATCACCCTGCAGGAATTTTATAATCGATTGGCGTTGATCGAAAAGAACGTGAAGGATTATCCATTTTGGTTACAAACCCTTTCTGCGGCGGTTATTAGTGGGACCTTGGAAGTGGTGTTTCGAAATAACATTCCTGATTTTTGGGCTGCATGTATCGTCGGCATGCTGGGATGGATTGCGTATTACATGATTAATAAGTATATTGCAGTGCAATTTATTAGTGAATTTTTAGCAGCGTTCGTCGTGGCGATTGCTTCAATTATGTTGATTAAGTTACACTTTGCCAATAGTATTGATGATTTAATCATTGGTGGAATCATGCCACTTGTGCCGGGGGTCCCGATTACAAATGCAGTTCGCGATGCACTATCCGGAAATCTAGTTAGTGGTCCCGCACGGGGGATTGAGGCGTTAATGATTGCCTGTGCCCTAGGGTTTGGGGTCGCATTAGCAATTACAATATTTAAGTAGGGGTATTTAAATGATTTTTGTAAATATTTTCTTCGTATACATTGCAACGATTTGTTTTGGAATCTTAGTTAACGTTCCCCACCGGGCTTTAAACCTTGATGGCATTGTAGGGGTGTTGGGATGGTTAGTTTATTATATCTACATTAATGCTTTCGGCAGCAGTAGCTATATTGGAGCAAATTTCTTTGGGACCCTTACGATCGGGATTGCCGGTATTTTAGCCTCCCGCTATAAAAAACTACCGGTGATTATTTTCAATATTCCAGGTCTAGTACCGCTGGTGCCCGGCGGACAAGCATACCAAGTCATGCGGGACATGGCTTTGAATGACTACGGATTAGCCAAGTTTAATTTTTTACAGGTAGCCTTTATTGCTGGATCCATCTCCGCGGGGTTCTTAGTGGCTGAAGTTTTGAACCAGTTGGTTTTTAAGGCGCGTCATTATCGTTCGCCCCGTCATTACCATCGTGAAAAAGTTCGTGAAAAAGCAGAAAATGAAAAAAGACGTAACTCCTAATGGAGTTGCGTCTTTTAACTATGCTTGCGAAAGTCCAATCAAGAAACTGATAATTAATACCAATAGCACAAATGAAGTAATGTATACGTACAACATATCGCGTTCTTTAAAGAACGAATAAATTGAAACGATTACCCGTAAGACGGGGGTTAAAATTAAACAAAAAATCCCTAACATCATGATGGCATCGGGTTTTAATTGCACCGTTCCAGCGATGATTTGCTGAAATGAAGTGGGATGGAAGTTACCCGCATAGCCGGTTTTGCCGGTAATGACTAGTAGTAACCACCCGATGAGCATGATGGTTGCTGAGATGATCACTCCAATTCTGAGAATTTTACCAATGATCAGTTCAATGCTATTCATTTCTTGATTCAGGTGTTCATCTGGTTGTTTGTTCATTATAGTTTCACCCCAAATCCTTGTAGCAACATGTTACCACCAATGTATAAAAGAATCGGGATAAACACAATCCGAATCAACTTGGTGGGGAGGACTTGCATGATTCGCGACCCCACAACGGCACCACCTAGAATCCCGAGGGCTAGTGGAACTGCGATTCCTGGTAGGATGGTTCCATTGAAAAAGTAAACGGTGGCACTGGCAGCAGCGGTGACCCCCATCATTAGGTTACTGGTCGCACTGGATGGCTTGAGTGGCATTTTCATAAAGGTATCCATAGCGATGACTTTAAATGCTCCTGACCCGATTCCTAACAGTCCACTAGCAAGGCCAGCCCCAAACATTACTGATAAGCCGCCCGGAACGTTTGTGACCTGGTAGTCGATCGTTTGCTTTAGATTCTTGTCGTAATAACGCCCGTTCAACTCTAATTTACTAGCTAACGCATCGTCCTTGCCAGTTCCATAGTCGTTAGCTTTCATTCTAAGTTTTCTAACCATGTTGAATCCAGAAAAAATAAGAAGTAATCCGAATAACACATAGAGGTACTTAGGATTTAACACCCCGGTCAAAAGTGATCCCACTACCGCACCGATGGTGGTGGCAATTTCTAGAAACATTGCAACTCTGAGGTTTAACACTTCATCCCTTAGGTATGCAATGGTGGAACCAGAGCTAGTGGCAATTACGACGATGATACTAGCCCCAATTGCATATTTAATATTAAGGCCGAATCCAAGGGTTAAGACCGGAGTAACGATGATGCCCCCACCTAGACCTAGGATTGCGCCGGCAATTCCAGCCAAAATACCGATTACAATCATGATTAAAGCAGTTTCCAGCATGATAATCCTCCTATACATAGACATTTTAATACGCAGTTTATTATATGCTCATTCTTTAAGAATTGTAAATTATTAGGGGGCGTTCGTTATCAGTTGCTATGTTATAATGATATTGGATATTTAATACTATTAGGGGATGAATTAGGTGTTAATTAATAAGGACATTAACCGCTTGTACCGGTTCCTATTGTCATTTGTGCTTACGATAATTGTTACCGGTGGAGTAATGGCCAGTTCCGGAAGCGGTTATGGGTACCTAGCGTTTCTGGATTCACTTGCCACTAGTTCCATTCAGGGACATGAACAGGGCTATAAGCAGGTCTTGTACGGGGCGATTTCCTTCTTGGCGAGCCCCAAGATGGATATTTTATGGATTGTGATTATTGCATTCTTTCTGTGGACGATTCGCTACCGGATTCCGGCGGTGTGGGCACTTGCTACTTTGCTTAGTGGAAACGTCGTTGGTGTGATTTTAAAAAAAATCGTTCAAAGGCCCCGGCCACTTCTGCATTCTGCTGCCGATACTGGATTTAGTTATCCCAGCGGCCACGTTTTAGGAACGGTATTAGTAGTCAGCGTAATTTGGGTATTATTAATTCCAATGCTTAAGAATCGGCGGACACAGATAGTTGCTAAAACGATTGCCGTCATCTACGTTATATTAGTGATGATGTCGCGGGTCTTTTTGAACGCTCACTATCCATCAGATACGGTTGGTGCTCTATTAGTCGGGTATACCTGGTTCCAATTTTGTGAATGGCTATACTACCACTATGCAGGGAAATTAAACCGCTACCATCCATTTCAAAAGTCTATTTATTAATACAAAGGCATTGTGGATTATCCACAATGCCTTTTAGTTTAGAGTTGGTTGAGCCATTCAATTGCCAGTTTGAACCACTCAGCAACATGGGGGTCGTTGCTTTCATTATTCCAAGCAGTTAGTTGGTTGGCCATGGCCATCCCGTGCCGCCCGTGGTGAAAAACATGGAGCTCATAGTCAATTTGGTTTGCTGCCAACGCTTCGGCATACTTCAATGAGTTCACAGCGGGGACAAATGGATCATCGGCGGTATGCCAGATAAAGGTGGGCACGTTAGTCCTAGTGACTCCGTTTTCAGCTGCAGTCAGCTTCGGATTTGCTTCCCAGTCTAAAATTTGCTCTGGATCCTTTGGAAAGCCAAGGTTTAAATCGATGACCGGATAACTAAGGATGACGGCCTTTGGGGTTAGGTCGTTTTGGGGATGGAAACGGTTTATAAATTCTGGATCATCATATTGGTTATTAAATGAGCTAACGACAAAGCCACCGATTGAAAATCCGCACACGATGATTTGATTGGGATCAATGTTTAAATCAACGGCATGTTGTTTGAGATAATCAACTGATTGGCCCAATTCAATTAGCGGATTTGGCATGAGGGGCCGTTTTTCATTATCAAAACTATAGCGGAGATAAAAGCTTTGGTAGCCCTGCGCAGCAAAACTAAGTGCAAAACTTTCAGCCTGTTGGTCTGAAATATGGGTAAACGATCCACCTGGGACGATGATGACGGCTGGAAATTTAAAATGTTGTGAATCTGAATCTGCTTCACGAACGTAGCCCTTTAAATAGGCGTTTGATTGGGGGAATAAAGACTTTTGAATGATTTGCATGGAAAACCCTCCCTAGGGATAGAATTAATTATATTGTAACTCATTTAATGGAGGTGGGTAAGGTGTCATTGATAACGGTTAGGCCATTACTAGCTAGTGATGATCATGCGTTTTGGCATGTGGTACGATCAAAAGCAGTCGCCAGCGCAGCGGGATTTTCCCCGGCAATTAAGTTAGCAGATGCCCAGGCAATGCTAAATGCTGAATTGACG
The DNA here is from genome assembly GCF_023380205.1 of Nicoliella spurrieriana. Lineage (NCBI taxonomy): Bacteria > Bacillati > Bacillota > Bacilli > Lactobacillales > Lactobacillaceae > Nicoliella > Nicoliella spurrieriana. The sequence goes on from NZ_CP093361.1 coordinate 973,404, forward strand.
AGCGGGCATGGGTACGCAGTTGCATTTGATCGACAAGTCGTTGGGTTCATTTTTTTATATCCGCAGGTTAGTGCCACAATGCAACCTGATCATTGTAACTTAGAAATCGGTTTTCTAATGCATCCGGACTTTCAAAATCGGGGAATCATGGGCAGTGCACTGCAGATTTTATTAGGGCGATTAAGTCGTAACGGGCGGGTAAAGACCCTGCTGGCAAACGTACAAATAGCGAACGGGGCTTCGCAAAAAATATTGTTGAACAATCATTTTCAACAAGTGGGGCGGTTCGTTAACTTGAATGGTGAATCGATTGAACAGTTTCAAATAAGTTTGTAAATAAATATTAAAAAAGATATAATATTATCTATATCAAATTATCTAAGAAGAGGTGCGGGACTGATTAGTAACTACTGTGAGTTGAAAAGCAATGTTGACCAGTAGCGAAAGGAATTTCCGCCGAAGTGACAATCGTCTTTTTGCGATTTGAGCTGGGGCTTGACTTAATAGGTCAAGCACTGTCGTGAGTATTCACGGGGCGCTTTCGATAGTTAGTTAATAGCTAGAGATGAAATCAAAACGCCACTTTGTATAAGCGGGCGTTTTTATTTTTGAGTCCAATGCCTTCTTAGAAAAAATCTAGGAGGATATTGATATGAGTGATGATAAAAATTCGAACGGGGTTAAGAGAAAACTCAAGACCCGACATGTTTCAATGATTTCCCTTGGGGGCTCGATTGGAACGGGACTGTTCGTTACTAGTGGTTCGACCGTTTCACAAGCGGGCCCCGGTGGGGCGTTAGTAGCGTACATCTTAATGGGATTGATGGTGTACTTCCTAATGACTAGTTTAGGTGAAATGGCCACCAACACACCGGTTAGTGGTTCGTTTGCAGAATATGCCGGCAAATACGTTGATCCGGCGCTAGGATTTGCAATGGGATGGAATTACTGGTTCAATTGGGCAATTACGGTTGCCGTTGATATTAGTACCGCCGCTTTGGTAATGAAATTTTGGATGCCGAACGTCCCTAGTTGGATCTTTAGTGGTGGGGTCTTGATCCTGATTTTCTTAATTAATGCTGCCTCTGTGGGTGCATTTGGGGAAATTGAGTATTGGATGTCATTAATTAAGGTCGCTACGATTATTATCTTTTTAATCGTTGGGGTATTGACCATCTTTGGAATTATGGGTGGTGGAACCGCAGTGGGCCTTAGTAACTTTACTTACAAGCAGGCTCCGTTTGTTGGTGGCATCCCAGCAATGCTTTCCGTTTTCGTAGTTGCTGGATTCTCATTTCAAGGAACTGAATTAGTGGGAATTACCGCTGGTGAATCTGATGATCCTAAGCACAGTGTGCCAAAAGCAATCAGTGAAGTGTTCTGGAGAATCATTTTATTTTACATTTTAGCCATCTTTGTAATTGCGGCTTTGATTCCATACACAAGTCCGAACTTACTGGGTTCTAGTGCCAGTGATATTGCGATCAGTCCATTTACTTTGGTCTTCAAGCGCGCTGGGTTAGCTGCTGCTGCAGGAATTATGAACGCAGTAATCTTGGTTTCAGTAATTTCATCTGCTAATTCTGGGATGTATGCATCAACACGGATGTTATATTCGATGTCTGATGGTGACTTTGCTCCACGGCGATTTGGCAAAACAAATGGTCGCGGAGTGCCATTTGCTTCATTGGTCATTACGACCGTGATTGCACTTGCTACATTCATTACTAGCTTTGCGGGTCCAGAAATCTACCTCTGGTTAGTTGCTGCTTCCGGTTTGACTGGTTTTATTGCCTGGGTGGGAATTGCAATTTCTCACTTTAGATTTAGAAGGGCGTTTGTCAAGCAAGGCCACTCGATCGACGAACTTTCTTACCATGCTAAGTTGTTCCCGATTGGTCCGGTTCTGACTTTGATCCTATGTATTTTAATTATTGTGGGGCAAGACCTCTCTGCCTTTTCTAATTTTAATTGGAAGGAAATTGGAATTACTTACATTAGTGTTCCACTAGTGTTGATTCTATACATTTTCTATAAGGTAAAGAACCACACGAAGTTAATTCCGCTAGATCAAGTGGATGTTAAACCGGTATCAAAGCAAACCATTGATAGCGAAAAGTAATTTAAAGGGTTATCCCATTGGGGTAACCTTTTTTAGTACAAAAGGATTGCTAATTTGATGTTAATATACTATGATAATATTGATTATAGTATTAGTTGAAAACGCGATATACGTTTATTAAGTAGACACTATAGAGATGCAGTGGTTGGTGAGAACTGCAGGTCGAAATTTCCGACGTATTAATAAGTGGGCGGGTAATGCCGCACGGTTGGTGGCCGTTATCATTGATGAGTTGTCCGATTTTATCGGGAACTTGGGTGGTACCGCGAAAAGCAGGCTTTCGTCCCAATGACGAAGCCTGCTTTTTATATTTTTAGGAGGTATGTCCCATGTTAGACATGAAGTTGATTAGAAATAATGAACAATGGTTCAAGGAAAAGATGGCTACCCGGGGAATCGATGAAAAACAAATCGATGAACTATTGGCACTTGACCAAAACCGTCGTGATATCTTAGTAAAGGTTGAAAGCCTAAAGGCCGAAAGAAACACGGTTTCTGATGAAATTGCTAAGATGAAGCGGGCTAAGGAAGATGCATCAGGGCCAATTAATCGAATGAAGGAAGTCGGCGCTGAAATTAAGGAACTTGATGAACAGGAACAAACAGTTTCTGCAAAACAACATAATTTAGCTGCCCACCTTCCTAACATTCCAAATGATGATGATCCAATTAGTTTAACTGAAGAAGGTGCAAATGAACTTCGTCGGGTGGGGACGCCCCGTGAATTTACCGACTTCAAACCTAAAAATCACTGGGAAATTGGTGAAAACCTTGGAATCTTAAACTTCGAAAGAAGTGCTAAGGTTGCTGGAAGTCGTTTTGTTTACTACATTGGTGCCGGCTCATTACTAGAACGGGCTCTATATAACTTCTTCTTGGACCAAAATACTGATGCTGGATTTGAAGAAATTATCCCACCATACATGGTTAATTCAGAATCAATGTATGGAACCGGCCAATTCCCTAAATTCTTGGAAAAGAAAGCTGGTTTTGAAATTGCTGATAGCGATTTAACCATGATTCCAACTGCTGAAGTGCCATTGGTTAATTATTACCGTGGTGAAGTCATTCCAGAAGACAAGTTACCGGTTAAATTTACCGCATTAAGTCCAGCATTTCGTTCTGAAGCTGGGAGTGCTGGTCGAGATACCCGTGGGTTAATTAGATTACACCAATTTAACAAGGTGGAAATGGTGCAATTCACTAAACCAGAAGATTCATGGGCAGCACTGGAAGAAATTACCCATCAAGCAGAAAAACTATTAAAACTACTAAAGATTCCATACCATGTAATTACTTTAACGACTAGTGATATGAGTTTTACTGCTGCAATGACCCACGACCTTGAAGTTTGGATGCCAGCTCAAAATTGTTATCGTGAAATTTCCAGTTGTTCCAATACGACTGATTTCCAAGCACGGCGTGCTAAGATTCAATACCGTGATGAAAGTGGAAAGCTACAGTTTGTGCACACTTTAAACGGATCTGGATTAGCAGTTGGTCGGGCAGTTGCAGCCATCTTGGAAAACTTCCAAAATGAAGATGGAACGGTTAACATTCCAGAAGTACTTCAACCATACATGCATGGAATGAAAAAAATCGAAAAACAAGATTTATTCTAAAACGTTATTATAACAACGTTTAAATGGTAAGAATCAGGTCTAACGATCATGATTCTTATTTTTTTTTGCAAAAAGGGGTAGCTTTTTATCATGATTTATTATATACTAGTTTTTGTTGATTTTTACTGATTGCTTTTCAGATGAATGGCGAAAATAAAAAACAAAAAAGTTGTTGACATTGAGTTGCTAATTTGATATTATTAAATAGTTGCTTAAGTTAATAAGCATTTAGGACCTCGGAGGATTAGCTCAGTTGGGAGAGCATCTGCCTTACAAGCAGGAGGTCACAGGTTCGAGCCCTGTATCCTCCATTTTTTTATTTTCACGAGCCGTTAGCTCAGCCGGTAGAGCATCTGACTTTTAATCAGAGGGTCGGGAGTTCGAACCTCCCACGGCTCATTAACATTTTAATATATTTTGCGGGCGTGGCGGAACTGGCAGACGCGCTAGATTTAGGTTCTAGTGTCCTTTGGACATGGGGGTTCGAGTCCCTTCGCCCGCACTTTACCAATTTGCCGACTTAGCTCAGTTGGTTAGAGCGCATCACTAGTAATGATGAGGTCGGGCGTTCGAATCGTCTAGTCGGCATTTTTGTGCGGAAGTAGTTCAGTGGTAGAACATCACCTTGCCATGGTGGGGGTCGCGGGTTCGAATCCCGTCTTCCGCTTTTTATTTTATAAAAAATAAATAGCCTGCCGGGGTGGCGGAATTGGCAGACGCACAGGACTTAAAATCCTGCGGTTAGTGATAACCGTACCGGTTCGATCCCGGTCCTCGGCATTTTAATATTATTTTGCACCCATAGCGCAACTGGATAGAGTGTCTGACTACGAATCAGAAGGTTGTAGGTTCGACTCCTACTGGGTGCATTTTTTATTTTAACTAACTATTATTGATATTTAGTTAATTCAAACATCGGGAAGTAGCTCAGCTTGGTAGAGCACTTGGTTTGGGACCAAGGGGTCGCAGGTTCGAATCCTGTCTTCCCGATCTAGTTTCATTTTAATTTAATAGTACAAAAACATCGGGAAATAGCTCAGCTTGGTAGAGCGCTGCGTTCGGGACGCAGAGGTCGCAAGTTCGAATCTTGTTTTCCCGATTTTTTTGTCCCCAAAAATAATAAAACAAAATGCTTTTATTTCATTGGTTAATTTCCTATAATAATAGTCAAGATTAGTCAGAGATGAGATGAAGATATGCAATCAAAGAATGTTTCAGATATTATTGAAAAATATTTAAAGCAAATTTTAGCTGAAACTAGTCAAATTGAGATTCGGCGTTCAGAGGTTGCTGAACTTTTTCATGTTGTCCCTTCACAGATTAACTACGTTATTAAGACTCGATTCACAATTCAAAATGGCTACGTTGTAGAAAGTAAACGTGGTGGTGGTGGATATATTCGAATCGAAAAGGTAAAATTATTAGATAATATAGAAGTATTAGATTCTTTATTAGCGATAATTGGTTCTAGTATTTCCGAAAGGGACGGTGGTTCAATTGTTAAAACTTTGTATCATAGTCAACTGCTCTCCAGTAAGGAAGCCAGAATTATCCTGGCAGCAATTGATAAGGATAGTTTAATGATTAATAACGATACAATGATGGCGAATCGCCTTCGGGCACAGATTCTATCGTCAGTATTGAATCATCTCAGGTTTGAGGATTAAAATCGGAAAGCGAGGCATTTTATGGATAATGTATTTACACCTAGCGCACGCAATGTATTAGTACTTGCACAAGAACAAGCAAAAAACTTTAGACACCAATCAGTTGGTAGTGAACACTTACTTTTGGGACTAGCTTTAGAACCGAACGGAATCGCATACAATGTTTTGGCTCAATTGCAAATTACGGAAGAAGATATTCGTTCAGAAATCGAAAGAACGGTTGGATTTGGAAACGTTGAGGGCTTAGATAGTTCTTCTTACTTACCATATTCACCTAAGGCAAAGGATTTATTAGCGTTAGCAGGGCAGATTGCCAAGCGGCATGGTTCTAATAAGGTAGGAACTGAACACTTATTATTAACCTTGATTACAGGGGGCCTTTCAACTCGCATCCTATTTAACTTGGGTGTTGACGCTAAAATCGTTAGAAGGGTGACCCTAAGAAAGATGGGCTCTACGACTACTACTAATAATAAGAATCCTTACCTTAATAATAATGGTGATCGAAATGCACCTAAGGGGCAAACCCCAACCCTGGACTCCTTAGCTACTGATTTGACTGAAGTAGCACGTGAAGGTCGTTTGGATCCGACCGTTGGACGGACTGACGAGGTAAAACGGGTGATTCAAATTCTTAGTCGACGGACTAAGAACAATCCGGTCTTAATTGGTGAACCTGGGGTTGGAAAAACCGCAATTGCTGAGGGCCTAGCCCAGAAAATCATTGATGGAGATGTCCCAGAAGACATGACTGACAAACGCTTAATGATGCTTGATATGGGTTCGTTGGTTGCCGGGACGAAGTACCGTGGTGAATTTGAAAGCCGCCTTAAGAAGATCATCAAGGAAATTAAGGATAGTGGAAACGTAATCCTATTTGTTGATGAACTTCACACCTTAGTTGGTGCTGGTGGTGCTGAAGGGGCAATTGATGCATCTAATATTTTGAAGCCATCACTTGCCCGTGGTGAAATTCAAATGATCGGTGCCACTACTTTGAATGAATATCAAAAATACATTGAATCCGATACGGCTTTGGAGAGACGGTTTGCGACCGTTCAGGTTGAGGAACCATCTCCCGCTGATACGGTTCAAATTTTAAAGGGAATTCGCCCTAAATACGAAGAGCATCACCATGTTAAAATTACTGATGAAGCAATTGAAAAGGCGGTTGAACTCTCCAGTCGTTACATTCAAAGTCGCTTCTTACCAGACAAGGCAATTGATTTAATGGATGAGGCAGCAGCTAAGGTTAGAATTAATCAGCATTCGGGCGGAAAGCTTTCTGCTAATCGCGCTAAGTTAAATCAACTTGATAGCGAAAAGGAACAGGCAATTGAAAATCAAGATTTTGAACGCGCTGTTGAAATTAGACAACAAGCCAAAACAGTTGCAGTTAAGGTAGCGGCTGAAGAAAAACAACAAGCTGATGGTGGTGAATATCAATTGACCGAAACCGGTCAAGATATTGCTGAAGTCGTTGCCCAGTGGACTGGAATTCCGGTTACGCAGCTGACTAAATCTGATGCTGATCGATTGATTAACTTAGAATCAGTTCTTCATAATCGGGTTGTGGGTCAAGATGAGGCTGTTTCTGCAGTGTCTCGTGCAATCAGACGGGCCCGTAGTGGACTTAAGGATCCTAACAAGCCAATTGGATCATTTATGTTCTTAGGACCCACTGGAGTTGGGAAGACCGAATTAGCTAAGGACCTTGCTGAAGCAATGTTTGGTTCTGAAGATGACATGATTAGGGTCGATATGTCCGAATACATGGAAAAATATTCGACCAGTCGGTTAATTGGGTCTGCACCCGGTTACGTTGGTTACGAAGAGGGTGGCCAATTAACTGAAAAGGTCAGACAACATCCTTATTCAGTGGTATTGCTTGATGAAGTTGAAAAGGCCCATCCAGATGTATTCAACTTGTTATTGCAAGTATTGGATGATGGTTACCTTACTGATTCTAAGGGGCGGAAAGTTGACTTTAGAAATACGGTCATCATTATGACGTCTAACTTGGGAGCTACCACCCTGAAGTACAAAAAGACCGTTGGTTTCGGGGCTGAAAAAGCGGATGCTGATGATTACAAGGCAATGTCTGCAACCATTAAGGATCAATTACGGAAGCACTTTAGACCAGAATTCTTGAACCGGATTGATGAAGTGGTAATTTTCCACCCACTTAACAAGGCGCAGTTACATGAAATTGTTAAGTTGATGGCTCAAGACTTGCTAGATCGAATCACTGAACAGGGCATTAACGTTAAGTTAACCCCAGCTGCAATTGATTTGGTTGCTAAGGCGGGCTTTGATCCACAGTATGGAGCACGGCCAATCAGACGGGCACTTCAGACTAAGGTTGAAGATCAACTAAGTGAAACGATGCTCTCTGGCCAAGTGGCTACGGGCGATTCACTGACCATCGGTGCAAGCCACGGTAAAATTAAGATTAGTGTGAAAAGTGCGAATCAAAAATCCACTAACCAATAATAATGATTAAATCAAAAAGAGGAAATATTTCCTCTTTTTTTAGTTGTTTATTATTTGACATTGTTGAACAAATTGAGTAATATAGCATTATATAACTACGAATTGAAATGAATTCTTGCGATCTATTGTCCGTAAGGGTTCCTATATCCCCCAAAGTTGAGATTATTGAATCTGTTTTGGGGTTTTTTTTTGCCCAATTTAGGTAAAAAAGGGGACAAAATACAATTTGTAATCAAATTGTAACATTTCTATTCGTGGTAATAATTAGGAGAGGTGACTAACTTGGCAGGACATTTAGTTAAATATGGAAAACACCGTATTCGTAGAAGTTATGCTCGGATTAAGGAAGTTCTTGATCTACCTAACTTGATTGAAATCCAAACAAACTCATACCAATGGTTCTTGGATGACGGATTGCGTGAAATGTTCAACGACATTATGCCAATTGATGACTTTAAGGGGAATTTATCTTTAGAGTTCGTTGATTATCAATTATTAGAACCAAAGTATACAGTAGAAGAAGCACGTGCACACGAGGCCAATTATTCGGCTCCATTACACGTTACTCTTAAGTTAACGAACCATGATACTGGTGAAATTAAAACCCAAGATGTTTTCTTTGGTGATTTTCCATTGATGACTGACCAAGGGACTTTCATTATTAATGGTGCTGAACGGGTTATCGTTTCCCAATTAGTTCGTTCACCTGGGGTATTCTTCCACAAGGACGTTAATAAGAACGGCCGGGTCGTATTTGGTTCTACCATCATCCCTAACCGTGGGGCTTGGATGGAATTTGAGACTGATGCGAAGAACGTTTCATACGTTCGGATTGACCGGACTCGGAAATTACCAATTACTGAATTAGTAAGAGCACTCGGTTTTGGTGAAGATAATGAAATTAGTGAAATTTTGGGTTCAAATGATAGTTTATCATTGACCCTTGAAAAAGATGTTCACAAGAATGCCGACGACTCACGGGTCGAAGAATCCTTAAAGGATATCTATGAACGATTGCGGCCAGGTGAACCAAAGACTGCTGATTCATCAAGAAGTCTTTTGACTGCCCGGTTCTTTGATCCTAAACGTTATGATATGGCACCCGTTGGTCGTTTTAAGACTAACAATAAATTAAAACTTAAGAATCGTTTATTAGGATTAACGTTAGCTGAAACGTTAGCTGATCCTGATACAGGTGAAATCATTGCTAACAAAGATGATGTGATTAGCCGTGAACTATTAGAAAAATTAAAGCCATACCTTGATCGACAAGATTTTAAGGCATACACCTTTGAACCTTCTGATCAAGCCGTAGTGACTGAACCAATGACTGTTCAAATTATCAAAGTTTACTCAAAGAACGACCCAGACCGGATTGTTCCAGTAATTGGTAATGATAACATTCCATTGGACTTCAAACACATTACACCAGCAGATATTATTTCATCGATTAACTACTTCTTTGATTTACAAGAAGGAATTGGCGAACCAGATGATATTGATCACTTGGGTAACCGTCGGATTCGTTCAGTGGGTGAATTACTACAAAATCAATTTAGAATTGGATTAGCACGGATGGAAAGAGTAGTTAGAGAACGGATGTCAATCCAAGATGCTGCTACTGTTACTCCTCAACAATTGATTAATATTAGACCAGTGGTTGCTTCTGTAAAGGAATTCTTTGGTTCCTCCCAACTTTCACAATTCATGGATCAAACCAATCCATTAGGTGAATTGACCCATAAACGGCGTCTTTCTGCCTTAGGACCTGGTGGATTAACTCGTGACCGTGCCGGATATGAAGTGCGGGACGTTCACTACACCCACTATGGCCGGATTTGTCCAATTGAAACTCCCGAAGGACCAAATATCGGGTTGATCAATAGTCTTTCCAGTTATGCACGGGTGAATAAGTATGGATTTGTTGAAACTCCATACCGCCGGGTTTCTTGGAAGGACCACAAGGTTACCGATAAAATCGATTACCTAAGTGCTGATGAAGAAGATAAGTACGTGGTTGCACAAGCTAACTCTAAGTTAAATGACGATGGTTCATTTGCTGAAGATACCGTTTTAGCTCGGCACCGTTCTGATAACATCGTTGCTAACATTACAGACGTTGATTACATGGACGTTTCGCCTAAACAAGTAGTTTCGGTTGCCACTGCATGTATTCCATTCTTGGAAAATGATGATTCTAACCGGGCATTAATGGGTGCTAATATGCAACGGCAAGCCGTTCCATTGGTAAATCCACATGCTCCACTAGTTGGAACTGGAATGGAATATCGGGCTGCTCATGATTCTGGAGTTGCTTTAATTTGTAAGCATGAAGGAACGGTTGAATACGTTGATTCCCGTGAAGTACGGGTTCGTCGTGATGATGGGGCTTTGGACACTTATAAGCTAATGAAGTTCCAACGTTCAAATGGTGGTAAAAACTACAACCAACGGCCAATCGTTCGAGTTAATGACCATGTTGATGCTAATGAAGTGTTAGCTGATGGTCCTTCAATGGAAAATGGTGAACTTGCATTAGGCCAAAACCCTGTGGTTGCGTTTATGACTTGGCAAGGGTATAACTTCGAAGATGCGATTGCAATTAATGAACGCTTAGTCCGTGATGATGTCTACACTTCAATTCATATTGAAGAATATGAATCAGAAGCTCGTGACACTAAATTAGGACCTGAAGAAATGACTCGTGAAATTCCTAATGTTGGGGAAGATGCACTTAAGAACCTTGATGAAAACGGGGTTGTAAGAATTGGTGCTGAAGTTCATGATGGTGATATTTTAGTTGGTAAGGTTACTCCTAAGGGGGTAACTGAGTTATCAGCTGAAGAACGTCTTCTTCACGCTATTTTTGGTGAAAAAGCACGTGAAGTTCGTGATACTTCCCTTAAGGTACCGCATGGTGCTGGTGGAATCGTTCAAGACATTAAGGTCTTCAGTCGTGATAATGGTGATGAACTATCTCCAGGAGTGAACCAAATGGTGCGGGTCTACATCGCTCAAAAGCGTAAGATCCAAGTTGGAGATAAAATGTCCGGTCGTCACGGAAACAAGGGGACCGTTTCAATCGTCATTCCTGAAGAAGATATGCCTTACTTGCCAGATGGGACTCCAATCGATATTATGCTGAGTCCAATGGGTGTGCCTTCCCGGATGAACATTGGGCAATTGCTCGAATTGCATTTGGGGATGGCTGCTCGTAAGTTAGGAATTCACGTTACGACTCCAGTTTTCGATGGAGCTAGTGATGATGATATTGATGATATTGTTAAGGAAGCTGGAATGGCACCTGATACTAAGACCGTTGTATATGATGGTCGGACTGGTGAACCATTTGATAAGCGAATTGCCGTTGGGGTAATGCATTACTTGAAGCTTGCTCACATGGTTGATGACAAGATTCATGCCCGGGCAATTGGACCTTACTCATTAGTTACCCAACAACCACTTGGTGGGAAAGCTCAATTTGGGGGCCAACGGTTTGGTGAAATGGAAGTTTGGGCCCTTGAAGCTTATGGGGCTGCATACACCCTTCAAGAAATTCTTACGTACAAGTCCGATGACGTTGTTGGTCGGGTTAAGACCTATGAAGCCATCGTTAAGGGTGAACCAATTCCTAAACCAGGAGTTCCTGAATCATTCCGGGTCCTTGTTAAGGAATTACAAGCGCTAGGACTTGATATGAAGGTTCTGAATAAGGATCACAAGGAAGTTGAACTTAGAGATATGGATAACGAAGATGATGACGTAGTTAATGTTGATGCCCTAAGTAAATTAGCTAAGGAACAAGAAGCTAAGAAAAATGCTGAAAAGGCAGAACAATCAGATGACTCTTCCGAAAAGTCCAATACAACTAACACAAATTCTAATGATTAAATAAGGAGGCCGCTCAATTGGTCGATGTTAATAAATTCGAAAGTATGCAAATTGGCCTAGCATCTTCTGATAAAATCCGTAGTTGGTCATATGGTGAAGTTCAAAAGCCAGAAACCATTAACTACCGGACTTTGAAGCCCGAAAAAGAAGGTTTGTTCGATGAACGAATTTTTGGGCCTACCAAGGACTGGGAATGTGCTTGTGGTAAATACAAGCGTATTCGTTACCGCGGAATTGTCTGTGACCGATGTGGAGTTGAAGTTACTCGCTCCAAGGTTAGAAGAGAACGGATGGGTCATATTGAATTGGCTGCACCAGTTACTCACATTTGGTACTTCAAGGGAATTCCTAGTCGGATGGGATTAGTCTTAGACATGAGCCCCCGTGCACTAGAAGAAGTGATTTACTTTGCTTCCTATGTGGTTACCGATCCAGGTGATACGCCTCTTGAAAACAAACAATTATTATCAGAACATGATTATCGGGAAAAGAAGCTTGAATACGGTAGTCGTTTTAAGGCTGGCATTGGTGCTGAAGCCATTAAGACTTTACTTGAAAACGTTGATGTGCAAAAAGAAACTGATGCACTAAAGGAAGAACTTAAAAAAGCTACCGGACAAAAGAGAACCCGTGCCGTTCGTCGATTAGACATTTTGGAAGCATTTTTAACTTCTGAAAACGATTTGGACTGGATGGTAATGGATGCAATTCCAGTCATTCCACCTGATCTTCGTCCAATGGTTCAATTGGAAGGTGGTCGGTTTGCCACGTCAGATTTAAATGATCTTTATCGGCGGGTAATTAACCGTAATAACCGACTAAAAAGATTACTAGATCTTAATGCTCCTGGAATCATTGTTCAAAACGAAAAGCGGATGTTACAAGAAGCCGTTGATGCATTAATTGATAACGGTCGTCGTGGTCGTCCAGTTGCTGGACCAGGGAACCGGCCATTGAAGTCATTGTCACATATGCTTAAGGGTAAGCAAGGTCGGTTTAGACAAAACTTACTTGGAAAGCGGGTTGACTACTCCGGTCGTTCAGTTATTGACGTGGGACCATTCCTTAAGTTCAACCAAATGGGACTTCCTGTGCCAATGGCAATGGAATTATTCAAACCCTTCATTATGAAGGAATTGGTTAAACGTGGAATTGCGTCTAACATTAAGAACGCTAAACGCCAAATCGACCGACAAGAAGATGAAGTCTTCGATGTATTGGAAGATGTGATTAAGGAACACCCTGTGTTACTAAACCGGGCACCTACGCTTCACCGTTTGGGAATTCAAGCTTTTGAACCGGTGTTAGTAAGTGGGAAGTCAATGCGTTTGCATCCATTAGCTTGTGAAGCTTACAATGCCGATTTTGATGGTGACCAAATGGCCATTCACGTTCCACTCTCTGATGAAGCACAGGCTGAATCTAGAATTTTAATGCTTGCTGCTAGTCACATCCTTGCTCCTCGTGATGGGAAACCAATCGTTACGCCATCACAAGATATGGTTATTGGGAACTATTACCTAACCATGGAAGAAGCAGGACGTGAGGGTGAAGGTTCGATCTTTAATGATTATAACGAAGCATTGCTTTCATACCAAAATGGAACTACTCATTGGCATACACGGGTTGGAATTCGGGCTTCTTCAATGCCTGACAAGCCGTTTACCGATGAACAACGGAATAAAATTCTAGTTACCACTACTGGTAAGATTATTTTTAACCATATTCTTCCCAAAGCATTCACTTATTTGAATGAACCTACTGATACTAACGTTCACGGTCACATTCCTGATAAGTACTTCCTAGAACCAGGTGAAGATATTTTTGAACACCTTAAGGATGCTCCAGTAATCCCACCATTTAAGAAGGGCTTCTTGAGTGATGTGATTGCGGAAGTATATAACCAATATAAGGTTACAATTACTTCTAAGCTCCTTGATCGAATCAAGGATATTGGTTATGATAAATCAACTAAATCTGGGTTGACCGTTGGGATTACCGACGTTACTGATTTAAAGGAAAAGCCAGCCGTTATTGAAAAAGCTCACAAAAAGGTTGACATGGTTACTAAACAATTCCGTCGTGGTCTAATTACCAATCAAGAACGTTATGAAAGAGTTATTCAAATCTGGACTGACGCTAAGGATGAAATTCAAGATCTACTACAAACTAACTTCGATCCTCAAAACCCAATCTTTATGATGAGTGATTCTGGAGCTCGTGGTAACATTTCAAACTTTACTCAATTAGCCGGAATGCGTGGATTGATGGCTTCTCCAAGTGGAGATATTATGGAACTACCAATTACTTCTAACTTCCGTGAAGGATTAACCGTCTTGGAAATGTTCATTTCTACCCATGGTGCTCGTAAGGGAATGACCGATACTGCTCTTAAGACTGCCAACTCTGGATATCTAACCCGTCGGCTAGTTGATGTGGCACAAGATGTTATCATTCGTGAGGATGATTGTGGAACTGACCGTGGCTTAATCGTTAAGGCATTAACCCAAGGAAATGAAACTGTGGAACCATTATATGACCGAATTCTTGGTCGAAATGCAATGAAGACGGTCGTTAACCCTAAGAACGGTGAAGTAATCGTTAAGAAAAACCAAATTATCAACGAACCTGAAGCACAAGCAATTGAAGATGCTGGAATTAGGGAAGTTGAAATTCGTTCTGCATTTACTTGTAATAGTGTTCACGGGGTTTGTGCTAAGTGTTACGGTCGAAATCTTGCAACTGGTGATCCAGTTGAAGTTGGTGAAGCCGTTGGGACTGTTGCTGCTCAAGCCATTGGTGAACCAGGAACGCAATTAACCATGCGGAACTTCCATACCGGTGGGGTTGCCGGAAATTCAGATATTACCCAAGGGCTTCCTCGGATTCAAGAAATTGTTGAAGCCAGAAATCCTAAAGGGAAGGCTGAAATTACTGAAGTTACTGGGAATGTTGAATCAATTGAAGAAAACCCTGCTGAAAGAACCCAAGAAATCACCATTAAGGGTGATACTGATACTAGAACCTACAGTGTTCCAATTAATTCTAAATTATTAGTTACTGAAGGTGACTTTATCAGACGTGGATCTCAATTGGATGATGGTTCAATTGATCCAAAGGAATTAATCAAGGTTAGGGATACAATTTCTACTGAAGTTTACCTCCTTGGTGAAATCCAAAAGGTTTACCGGAGTCAAGGGGTGGATCTAAGTGATAAACATGCTGAAATTATGGTTAGACAAATGCTTCGTAAGGTTCGAATCATGGATCCTGGTGATACCGAATTACTTCCTGGAACGTTAATGGATGTTAACGACTTTAAGGAAAGTAACCGTGATGCTGTTATCACTGGTAAAATTCCTGCAACTGCTCGTCCAGTGTTACTTGGAATTACCAAAGCAGCGCTTGAAACTAATAGTTTCCTATCTGCTGCATCATTCCAAGAAACCACTCGGGTGTTAACAGATGCTGCCATTCGTGGTAAGAATGATCCATTAGTTGGATTAAAAGAAAATGTTATTATTGGTAAGTTAATTCCTGCCGGAACTGGAATGCAAACTTATGGTGACATTAAACCCAAGGAAATTGGGGCTTCTAGTACCGATGGCGTTTACTCAATTAGTCAATTAGAAGAAAAGATTAAAAAAGAAGAAGACGCTAAAAATTAATTAACCATTTTAAAATAGGGACTCTAATTAATAGGGTTCCTATTTTTTACATAAAAATCAAACAAATTAAATAACCACAATTTAAAAACGGAATGAATGCAATTCGATTTGCTTTTAAAATAAAAATTGCGCTTATTAGTGCAAAAATTGTAGAAATAATAATGCTAATGAAGATTCCGTTAATACCTAGGATTAGTAATAAAATAAAAATAATGTCGATGTCACCTTCACCAATTTTTAAGTAGAATTTGTTTATCCAAAGCACAATTAAATAAATAATAACGATCAAACTAAGTGTTAATATTGATTCATTTTTAATAAAAAAATAATAAATTAAATTATTTAATAATAATATAATTAGTAATTTAGTTGGAACCATTTGCTTTTGAAAATCAATAATGGAAAGAATTAACATCATTATTAATGAACTAAAAATGAGCGGGGCAAACCAAAATTGAGCTTGAAGTAAAAACAATCCACCAAATAATAATTCATTGATAAATAATTGTTTAGAAATCTTGGCCTTACAATTTCGACAGCGACCCCTTAGAATTAAAAAGCTAATGATTGGGATTAAATCTATTCTAGAAATTGGAATCTGACAATTATCACAATGAGAACGGGGACTAATAATTGATTCAGCTCTTTGGCATCGTTGAATGATTAACGAAAAGAATGATCCAAATGCTGCACCAACCCAAAATAAAAGAATTAAAATCATTTATACCACCTCGTTTTTTAAATACGCAGAAAATGAGTCAGACTATTTTTAAAATTCATTGACACTCAATATTGGGAGTGATAAGATAATAAAGTGCTTGCTGATGCAGAGATAAATTTTCTTTGCACTATGTACAATTTCGTACGTAAACGGCGGTTCTTTTTTTAAGTTAAAAAATGAACCACCTGGATGTGTGGACTTATATATTATATTAAAAATTATGAAAGGAGGAATTTTTAGATGCCTACTATTAACCAATTAGTTCGTAACGGACGTAAATCTAAAAGTTCTAAATCAAAAGCCCCTGCTTTAAACCATGGGTACAACAGTTACAAGAAAGTTCAAACCAACAACCCAGCTCCTCAAAAACGTGGAGTTGCTACTCGTGTTGGAACGATGACTCCTAAGAAGCCTAACTCTGCATTACGTAAGTATGCCCGTGTTAGATTATCAAACTTAATTGAAGTTACTGCTTATATTCCAGGAATTGGACACAACCTTCAAGAACATAGTGTTGTTTTAATTCGTGGGGGACGTGTTAAGGATTTACCTGGGGTACGTTACCACATCGTTCGTGGGGCCTTAGATACTGCCGGTGTTGATGATCGTCGTCAAGGTCGTTCTAAGTACGGTACTAAGAAGCCTAAGGAATAATCAATTAAATTTAAAAACGAGGAGGATATTTAAATGCCAAGAAAAGGACATGTTGCGGATCGCGAAGTACTTCCTGATCCAATTTACAATTCAAAGTTGGTTACCAGCTTAATTAACCATTTAATGTTGGATGGTAAGAGAGGAACTGCATCAAAGATTTTATATGGTGCATTCGAAATGATCAAAGAAGAAACTGGAAACGATCCAGTCGAAGTATTCGAGGAAGCAATGAAGAACGTTATGCCTGTACTTGAAGTTAAGGCACGGCGTGTTGGTGGTGCTAACTACCAAGTTCCAATCGAAGTTCGCCCTGGTCGTCGGACTACTTTAGGTCTTCGTTGGATTACTAACTACTCACGTTTACGTGGTGAACATACTATGACTGAACGTCTTGGACGTGAAATTATGGATGCTGCTAACAATACTGGTGCTTCCGTTAAGAAACGTGAAGACACTCATAAGATGGCTGAAGCTAACCGTGCATTTGCACATTACCGTTGGTAATTAGCGTTTAATTCATCTTATAATTTGTTATAATAACAAGTGGCTAGTTGATACTCAAATAGCCACTTTTATTTGAAACTGAACTGTTTTGAGAGGAGAAACATTTACACATGGCTAACAAACGTGAATTCCCACTTGACAAGACCCGTAATATTGGGATTACTGCCCATATTGATGCTGGTAAGACTACCGCTACTGAACGGATCTTATACTACACTGGAATTACCCACAAAATTGGTGAAACCCATGATGGTGCTTCACAAATGGACTGGATGGAACAAGAACAAGAACGTGGTATTACTATCACTTCTGCTGCAACTACTGCTCAATGGAAGGGTTACCGAGTAAACATTATCGATACCCCAGGACACGTGGACTTTACTGCCGAAGTTGAACGTTCACTACGGGTTCTTGACGGTTCAATTACCGTTTTAGATGCTGCCGCTGGTGTTGAACCACAAACCGAAACTGTTTGGCGTCAAGCTTCTGAATACAATGTTCCACGGATCGTTTTTGCTAACAAGATGGATAAGCTTGGTGCTGACTTTGATATGTCAGTAGCATCACTTCACGAACGTTTGGATGCTAACGCACATGCTGTTCAAATGCCAATCGGTGCCGAAGATAATTTCGAAGGTATGGTTGATTTAATCGAAATGAAGGCATACCTTTACGATGAAGATAAACTTGGTTCAGAATGGGATACTGTTGAAATTCCTGATGATTTAAAGGAAGAATCACAAAAGCGTCATGATGAATTAGTTGAAGCAGTGGCTGATGTTGATGAAGACATCATGAACAAGTACCTTGAAGGTGAAGAAATCACTAAGGACGAGTTAAAAGCTGCAATTCGTAAGGCTACTCTTAACCTTGAATTCTACCCAGTACTAGCTGGTTCAGCATTTAAGAATAAGGGAATTCAAATGATGCTTGATGCAGTCCTTGACTACCTTCCTTCACCATTAGATGTTCGTCCATACAAGGCGACTGATCCAGATACTGGTGAAGAAGTTGAATTGAAGGCTGATGACAACAAGCCATTCGCTGCCCTTGCATTTAAGATCATGACTGATCCATTCGTTGGGCGGTTAACATTTATTCGTGTTTACCGTGGAAGTTTGGAATCAGGTTCATATGTATTAAACGCAACTAAGGACAAGCGTGAACGTGTTGGTCGTTTACTACAAATGCACTCTAACCACCGGAAAGAAATCCCAGAAGTATTCTCAGGTGATATTGCTGCTGCTATCGGTTTGAAGAACACTACTACTGGTGATTCATTAACTGATCCAAAGCACCCATTACACCTTGAATCAATGGAATTCCCTGACCCAGTTATTAGTGTTTCTGTTGAACCTAAGACTAAGGCTGACCAAGACAAGATGAACACTGCTTTACAAAAACTTGCTGAAGAAGATCCTACTTTTAAGGCTGAAACTAACCCTGAAACTGGTGAAACCATTATCTCAGGAATGGGAGAACTTCACTTGAACATCATTGTTGATCGGATGAAACGTGAATTTAACGTTGAAGCTACTATTGGTGCTCCACAAGTTGCTTATCGTGAAGCATTCACTAAGCCAACTAAGGCTCAAGGTAAGTTCATTCGTCAATCTGGTGGTAAGGGTCAATACGGGGACGTTTGGATTGAATTTACTCCAAATGAAGCCGGTAAAGGATTCGAATTCGAAGATGCTATCGTTGGTGGGGTTGTTCCTCGTGAATTTATCCCTTCAGTTGAACAAGGTTTGAAGGAATCAATGGCAAACGGTGTCCTTGCTGGTTACCCATTGATTGATGTTAAGGCCAAGTTATACGATGGTAGTTACCATGATGTCGATTCTAGTGAAGCTGCATTTAAGATTGCTGCTTCAATTGCTTTAAGAAATGCTGCTAAGACTGCTGGTCCAGTTATTCTTGAACCAATTATGAAGGTTGATATCGTTGTTCCAGAAGATAACATGGGTGATGTTATGGGACAAGTTACCGCTCGTCGTGGTAATGTTGATGGAATGGAAAGCCGTTCGAAGGCTCAATTGATTCATGCTTTCGTTCCACTTTCTGAAATGTTTGGTTACGCAACGACATTGCGTTCAGCAACTCAAGGTCGTGGTACATTCTCAATGAGCTTTGACCACTACTCACCAGTTCCTAAGGCCATTCAAGAAGAAATCATCAAGAAGAACGGCGGAAACGCTGAATAATAATTATATTATTAAAAGAGCTCGTAGCTATGAGCTCTTTTTTCTATACATAAATAAATTGATTTAAAATTAAATTGCTAACATAAAAAAGTAATGATAATGATTACAGAAAAGATTTTAAAAATAATTTTGAAATGATCAATTATTTTATACAAACCCTTGCAACTAAGCTATAAATCGGGTATTATAGTTAAGTACTGATTTTTGAGGGGTTAATATACCCTAAACAGGACAGATGATAGCATTGATGTGAGAGATTGCGGCACACCCGGTTGCATTGCCATGAGGGTTGAGTCGGGAACTTTCACGGAGTTAGTCTTATTTTTAAAATAGACGAAGGAGGGAATACAATGGCAAAACAAAAAATTCGTATTCGATTAAAGGCTTATGAACACCGCATTTTAGATCAATCTGCTGAAAAGATTGTCGCTACGGCTCAAAGAACTGGTGCCAAGATTTCTGGTCCAATTCCATTGCCTACTGATCGGACTGTTTACACTCTTTTAGCTTCACCACATAAGTTTAAGAAGTCACGTGAACAATTCGAAATGTTAACTCACAAACGTTTAATCGACATCTTGAATCCAACACCTAAAACTGTTGATTCATTGATGAAACTTGATCTACCAAGTGGAGTAGATATCGAAATCAAATTATAATTTTTAGAAATACAATCATATCGGAGGTGTACTCATGACCAAAAAAGGAATCTTAGGTAAAAAAGTAGGAATGACTCAAGTATTCAGTGAAAATGGTGAATTAACTCCAGTTACTGTTATTGATGTTACTCCTAATGTTGTTTTGCAAAAGAAGACCACTGAAAATGATGGTTACGAAGCAATTCAAGTTGGTTTTGACGACAAAAAAGCTGTTCGTTCAAATAAACCAGAAAAAGGTCATGCAGCAAAAGCAAAGACTAATCCTAAGCGCTTCATTAAAGAAATTCGAGATGTTGAGCTTGGTGATTACAATGTAGCAGATGAAGTAAAGGCAGATGTCTTCCAAGCAGGTGACATCGTTGATGTTACTGGTATCTCAAAGGGTCATGGATACCAAGGTAACATTCATAAAGATGGTCAATCGCGTGGACCTGAAACTCATGGTTCTAGATACCACCGTCGTCCTGGTTCATTAGGTTCAATCATTAACCGTGTTGTTAAGGGTATGAAGCTACCAGGTCGGATGGGTAACAATACTGTTACCGTTCAAAACCTTGAAATTGTTAAGGCTGACACTGATAACAACGTTTTACTTGTTAAGGGTAACGTTCCAGGTGCCAAAAAATCATTTTTAGTAGTTAGATCTGCAGCTCGTGGGTCTAAAAAATAAGAAAGGAGGAACAATAAATGACAAGCGTAGCATTATACAAACAAGATGGTAGTAAAAATGGAAATGTTGACTTAAATGACGCCATTTTTAATATCGAACCAAACGATAGTGTTGTATTTGATACAATTACTATGCAACGTGCATCACAACGTCAAGGTACTCATGCTGTTAAAAACAGAAGTGCCGTTCGTGGTGGTGGTAAGAAGCCATGGCGTCAAAAGGGTACTGGTCGTGCTCGTCAAGGTTCCATTCGTTCACCACAATGGCGTGGCGGTGGAATTGTGTTCGGACCTACTCCTCGTTCATACGCATACCACCTTCCAAAGAAAGTTACTCGTTTAGCTGTTAAATCTGTTCTTTCTGAAAAGGTTGCTAACGATAACTTTGTTGTTGTTGATTCATTAGCATTTAGTGCTCCTAAGACTAAGGACTTCAGCAATTTATTAAAGAATTTAGACGCTACTACTAAGACTTTAGTTGTTTTAGAAGATGACAATGAAAATGCTGCTTTATCAGCACGTAACTTAGAAAATGTTACTGTAATCAGCGCTAAGGGTGTTAATACTCTTGATGTTGTTCACAGTGACAAGGTTGTTATCACTAAGGCTGCTCTTTCTCAAGTAGAGGAGGTGCTCGCATAATGGAATCACGCGATATCATTTTGCGTCCTGTTATCACTGAAGCAACTACTGCTTTAATGGATGACAAACGTTATACATTTGATGTAGACGTACGGGCAACTAAGACGCAAGTTAAAAAGGCAATTGAAGACATCTTTGATGTTAAAGTTGTTAAAGTAAACATTATGAATCTTAAGGGTAAGAAGAAGCGCCAAGGATCATTCATTGGTTATACTAAGAAACGTCGTAAGGCGATTGTTACCTTATCTTCTGACTCAAAGGAAATTCAATTATTTAGTGAAAAATAAAATTTTAAAATAGGAGGGGAATACTTTGGCACTTAAAAAGTACAAACCAACCAGTAATGGTCGTCGTAATATGACTAGCCTTAACTATAAGGAAGTTATTACGACTGAAAAGCCTGAAAAGTCTTTATTGGCTGCCAAGAAACACCAAGCTGGTCGTAATAACTCTGGCCGCATGACTGTTCGTCATCGTGGTGGTGGTAACAAGAACCAATACCGTATCATTGACTTCAAGCGTAACAAAGATGATGTTATGGCTACGGTTCAATCAATCCAATATGATCCTAACCGGACTGCTAACATTGCTTTGTTAGTATACACTGATGGGGTTAAATCATACATCCTTGCTCCTAAGGGACTTAAGGTTGGCGATAAGGTTGAATCAGGTGTAAATGCTGATATTAAAGTTGGTAATGCTTTACCATTGAACAAAATCCCAGTTGGTAGTATTATTCATAACATCGAATTAAAGCCTGGTAAGGGTGGTCAATTAGTTCGTTCTGCTGGTGGTTCAGCTCAATTATTAGGTAACGAAGGTAAGTATGCTTTAGTTAAGCTATCATCTGGTGAAGTTCGAATGATTCTTTCTGTTAACCGTGCTACTATTGGTAGTGTTGGTAATGAAGAACATGGACTAGTTAATACTGGTAAAGCCGGTCGTACTCGTTACAAGGGTCAACGTCCACATGTTCGTGGTTCTGTAATGAACCCTAATGATCATCCACATGGTGGTGGGGAAGGTAAAGCACCTGTTGGGTACCCATCTCCATTATCACCATGGCACAAGAAGACTGTTGGAAAGAAGACTCGTTCTAAGCGTGCTCGTTCTAACAAGATGATTGTTCGTCGTCGTAAAGGTTCAAAGATGTAATATAATTAATCATTGATGAAAATGTAAGGGAGGTTTTATAATGAGTCGTAGTTTAAAGAAGGGACCATTCGCTGATGCCAGTCTTCTAAAGAAGATTGATGCTCAAAAAGATTCTGACAAGAAGTCAGTAATTAAAACTTGGTCTCGTCGGTCAACTATTTTTCCAAGCTTTATTGGTTATACTATTGCTGTTTATAACGGAAGAAGACACGTTCCCGTTTACGTTCAAGAAGACATGGTAGGACACAAGCTTGGTGAATTCGTACCAACCCGTACTTTCCATGGTCACGCTAAGGGTGACGATAAGAAAACTGTTTAAACAAGGAGGATTAATAAATGGCTGAACAAGTTACATCAGCAAAAGCTACTGCAAGAACTGTTCGTATTGCCGCTCGTAAGGTCCGCCTTGTAGTTGATCTTATTAGAGGGAAGAGCGTGGCAGAAGCCAGTGCAATCTTGAAATTCACTCCCCGGGGTGCTTCTCCAGTTGTATCAAAGGTTCTTATGTCAGCTGTAGCTAATGCAGAAAATAATTTTGATTTAGATCGTGAAGACTTAGTTGTAAGTGAAGCATATGTAAATGAAGGACCAACCTTAAAGCGTTTCCGTCCTCGTGCAAAGGGTTCAGCTTCACCAATTAACAAGAGAACTAGTCATATCACTGTCGTAGTTTCTGAAAAGTAGGAGGTATAACGCGTGGGTCAAAAAGTAAATCCAAACGGATTCCGTGTGGGTATCATCCGTGATTGGGAAGCAAAATGGTATGCTGAACATGATTTTGCTGCTAATCTTAAGGAAGATCTCCAAATCCGTAAATATATCGCAGAAAGACTTTCTGATGCTTCTGTTTCTACTGTAGAAATTGAACGTGCTGCAAAGCGTGTTAACGTTTCTATTCATACTGCAAAACCTGGTATGGTTATTGGTAAGGGTGGATCCGAAGTTGAAAGTCTTCGTAAGCAATTAAATTCATTAACTGGTAAGCGTGTGCACATCAACATTATCGAAATCAAGAAACCTGATTTAGATGCAATTCTTGTTGGTGAAAACATTGCTGCTCAACTTGAGGGTCGTGTGGCCTTTCGTCGTGCAATGCGTCAAGCAATGCAACGTAGTGTTCGTTCAGGAGCTAAGGGAATTAAAACCCAAGTTGCTGGTCGTTTAAATGGTGCTGACATGGCTCGTATCGAATCATATGCTGATGGAACTGTTCCATTGCATACTTTACGTGCCGACATTGATTATTCATGGGAAGAAGCACACACTACTTATGGTGCTATTGGTGTTAAGACTTGGATCTATCGTGGTGAAGTTTTACCAGGCCAAGCTGCAGTAAACAATGATGTTCCTGCAAACAACAATAACAACAACCGTCGTAACAATAATCGTCGTAATAATAACCGTAAAGGAGGGGAATAAGCATGCTAGTACCAAAACGTGTAAAGCATCGTCGTGAACATCGTGGTAAATTACGTGGTCGCGCTAAGGGTGGTAGATCAGTTGCTTTCGGAACTTATGGTTTACAATCATTAGATTCTCACTGGATTACCAACAGACAAATCGAAGCTTGTCGTGTTGCTATCACTCGTTACATGAAGCGTGGTGGGAAAGTTTGGATTAAAATTTTCCCTCATAAATCATATACTGAAAAAGGTGTCGGAGTTCGTATGGGTAATGGTAAAGGTGCTCCTGCTGGATGGGTTGCTCCTGTTAAACGTGGTAAGGTGTTGTTTGAAGTTGGCGAAACTTCTGACGAAGTTGCCAAAGAAGCTTTACGTTTAGCTGCTATGAAGCTTCCTGTACGTACTAAGATTGTTAAAAAGGAAGTAGGTGGCGAATCAAATGAAGGCTAAAGAAATTAATGAATTAACCACTGATCAAATGCACGAAAAAGAACAAGGTTACAAAGAAGAATTGTTTAACCTTCGTTTTCAATTGGCTACTGGACAATTGGAAAATACTGCAAGATTAAAACAAGTTCGTAAGAACATTGCACGTATTAAGACTGCACTTCGTCAAAAAGAATTAAACAAGTAAGAATACGATAAAAGGAGGTTTATACATGAGCGAAGAACGTAATGAACGCAAGGTATACCGTGGTCGTGTTGTTTCTGACAAGATGGATAAGACTATTTCTGTAATTGTTGAAACTACTAAGACTCATTCAACTTACGGTAAGCGGGTTAAGTATTCAAAGAAATATAAAGCACATGATGAAAAGAATGAAGCTAAGAATGGCGACATTGTTGAAATTATGGAAACTCGACCATTATCAGCCACTAAGCATTTCCGCTTAGTTAACATTGTTGAAAAGGCTGTTACTATCTAGTCATTTTATCGTATTCCAACGATTCAAATACGAAGGGAGGATTTTACCGTGATTCAACAAGAAAGTCGTTTAAAAGTTGCCGATAACTCAGGTGCTCGTGAAATTTTAACTATTAAAGTTTTAGGTGGATCAAGCAGACGTTATGCAGGAATCGGTGATACTATTGTTGCTACTGTAAAACAAGCAACACCAGGTGGCGTTGTCAAAAAGGGTGACGTTGTTAGAGCTGTTATTGTTAGAACTAAGTCTGTATCTCGTCGTAAAGACGGTTCATACATTCGTTTTGACGAAAACGCTGCTGTTATCGTTAATGATGACAAGAGCCCTCGTGGAACTCGTATTTTCGGACCAGTTGCACGTGAATTACGTGACAACAATTTCATGAAGATCGTTTCACTAGCTCCTGAAACACTATAATCACTACTAAACGCCAAGGAGGTGCCATAATATGTTAATTAAAACTGGTGACAAAGTTCGTGTAATCAGTGGTAAAGACAAGGGTAAAGAAGGAACTGTTACTAAGACTATTGCCTCAAACGATCGCGTAGTAGTTGAAGGTGTTAACATCGTTAAGAAGCATCAAAAAGCTTCACAAACTAACCCACAAGGTGGGATTAATGATGTAGAAGCACCTATTCATGTTTCTAACGTTATGATCATTGACCCTTCTAATAACGAACCTACTAAGATCGGTATCAGAGAAGATAACGGTAAGAAAGTTCGTTTTTCAAAGAAAACTAATACTGCACTTGATTAATATTTAGTGAAAGGAGGATATCTCAGTTATGCCAAGTCGTTTACAAGACAAATATGCTAATGAAATTTCAAAATCATTAGTTGAAAAATTCAAATACTCATCAATCATGCAAGCTCCTAAGCTTGATAAGATTGTTTTGAACATGGGTGTTGGTGACGCTGTTACTAACGCTAAGAACTTAGATGAAGCAGTTTCTGAATTAGCTTTGATTTCTGGTCAAAAGCCCTTAGTTACTAAGGCAAAGAAGTCAATTGCTGGATTTAGATTGCGTGAAGGTATGTCAATTGGTGCTAAAGTTACTTTACGTGGCCAACGGATGTATGAATTCTTAGATAAGTTGATCAACGTTTCACTACCACGAGTTCGTGATTTCCATGGAGTTAGCAAGAAATCATTCGATGGTCGCGGAAACTACACCTTAGGTGTTCGTGAACAATTAATTTTCCCAGAAATTAACTACGATAACGTTAACCGTGTTCGTGGATTAGATGTTGTTATTGTTACTACTGCTAATAGTGATGAAGAATCACGTGAATTATTAGCACAATTCGGAATGCCATTCACTAAATAGTGAATAATAGGGAGGCTTTATATTGGCTAGAAAAGCATTAGTTTTAAAAGCAAATCGTCCTGCAAAGTTCTCAACTCAAAACTATACAAGATGTGAACGCTGTGGACGTCCTCACTCTGTTTACAGAAAATTCCATCTATGCCGTCTTTGTATTCGTGATTTAGCCCACAAGGGTCAAATTCCTGGTATGAAGAAGGCCAGCTGGTAAAATTTAAAAATAAAGGGAGGTTTATCGTTTATGTCTATGACAGATCCAATTGCAGATTTTTTAACTAGAATTCGTAACGCCAACATGGCTCGTCATGAATCAGTTGAAGCTCCTGCATCAAAAATTAAACGTGCCATTGCAGAAATCCTTAAGCGTGAAGGATTCGTTCGCGATGTTGAATACATTGAAGACGACAAGCAAGGCGTTATCCGCGTATTCTTAAAGTACGGTAAGGATAGCGACGGTCGCAACAACCGTCGTGTTATCACTGGTTTGAAGCGTATTTCTAAGCCAGGGTTACGATCATATGTTGATTCACAATCTATTCCTAAGGTTTTAAATGGTTTAGGAATTGCTATTATTTCAACATCTGAAGGCGTTATTACTGATAAAGAAGCTCGTGCCAAGAAGATTGGTGGAGAAGTATTAGCTTACATTTGGTAAAATTCTAAAAGTATTGGAGGTGTAATTGTGAGTCGTATTGGTTATAAAAAGGTTGAATTACCTGAAAAGGTTGAATTCAGTCAAGATGATGATAAGTTAACTGTTAAGGGCCCTAAGGGAACTTTATCAACAGTTCTTTCACCAGAAATTGCGGTTAAGGTTGAAGGTAACGTTGTTACTTTTGAACCTAGTGTTCGTTACACTAACAAAGTTCGTGCACTTCATGGAACTATGCGTGCTAATTTCAACAACATCGTTGAAGGTGTTTCTAACGGTTTCAAGAAAACACTTAAGCTTGTTGGGGTTGGATACCGGACTCAATTAAAGGGAAAGACTTTGATTCTTAATGTTGGTTATTCAAATCCAGTTGAAATGGAAGTTCCAGAAGATCTTGAACTAGAAGTTCCAGATAATACAACTATTAACATTAGTGGAATCAACAAACAACATGTTGGAGATTTTGCTGCTAAGGTTCGTGCCGTTCGTTCACCTGAACCATATAAGGGTAAGGGTATTCGTTACGAAGACGAATATGTACGTCGTAAGGAAGGTAAAACTGGTAAGTAATATTATTATTACTTATTATTTTGCTACTATATTAAATTAGAGGTGACTATTTTGATTTCAAAACCAGATAAGAACAAGACACGTCAACGTCGTCATTTGCGTGTCCGTAACAAGATTTCTGGTACTGCCGAGTGCCCACGCTTGAACGTTTTTCGTTCTAATAAAAACATCTACGCTCAAATTATTGATGATGTAGAGGGTGTGACGCTTGCTAGTGCCTCAACTCTCGATAGCGAAGTTAGTGAAGGAAACAAGACTGATCAAGCTAAGCTCGTGGGTAAATTAGTTGCAGAACGTGCAACTAAGAAGAACGTTAAAAATGTTGTATTTGATCGTGGAGGTTATCTATACCATGGCCGTGTTCAAGCCTTGGCAGAAGCCGCTCGTGAAAATGGACTAGAATTCTAAAAAGGAGGAATTGACAACAAATGGCTAAAAAAATTCGTCCGAACCAAATTGACCCAAGCAAGTTAGAACTTGAAGATAATGTTGTTGCTATTAATCGGATTACCAAGGTTGTTAAAGGTGGACGTCGTCTACGTTTCTCAGCTTTAGTAGTTGTTGGTGACAAGAACGGACATGTTGGTTTCGGTACTGGTAAAGCTCAAGAAGTTCCAGAAGCAATTCGTAAGGCTGTTGAAGCTGGTCGCAAGAGTTTGATTGAAGTACCAATCGTTGGAACTACAATCCCTCATGAAGTTGTTGGTGTCTTCGGTGGTGGAAAGATCATGTTGAAGCCAGCCGTTGAAGGTTCTGGAGTTGCTGCTGGTGGAGCCGTTCGTGCCGTTATGGAATTAGCTGGTATCGGTGATGTTACTAGTAAGCGTTTAGGTTCAGATACACCAATCAACTCTGTTCGTGCAACTTTTGAAGGATTAACTTCATTGAAGAGTGCAGAAGAAGTTTCTGCTTTACGTGGTGTTTCTGCTCAACACTTAGCAGAATAAGGAGGAGTTTAGAGATGGCTCAATTAAAAATTACTTTAGCTCATAGTGCAACGCACCGTCTCCCTAAGCAACGTAAAATCGTTGAATCACTTGGTTTACACCGAATCAACAGTTCTGTTGTAAAACCAGATAACGAAGCTGTTCGTGGTGCTCTATTCAAGATTGCACATTTAGTTAAAGTTGAACAAGTTAAGTAATTTATTAATTAATAAGGAGGTGTACTTTTAATGAAGTTAAATGAATTAAAAGCTGCTGAAGGTTCACGTTCATCAAGATCAAGAATTGGTCGTGGTCGTGGAAGCAAGGGTAAGACCGCTGGACGTGGACAAAAAGGTCAAAAAGCTCGTAGCAAGACTCGTTTAGGTTTTGAAGGTGGGCAAATGCCTCTTTACCGTCAAATGCCAAAGCGTGGCTTTTCTAACATTAACCGTAAGGAATATGCAGTTGTTAACTTAGCATCACTAAATCAATTTGATGATGGTGCAGATGTTACTCCTGAAAGTCTTGCAGATGCTGGTTTAGTTAAAAACGTTAAGTTTGGAATTAAGGTTCTTGGCGATGGCGATTTGACTAAGAAATTGACTGTTAAAGCTAACAAGTTCTCTAAGTCAGCTCAATCAGCAATTGAAAACGCTGGCGGTAAAATTGAGGTGATCTAATGCTATCAACCATAACGAACGCTTTTAAGATAAAGGATATTAGAAATAAAATTCTCTTTACTCTAGGAGTACTGATTGTTTTTAGACTTGGTTCATTTATTACGGTTCCTGGTATAAACGCTAAGGCACTTCAAAGCGTTTCATCTTCTGGATTGGTTAGCATTTTAAACACCTTTAGTGGTGGTGGATTAACAAACTATTCCATCTTTGCTATGGGTGTTTCACCGTATATTACTGCGCAAATTGTTGTTCAACTTCTCCAAATGGATATCGTTCCTAAATTTGTGGAATGGGGTAAACAAGGTGAAGTTGGTCGACGTAAATTAAATCAGGTTACTAGAATTATGACCGTTTTTCTTGCGTTTATTCAATCAGTCGGAATTACTGCTGGATTTAATACTTTAAGTAGTTTGAATTTAGTTAAGAATCCCGGGATTGGAACTTATGTAAGTATCGGGATTATTCTAACCGGTGGTTCCATGTTAACAACCTGGATGGGGGATATGATTACTGATCGAGGAATTGGTCAGGGTGTTTCAATGATTATCTTTGCTGGGATTGTTGCAAGAGTTCCAGTTGGAATTCAACAATTATATACTGATTATATTCTTGGTGAAAACGGTTCTGGTTTGTGGCAAGGAATTGCTTTCTTAGCTGCAATTGCGGTTGCCGTTTTAATTATTATTACTTTTGTTACATGGGTTCAACAAGCTGAACGTCGAATTCCGATCCAATATACAAGACGGGTTTCTAGTTCAAATGATAGTAGTTATCTACCATTGAAAGTTAACGTTGCTGGAGTTATTCCAGTTATCTTTGCGAGTTCGTTTATTTCAACTCCGCAAACGATTTTAATTTACTTTGCAAATAACCACCAAAATGATACTTGGTATCAAATAATGTCACAAATATTTAATATGCAATCTATTTATGGTTCTATATTATATACACTTCTGATTGTTGTCTTTACTTTCTTCTATGCTTTCGTTCAGGTCAATCCAGAAAAGCTTTCTGAGAATTTAACAAAGCAAGGTAGTTATATTCCAGGCGTTTGGCCCGGTAATGAGACTCAAACTTATATTTCTAGATTGTTAATGCGTTTGAGTGTAGTTGGTTCTGTTTTCTTAGGAATCGTTGCTTTGATCCCATTGATTGCTCAAAACGTTTGGAATTTGAGTGAATCCGTTGGTCTAGGTGGTACTAGTTTGTTGATTATCGTTGGGGTTGCCATCGAAGCAATCAGACAAATCAAGGGATTGATGATGAAACGTGAATATGTTGGATTCATCAAAGGATCAAGACCAACTGATTTATAAAATCTAGGGGGATAATAGTATGTCAATGAATCTTATTTTAATGGGACTACCTGGTGCCGGTAAGGGTACTCAAGCAGAATATATTGTTGAAAAGTATGGGATTCCTCACATTTCGACTGGAGATATTTTCCGGGCTGCGATTAAAGATCAAACTCCAATGGGAGTTGAAGCCAAGAAGTATATTGATAAAGGTGAATTGGTACCTGATGAAGTTACTTCTGGAATTGTTAAGGATCGTTTATCCCAGGGAGATACCGACAAGGGCTACATGCTTGATGGTTTTCCAAGAACTTTACAACAAGCTAATGATTTAGAAACCATCACAAGTGATCTCAATAAACCAATTGATGCAGTAATTAACATTGATGTTGATCCTAAATTATTGGTTGAGAGATTATCTGGTCGCTTTATTTGTAAGAATTGTGGTGCTACTTATCACAAATTATACAAAATGCCAAAAGTTAAAGATACTTGTGATGTTTGTGGCGGACATGAATTTTATCAACGTAGTGATGATAAACCGGAGACAGTTAAGAATCGATTGGATGTTAACATCAAGATGAATACACCATTAATTGATTTTTACAAGAATAAAAATGTATTATTCACTGTTGATGGTAATCAGTCTATTGAAGATGTTACTAACGCAATTACAAAAATCCTTGATAAATTTACTGTATAATTTCTCTTTAATATCAATTTATTGTTGATATAATTGTTCAGTTGCATTTTGTGTGCTAAACTATCCTATGTATGTAGGATTGAGAAGCTAATTACTATTGATTTAGTATTAGCATAATCTATAAATTTCTAGGAGGATTTTTCTTTGTCAAAAGATAATGTCATTGAAGTTGAAGGTAAAGTTTTAGAAACTTTACCTAATGCAATGTTTCGTGTTGAATTAGAAAACGGACATGATATTTTGGCTCATGTTTCAGGTAAAATTAGGATGCATTACATTCGAATTTTACCTGGTGATAAGGTTACTGTGGAGTTATCTCCAT
The DNA here is from genome assembly GCF_023380205.1 of Nicoliella spurrieriana. Taxonomy (NCBI): domain Bacteria; kingdom Bacillati; phylum Bacillota; class Bacilli; order Lactobacillales; family Lactobacillaceae; genus Nicoliella; species Nicoliella spurrieriana. The sequence continues at coordinate 1,004,877 of NZ_CP093361.1, forward strand.
ATGATCTAACTAAGGGCCGAATAACATACCGTTTCAAGTAAAACTTTTGTTTAGGAGGCAATTAGAATGAAAGTACGTCCATCAGTAAAACCAATGTGTGAAAATTGTAAAGTTATTAGACGTAAGGGCCGTGTTATGGTTATTTGTACTAACCCTAAGCACAAGCAACGTCAAGGTAAGTAATTTATTATAAAAATAGGAGGTGAAAATTAATGGCTCGTATCGCTGGAATTGATTTACCACGTGACAAGCGTATCGTAATCGGTTTAACTTACATCTTTGGTATCGGTAAGTCAAGATCACAAGAAATTCTTTCAAAAGCAAATGTTTCTGAAGATGTTCGTGTTCGTGACTTAACTCCTGATCAAGAAGATAAGATTCGTGAAGTTGTTGACAATTACAAAATTGAAGGTGACTTGCGTCGTGAAGTAAGTATGAACATCAAGTTATTACAAGAAATTGGTTCATACCGTGGAATGCGTCACCGTCGTGGTTTACCTGTTAGAGGTCAACACACTAAGAACAATGCTCGTACTCGTAAGGGTAAAAAGGGTAGTAAGTAAAAATAATTATAGAAGGAGGTAAATAATTCTCATGGCAACTAAGAAAAGAAATACACGTAAGCGTCGTGTAAAGAAAAATATTGAATCCGGTGTTGCTCATATTCACTCTACATTCAATAATACTTTAGTAATGATTACTGATACTCAAGGAAATGCAATTGCCTGGTCTTCTGCTGGTGCTTTAGGTTTCCGTGGTAGTCGTAAATCAACTCCTTTTGCTGCTCAAATGGCTGCAGAAGCTGCTGCTAAGACTTCAATGGAACATGGTATGAAAACCGTTGAAGTAGCTGTTAAGGGTCCTGGTTCAGGTCGTGAATCAGCTATTCGTGCACTTCAATCTACTGGATTAGAAGTTTCAGCTATTCGTGATGTAACTCCTGTTCCTCATAACGGATCTCGTCCTCCAAAGCGTCGTCGGGTTTAAGGTTATTTATCCGTTATTTGCTTAACGGGAATAAACTTTTATTGACTCGCAACGCTTTGAAAGGGGTAGAAGATAAGAATGATTGAATTTGAAAAACCTGATATTCATAAAATTGATGAAACCGATAACTATGGTGAAGTTGTTGTAGAACCATTAGAACGTGGTTATGGAACAACCCTTGGTAATTCTTTAAGAAGAATTTTACTTTCATCTTTACCTGGTGCTGCAATTACCAGTGTTCAAATCGATGATGTTTTACATGAATTTTCTACCATTAAGGGTGTTGTGGAAGATGTTACGCAAATTATTCTTAATGTTAAAAAAATTGATTTGAAAATTGAAGGTTCAGATGATGTCGAAAAATCTTTTGAGATCAATGTTACTGGGCCCGCTAATGTTACTGCTGGTGATATTGAAGCTGACGCAGATGTTACGATCTTAAATAAGGATTTACACATCGCTACGGTTGCAGAAGGAACTACTTTCCATATGCGTTTAACAGCAAATAAGGGTCGTGGTTATGTATCTGCAGATGAAAATAAGGAACAAAATGAAGGAATGCCAATCGGTGTTTTACCAGTTGATTCCATTTATACCCCAATCGAACGTGTAAACTATCAAGTTGAAAATGCACGGGTTGGTCACAAAGCTGATTATGATAAGTTAACGCTAGATGTTTGGACCAATGGTTCCATGACTCCTAGTGAAGCTGTTAGTTTAGCTGCTAAAATTCTAACTGATCACCTTAATATGTTTGTTAACCTTACTGATGAAGCTAAGAATACAAAAGTAATGGTAGAAAAAGAAGAAACGCATAAGGAAAAGATGTTAGAAATGACAATTGAAGAATTGGATCTTTCTGTTCGTTCTTACAATTGTTTAAAACGTGCTGGGATTAACACGGTTCAAGAACTTACTGATAAAAGTGAACCAGATATGATGAAGGTTCGTAACTTAGGTCGTAAGTCACTTGATGAAGTTAAGGTTAAGCTAAATAACCTTGGTTTATCCCTACGTAAAGAAGATTAAAAGGAGGATATCCAGATATGAGTTACCGTAAATTACAACGCACTAGTGCTCACCGTCGTTCATTACTTCGTAATTTAACCACTGATTTATTAGTTAATGGTCAAATTAAGACTACTGAAGCACGTGCTAAAGAAGTTCGCTCAACCACTGACAAGATGATTACTCTTGGTAAGCGTGGAGATCTTAGTGCTCGTCGTAAGGCTGCAGCATTTTTACAAAATGTTGTTGCTGATGCTAAGGAAAGTGGCGACACTGTAACTGTTCAAACTGCTTTACAAAAGCTCTTTGATGACGTTGCGCCTAAGTATTCCGACCGTAATGGTGGATACACTCGCATGTACAAGACCATGCCTCGTCGTGGTGATGGTGCTGCGATGGTTATTTTACAATTAGTTGATTAATTGTTTATAATTTCATATTAAGTGAAATCACTAGGGTTAGTAATATAGAACGTTATGATGATGGGAATCCCGAGTCTAGTTCGAATGTAGATTTTTATCTACGCATTGCTAACCTGTTAGTGATTTTTTTATACATAAATTTACTAAAGTAGAATTGAGGGATTACCAATCGAGGATTACATTATTAAAGTTAATCATTTAAAATATAGATACTCAGAAAATGATGACTATTCATTGAATGACGTTTCATTTAATGTTAAACGGGGTGAATGGCTATCGATTATCGGTCACAACGGTAGTGGGAAAAGCACTCTGGTTAGCGCGTTAGATGGACTAATTAGTATTGATAGTGGTTCAATTGAAGTGGATTCGATTGATTTAAATCCTGATTCGGTTTGGGAAGTTCGGGATCGAATTGGATTGGTGTTTCAAAATCCTGATGATCAATTTGTTGGTGCAACTGTTGAAGATGATGTTGCATTTGGTCTGCAAAATCATAATATTGAATATAATCAGATGCATCAAATTGTTAATAAAGCATTAGATGCAGTTGGTATGAGTGCCTTTAAAATGAAATCGCCGTCTAATTTATCTGGTGGCCAAAAACAACGAGTTGCGCTAGCTGGAATTATCGCTTTGCATCCACAAATTATTATTTTAGATGAATCTACTAATATGTTAGATCCAGCTGGTAAAGAACAAATTCTGTCAGTAATAATGGATTTAAAAGAACGCTATAAATTAACCGTCATTTCAATTACACATGACGTAAATGAATTAAAATTAGCTAACCGCATTCTAGTTATGAATGATGGGAAGGTTGTTGATGAAAACACGCCATCAGAAATATTTAGCCAACCTCAAAAATTGATTAATATGGGGTTAACATTGCCATATCCGGAAATAATTAAACGCCATCTAAACAAGTTAGGAGTTGAAACTCCTGACCAATATCTAAATGAAGGAGCATTTATAAAATGGATTCAACAATTTCCTTTGAAAAAGTAAATTATCTGTATCAACCCAATACACCATTTGAATCTAGGGCATTATTTGATATTGATTTTAATGTTGCCCATAAAGATTTTATTGCGTTAGTGGGACATACTGGAAGTGGTAAATCAACTTTAATTCAACAAATTAATGGGTTGTTAATACCTACCTCTGGCTCAGTTATGATCAACGATATCATTTTAAATTTAAAGACTGCTGTTAAACAAATTGATGGAGTTAAAAAAATAGTTGGAATGGTGTTTCAACAACCAGAAAATCAGCTATTTGAAGAAACGGTTGAAAAAGACATTGTTTTTGGCCCCCGTAATTTTGGGGTTCCTGAAGCTGAGCTCCATCAATTAGCAATTGATAGCCTAAAAATGGTCGGATTGAGTGAAAAGCTACTTAAACGCTCACCATTTGAATTATCAGGTGGACAGATGCGACGAGTCGCAATTGCTGGGATTCTAGCAATTCACCCGCAAATATTAGTATTAGATGAACCAACCGCAGGGCTGGATCCGGTGGGGCAGGCTGATATTATGAACCTAGTTGAGAAACTACGGACAAAATATGGGACGACTGTCGTATTAGTGACCCATCAAATGGAGCTAGTGGCAGAATTTGCTAATCGGGTCATTGTTTTAAGCCATGGGAAGTTGAAATTTAATGGGACTCCTAGAGAACTATTTAATGCCCCTGGCTTATTAACTAAAATGAATTTAGCAGTTCCACAGACAATTAGTTTTGTTGATCGGTTAACTAGTGCTGGCATTAAGCTTGATTCGTTTCCACTAACGCCCGATGAATTAACAATGGCGCTGATGGATAAAATAAATTTTAAAATGAGTGGTGAAAATGAATAAATTATTACTAGGTCGATACATTCCGGGTGATTCTATTGTTCATCGAATGGATCCTGCTTCTAAAATTATGTTATCAATCTTCTTTGTTTTGATTATTTTTTTTGCTAATAATGTGCTTACCTATGGCTTAATGATTGGATTGGCGTTTGTTTCTGTAGTAGCATCCAAAACGCCGCTACGGTTTTTTATTAGGGGAATTAGACCACTAATTTGGGTAATCATCTTTACAGTAGTGATTCAAATTTTATTTGATAATACTGGTCGCATTATATTTAAGTATGGTTTTTTAATGGTGACCGATGATGGATTAAAGACGGCTGGATTTATTTTCTTACGATTTTTATTAATTATTATTTTTTCAACCGTATTAACATTAACGACAGATCCGTTAGCAATTGCGACTGGAATTGAAAAGTTATTAATGCCATTAAAACGATTTAAATTTCCGGTTTATACCATGTCGCTTATGATTTCAATATCATTACGATTTGTGCCAACCCTAATGGATGAAACCGAGACGATTATTAAGGCCCAAAGTTCACGAGGGGTTAATTTTAAACAGGGGAATATTATTGTTCGTGCTAAAAAGATGGTTCCAATTTTAATTCCATTGTTTATTAGTTCATTTAAACATGCTGAAGGGCTGGGACGTGCAATGGAAGCACGTGGATACCGCGATGGTGATAACCGTAGTCGTTATCATATTTATAAGGTTACCAAATTAGATATTTATACATGGTTGATTTTTATTTTAGTGGGTATTTTAGTAATTACATTTAGGGGGTAAGCAGTTGGCAAGGTTTAAAGTGGTGTTAGCTTATGATGGGACTAATTTTGCTGGATTTCAAAGGCAGCCGCATCAACGAACAGTTGAGGGTGTATTGACTAATGTTATTAATAAGATGGCTAAGCATCCTAATCCAGCAATTATTGTTTATGGTTCAGGTCGAACCGATGCTGGAGTGCATGCACTGGGTCAGGTGATTCACTTTGATTTTCCATTTAAAATTAGTGAAATTGGGATGTTAAAGGGAATTAATAGTATGTTGCCACTGGACATGGAAGTGAGCCAAGTTATCATTGTTGATGATGATTTTCATGCTAGATACGACGTTTCTGGAAAACGGTATCTGTATCGATTTGATTTAAGTGAATTTATAAACCCCTTTAAACGGTTTTATACTGGTCATTGGCGGTTTCCTGTGGATATCAATAGAATTAAGCAGGCAATTCCGTCGTTAGTCGGTGAACATGATTTTTCTAGCTTTGTTGCTTCTGGTTCCACGGCGAAAACAAACGTTAGAACAATTTATGAAGCCACTTGTTACTTAGATCGTAAGCAAAATGAAGTTGTGTTAGAATTTTATGGAAATGGATTTTTGTATAACATGGTTAGAATTATGGCTGGAGTATTGATTGAAATTGGCTCAAATCGAAGAGATGTCAATGATATTGAGCGACTTTTTAAAGTTAAAAATCGGAATCAAGCTCGATTGACGGCACCGGCTAGTGGGCTTTATTTAAAAAGAGTTTACTATGAAGGTGATGATCCTGACCACCCAACTAAATTACCAGTTAAACAAAGGTAATTTTTTATTGACTTTATTAGCTAATCTTTGTATCATTGTAGTTGGTATTGTTTGCCCCACAATAAAGCCCCGGAAACTTTTAGTTGGTGTCGAACAAACACAGAAACATGGAGGAATTCAAATTGCGTACAACATATATGGCAAAACCAGGTGAAGTAGAACGCAAATGGTACGTAGTCGATGCAGATGGTATCGAACTAGGTCGTTTATCAACCGTAGTTGCTTCTATTTTAAGAGGAAAAAATAAACCTACATTTACACCAAACGTTGATACTGGTGATAATGTTATTGTTATTAATGCTTCAAAGATTGCTTTATCAGGTCGTAAGGCCGCTAACAAGGTTTACTACCATCACTCAAGTTACATTGGTGGTTTAAAATCTAAGACAGCTGGTCAAATGCGTGAAGATACCCCAGAAAAGTTAATTGAAACTTCTGTTAAGGGGATGTTACCTCATGGTACTTTGGGTCACCAAGTATTCTTGAAGTTACACGTATACGCTGGTGAAGATCACAAGCATGAAGCTCAAAACCCAGAAAAGTTAGACATTAGTAAATTAATTTAAGGAGGGGACTAATTTGGCTCAAGTACAATATCGCGGCACTGGTCGTCGTAAAGATTCAACTGCACGAGTACTCTTAGTACCCGGTACTGGTAAGGTTATCATTAATGATAAGCCAGTAGAAGAATACATTCCATTTCCAAACTTACGTGAAGTAATCATGCAACCATTCAATGTTACTGAAACTTTAGGTAACTACGATGTTCATGCAAACGTAAATGGTGGTGGTTACTCTGGTCAATCTGGAGCAACTCGTCACGGAATTGCACGTGCATTACTAGATGTTGACCCTGATTTTCGTGGTCCATTGAAGCGTGCTGGTTTATTAACTCGTGACCCTCGGATGAAGGAACGTAAGAAACCAGGTTTGAAGAAGGCCCGTAAGGCTGGACAATTCTCAAAACGTTAAAATTCAATTTTATACATTTTGGCTCTGTTTCCGTTTGGAAGCAGGGTTTTTTTATTCGGAGGGCTAATTTTAATGAATAGAAACTATCATTTGGTAGCTAGATCAATCTTCATTGCACTAATTTTAATTCAAACAACGATTCCAGGATTGGGTTATATTCCATTTGGACCATTAAGTTTAACCATTATTCCAGTCACTGTAATACTAGCTGCAGTTTTATTAGGAACTACTGATGGAATGCTAATTGGTGGAATTTGGGGAATCATTACATTTATCCGGGCGTTCTTCTGGCCGACTAGTCCATTAGCACAGTATGTCTTTATTAATCCACTCGTGTCCATTTTACCAAGAATACTGATTGGACTAGTGGCAGGAGTAATCTTTAATAGGATTATCCGCTATAATCACCGAAAAGCATGGCTAGCGATTGTTGGTGGATTGGGATCGTTAACTAATACGATTTTCTTACTCGGCATGATTTATGTATTTTATCATGGTTATGCACACGAACTTTATCATATTAATGTAAAAGCACTGCTCCCTTATCTTTTGACTGTGTTAGCAACTAATGGATTGTTAGAAGCGTTAATCGCAGCTGGATTAACTCCGCTAATTGCCACGCCATTATTGAAATTTACCAAAAAATAAAAATAACAGCATCCAATTTTGGATGCTGTTATTTTTATTAACTAATCTTCTTTTTTAGGTTCTTCCTTCTTATGAGGCGCAGCTTTAATCATCTTTAACTTCTTATTATTGATAACCACCTTATTATGGTATTTATCCACAATTGCAGGATCATCAGAATTAAATGAAATAAGGAATGAATTGGTGTATCTTTTTTCAACAATTCCAGCAAATTTTTGTTTTTCTAATGTAAAAGCAACTTGATCACCAACATCGTACTTGGCTTGTTCAGGACTAAGTTCAGTATTTTTAGCCAAAAAGCTCATCTCCTAAAAACAGTTTATCCTTTGCAATATAACTAAAAATTGATTGAATGTCAATTTATTTTATTAAAAATTGTTACATATCATTGAAATAAGATTGTTTTTAATTTTAAATCTAGTTAAAATAAAGCATAAATAGATTCTTTTGATGGGAGCACTATAATGAAAATACTTGAAGAGCGGATTAAATCTGAAGGCTTGGTTTTACCTGATAACATTCTAAAGGTTGATCGTTTTTTAAATCATCAAATCGATCCTAAATTAATGGATCAAATTGGGGCTGAGTTTGCAAAGTTATTTAAAAATGATCGAATCACTAGAATTTTAACTGTGGAATCATCTGGAATTGCACCGGCAGTGTTTGCTGGACTTCACTTAGGCGTACCGGTGGTATTTGCAAGAAAGCATAAGAGTTTAACTCATAATTCTAATGTTTATTCTGCTGATGTTTATTCATATACTAAGCAGGTTACTAATCAAATTAGTATTGATGAACGCTTTGTTAACGCTAATGATCGGGTATTAATTATTGATGATTTTTTAGCCAATGGACAGGCAGTATTAGGTTTGCTAAAAATAATTAATGACGCTGGTGCTATGGCATGTGGAGTGGGAATTGTAATTGAAAAGAGTTTTCAAGACGGCCATAAATTAATTACTGATCGTGGAATTAAACTAGAGTCACTTGCTAGAATTAAATCCCTTTCAGGAAACCAAGTTACGTTCGTGAAATAATTTATTTGAAAGTAGTGGTTTAATTGGCAAATAATTTTATTTATCCTGGTGATACACTTGGGATTATTAATAATGATGTAAATTCATTTAACTTAATTATGGAAGCTAAGAAGAATGGAATCAAAGTCGGAATGTACACTGATAATGCTGATAATCAATATGATTCGATTGCAGATTTTGTAATCAACGGTTCGCTTAAGGATGCTGATAAATTGATTGACTTTGCAAAAAAGTGTGACGTTGTTACCTATAATTCCATTAGGACTGATGCTGACTTAGTTAATTTTATTTCACAGTTCACCCGGGTTCCACAGGGACATGATATGTTAGAAATTATGAACGATCGATTGATTGAGCAAGCTTTTTTAAGTGAGTTAAACGTTAATACGCTTCCTTACGTTACAATTGTTGAATTGACGGATATTTATAATTCGATTGATTCAATTGGGTATCCAGCAATTTTAAAGCCAATCCAAAAATCGTTTTTTAATGATCAACAATTAGTGATTAATAATCAAGTTGATATTGCTAAGGCTTCGATAATGCTTGATCGAGGAACCTATATTTTGGAACCATATATTGAACATGAATTCGAATATACTTTAAACATCGTTCATGGCATGAAGGATGCTCCCAAATTAATGCCATTAGTACAATGCAGATATAATGGTAATCAATTAGTTAGTGCTTCAAATATTACTAATTTATCTAAGGCTGCACAAAATGAAATGAATCGAATTGGATATAACATTGCTGATCATCTGAACTACTTTGGTGCTTTTAAAATTAAGTTTATGATTAATAATAGTGATACCATCTACATTAAAATGATTGAGCCAAAGCTAGATATAGATGCAATGATTTTTGATCGATGCATTGAAAGCGTTACCCAGGGGCATTTAAGAGCAATCTGCGGTTTGCCTACTTATCCTGAAGTGGATGATGATACGTTCTTCTTGAGGACGTTTACTCAAAATCAAATGGATGAAATAAAACGACAGTGGGCGTTGAAACCGGGGTGGCAATTCGTATTTTATACTAAGGGCGAAAATGAATATGGGGTAGTTGGTCATATTTTGGTTCCCACAAAGGATTTAAATAAAACTTTAGAACAAGTTAATAATTCTGATATTTGGAATTGATTGAGCGTCGGTATATTTAATATACCGACTCTTTTATGTTATTAGTGCTTAAAAAATGGCTATGCTATAATAATAAAGATAAGAAACTGAGAGAGGATTGAATAGAGTTGTCCAAAAACGAACTTTTAGTAGGGATGAACGATAAGCAAACTGAAGCGGTCTTAAACACCGATGGCCCGCTTTTAATTATGGCTGGAGCTGGAAGCGGGAAAACTCGCGTTTTAACCCATCGAATTGCATACTTAATCCAAGATAAGCAAGTTTTGCCTTGGCACATTTTGGCAATTACATTTACTAATAAAGCTGCTCGTGAAATGAAGGAACGGGTAGTTAATTTGTTAGGTCCCAGTGGGAATGAAGTTTGGGTTTCGACATTCCATGCTCTTTGTGTAAGGATTTTAAGACGGAATATTGATAAATTAGGCTATGACCGTGCATTTACGATTGCTGGAACTAGTGAACAGCAGACGTTAATTAAAAATATTTTGAAGGATTTAAATTATGATCCTAAAACTTATAATCCACGGTCGATTTTATCATCAATTTCTAATGCTAAAAATGATTTACAGTCACCAGCTGAATTCATCGCCAAGAATGAATCAGTGGGGAATCCATTTATTAAGGTGATTGGTGAAGTTTATGATCGTTATCAAAAAGAACTCCACCGGAATCAGTCGGTTGATTTTGATGACTTAATTATGATGACAATTCAATTATTTGAACAAGAACCAGAAGTTCTGAAATACTATCAGGATAAATTCCAATACATCCATGTTGACGAATATCAAGATACTAATGAAGCCCAATATCGTCTAGTTCACATGTTGGGTGAAAAGTATGAAAACGTTTGTGTAGTTGGGGATGCTGATCAAAGTATCTACGGCTGGCGTGGTGCGAATATGAATAATATTTTGGATTTTCAAGATGATTATCCAAGTGCCCACGTTACACTGTTGGAACAAAATTACCGTTCAACGAAAACGATATTAAAGGCTGCTAATTCAGTTATTCAAAATAATGATGAACGAAGGGATAAGAACCTTTGGACAGAGAATGCTGTAGGTGAAAAAATTACTTACTATCGAGCTCAAAGCGAGGCCGATGAATCACGGTTTGTAGTTACAAATATTAAATCTGAAATGAATGATAATCATTATTCATATGGTGATTTTGCTGTTTTATACCGGACCAATGCACAATCACGGGTAATCGAAGAAACATTACTTAAATCTAATATTCCATATACCATTGTCGGTGGTCATAAGTTTTACGATCGAAAGGAAATTCAAGACATCTTAGCGTACCTAACGCTAATGGCTAACCCTAGTGATTCAATGAGTTTACAACGGATCATTAACGAACCTAAACGTGGAATTGGTGCTGCCAGCGTTGATAAGTTAGTTACGTTTGCTAATGAAAATAATTGGAGTGTTTTCGAGGCTTGTCAAAACGTTGAACTAAATAATGAGCTCGGAAGTCGTGCCCGGAAGGCAATTGATAATTTTGGTGCAGTGATGACTGATTTACAAAATCAGGTTCCTAAACTATCCGTAACTGATTTAACGAATGAAATTTTGGAAAAAACAGGCTATTTGGCTACGTTAAAGGCTTCTAAAACTCTGGAAGCTAGTGCTAGAATTGAAAATATTGAAGAATTTTTATCCGTAACGAAGCAATTTGATGACGCCCACCCAGATAGTGAAGAGGCGGGCAGTGCACTTGTTGATTTCTTATCTGATTTATCATTGGTTTCTGCACAGGATGATATTGCTGAAAACACGCCCGAAGTAACTCTAATGACGTTACACGCTGCTAAGGGATTGGAATTTCCCGTGGTCTTTATGATTGGGATGGAAGATAACATCTTCCCACTTTCAAAGGCAATGAGTGACTCAAAGGAACTAGAAGAGGAGCGTCGTCTAGCATACGTTGGAATTACTCGAGCGCAAAAGAAGTTGTACTTAACGAATACCTTTTCTAGAATGCTTTATGGACGTCGGCAGACCAACCCAGCATCTCAATTTATTGAGGAAATTAATCCTGATTTGATTGATGCAGTTAATTCCAATGGCCGAAGTACCAATGGTGGTGGTTTAAAAACGCCGTTCGATACACCAAACAACCGGCAGGCGCGTTTTGCTAACTCTTCACCGTACCAGGGGCCTACTAGCCATAATAAGAAAACAAGTTCCAATCAATCAGGTGCTGCAAGCCAGTCTTGGATCGTTGGTGATAAGGTTTCGCATAAGGCATGGGGAACTGGAACCGTAGTCAAAGTTGATGGAACGGGTGAAAACATGGAACTAGACATTGCATTTCCAGATCCGACCGGAATTAAGCGGTTATTAGCTGCATTTGCACCAATTACTAAGGAATAGCTCTTTTGAGGAGGAATTGTTTTGAGTGCTAAACTTTCTGAGCAAGCTGCCAAACAAAGAATCGATCAAATCAAACCGAAATTAAAAAAATGGAGTCAAGAGTACTATGTTCAAGATCGTCCGAGCGTTGAAGATGATGTTTATGATTCGACCTATCAAGAATTAGTTTCATTAGAAACGCAGTATCCCAATTTAATAACAGCTGATTCGCCTACGCAAAACGTTGGTGGTAAGTTATTACCCCAATTTTCCAAGGTTAACCATCATATTCCATTACTGTCTCTAGGTGATGTTTTTTCAAAGCAGGAATTGGATGATTTTACAATTCGGGTGGAGAAAAATTATCCAGCAGTTAAACAATTTAACTGCGAACTAAAAATTGATGGTCTTTCGATTTCATTACGTTATGAAAATGGTGTTTTTGTAGAAGGATCTACCCGTGGAAACGGTCAAATTGGAGAAGATATCACTCGTAATTTAAAAACGATTCCCTCAATCCCCCAAAAGTTGACCCGGCCGATTACGATTGAAGTTCGTGGCGAATGTTATATGCCCAAAAAATCATTCGCAAAATTGAATGAGGAACGCGAACGAAACGGGGAAAGTGGATTTGCAAACCCTAGAAATGCAGCTGCGGGGAGTCTACGGCAATTAAACCCACGGATCACAGCTAGTCGGCACCTAAGTACTTTTATGTATAATGTAGCCGACTATAATGACTTAAAGACGAATACACAAAGTGGGTTATTAGCTGAACTTAATGATTTAGGTTTCAATATTAACCCCAGTTACCAAGTTGCTGATAACTTGGATCAAATTAATGCATATATTGATCGATATCAGCAACAACGTGATGGGTTGGACTATGGAATTGATGGAATTGTAATTAAGGTCAACGATCTAAAGCTACAAACTAAAATTGGCGCGACCGTTAAGATTCCTAAGTGGGCAATCGCTTATAAATTTCCTCCTGAAGAGGCTGAAACTAAGCTTTTGGATATTGAATGGACAGTGGGCCGGACAGGAGTGGTTACCCCAACCGCAGTGATGGAACCGGTTAAATTAGCTGGAACCATTGTTTCACGGGCTTCACTTCATAATCCAGATTACTTAGCAGAAAAGGGCATCCGAATTGGTGATACCGTAAAGCTGCATAAGGCTGGTGATATTATTCCTGAAATTTCACAGTTCATTGCTGATAAACGCCCCGCTGATGCTAAGCCGTATCAAATCCCTAGTGAATGTCCATCTTGTGGTGCACCACTGGTTCATTTAGATGATGAAGTGGCATTGCGTTGTATTAATCCAGCTTGTCCAGCTCAGTTGACAGAGCAAATGACTCACTTTGCCTCTAGAAATGCAATGGACATTACTGGATTGGGCCCACGGATTGTTCAACAATTATTTGATCATAAATTGGTCAGCGATGTGGCCGGACTTTATCACTTGCAAATTAATGATTTATTAAATTTAGATAAATTTGGGCAAAAATCTGCTGAAAATTTAATTGATTCAATCAATAATAGTCGTAGTAACTCTTTAGAACGACTATTGTTTGGATTGGGGATTCGCCATGTTGGTGCCAAAGCTGCTCGATTAATTGCTGAGCATTTTCAAACCATGGATAGATTAATGGCAGCTGATGGTGAATCAATTGCAACCATTAATTCAATGGGATCGGTAATTGCTGATAGTATCACTACTTATTTGAGTAGCAAACATGCTCAAGAATTGATTGCCCAGTTGAAGTCAGTAGGGGTCAATATGACGTATATCCATGCTGATGAATCGGGTGCAGATAATTCATTCTTTAATCAAAAGCGAATCGTACTGACCGGAAAACTTGAACAAATGACTAGACCTAAGGCAACTGCTTGGCTCGAAGATCATGGTGCTGACGTTACTAGCAGTGTATCTAAAAATACTGACTTGGTAATTGCTGGTAAGGATGCTGGTAGTAAGTTAGTCAAGGCACAGGAGTTGAACGTGACGGTTTGGGATGAACAACGATTTATTTCTGAAATTAACGGTTAGTGCATAGGAGGAATCATTTTTGAAACGTTTAAGTGTATTTATCGCTGCTTTTGCATCGGTATTTTTATTGGCTGCCTGTGGAGATGGGGGCAATAGCAACAGCAGTAGTAGTAAGAATAGTAGTTCCAGTGAAACTCAGTTGACGGGGCAATCTGACAGTGATTATTACCAAAGTGTAATTAAAAACGGACATTATCTAACTAGCAAGTCACGGGGAGTCAATGTCCAACAAGACAGTAATCAACTTAATTTAAAGAGCTTTGAAGCTGGGTTGATGAATATTTCAAAGAAACAATTTTCAACCAGTAAGTATGTTTTCCAAGAGGGCCAATACGTTTCGACTGATACAGCTGAAAAGTGGTTGGGACGGAAAACAAAGAGTAATCCTGAGGGATTAAATCCAGCTGGAAAAGCAACTAAGACGCCGCTATACCTCCAACAAATGGATGAACAAGACTTCTTAACTCAAGATGGGAATTCACTTAAGATGAGTGGAATGACAATTGGGTTAGGAATTAATTCCATTTATTACTATCAAAAGCAAGCTTATGGTGCTACTTATCAAATGAAACTAAGCGATGCTGAAATTAAGGCACAGGGAAAGAAAATGGCTAGTGAAGTGTTAGCTAGATTACGGAAAAATAAAGCCCTAAAGAATATTCCAATTGTAATTGCGTTATATAAGCAAGCACCTGACGATAGTTTAGTCGGTGGTAATTTCTTTGCTTACTCGGTAAACAACGGATCATCCACTAGCGTTTCTAATTGGAAATCAATTAACGCCCAAAACTATGTGTTCCCGGTTGCTTCTGGACAAAAGGGACCTTCCAACAATAGTGACGAAAATGATTTCTCAAATTTCAAGACCCAGGTACAAAACTTCTTTCCAAACTTAAGTGGAGTAACGGCGCAAGCACAATATATAAATGGATCGTTAACGGGAATGAACGTTAATATTACGACCCAGTTCTATAGTCAAACTGAGATTATTAGTTTTACCCAGTATTTACAATCAACGGCATCTAAGTATCTTCCAACTGGAATTCCAATTGATATTACGGTGGGCTCGACAACTGGGGTGCAAAGCTTCTTATCAAGAGACACTAATGAAAAGAACTTTACATTCCATATCTTTAACAGCTATTAATAATAAATAGTGTTAAAATATGTTATGAGATCAAATTAAATTCAGAAAGAGGGACAATTGATGGCTGACAGAATTGATAAAGAAACGGTTAATCACGTTGCTGAACTAGCAAAGTTATCTTTGACCAAGGATCAATTACCTTACTTCACTGATCAATTAGGTAGTATCATGGACTTAATTGACACATTAAGTGAAGTTGACACTGAAGGGGTAGAACCAACTTACAGTGTTACCGATCAAATTAATGTAATGCGCGAAGACGTTGCTCAAAATTGGGGTGAACGGGATGCATTACTAAACAATGCACCTGAAGTAGCTGACGGTTTAATTCGGGTACCAACGATCATTGACGAAAGCGAGGATTAATGATGAATTATTTTGATAAAGATATTACCAGTATTCACCAAGCGCTAGTTAATGGTGATATTACTGCCGAAGAATTAACTAAGCAAACCCTTGATAATATCAAAGCTTCAGACTCAGACATCAATGCCTTCATTAATTTAGATGAAGATGGCGCAATTAAGGCTGCCCAAGCAGTTGATCAAGCTGGAATTGAACCAGATAACGTCTTATCAGGGATTCCAAGTGCAATCAAGGATAATATCCTAACGAATGGATTTAAGACCACTGCAGCATCTAAAATGCTTGAAAACTTCAAGCCAATCTTTGACGCTACGGTGATGAAGAAGTTAAATGCTAAGCAAACCATTACCGTTGGAAAAACAAACATGGATGAATTTGCGATGGGTGGTTCAACTGAAAACTCAGCATTTAAAAAGACCCATAATCCATGGAACCTTAGTAAGGTTCCTGGTGGTTCTTCCGGTGGCTCTGCTGCTGCCGTTGCTGCCGGGCAAATTATTTTTGCCTTAGGTTCTGACACTGGTGGTTCAATTAGACAACCAGCTGCATACAATGGAATTGTGGGCTTAAAACCAACTTATGGTCGTGTTTCACGGTGGGGTTTAATTGCCTTTGGTTCTAGTTTGGACCAAATTGGACCGTTGACTAGAAATGTATTAGATAATGCTTATGTATTGAATGCAATTGCAGGGCATGATGAACATGATCTAACTAGTTCTGATAAGGAAGTTCCTGACTACACTAAGTCCATTAAGGACGGGGTTAAGGGCATGAAGATCGCATTGCCTAAGGAATACCTTGCTGAAGGAATCGATCAAGACGTTAAGGATGCCATTTTAAAGGCAGCTGAAACTTATAAACAATTAGGAGCAACCGTTGAAGAGGTCTCACTTCCACATACTAAGTATGGAGTTGCTGCGTACTACATTTTAGCTTCATCAGAAGCTTCCTCTAACTTACAACGATTTGATGGGATTCGGTATGGTTACCGTTCACCAGAAGCTAAGAACTTGGAAGAAGTTTACGTTAAGAGTCGTTCTGAAGGCTTTGGGGACGAAGTTAAACGGCGGATTATGTTAGGGACGTTCTCCCTTTCTGCTGGTGCTTTCGATGCCTACTTCCAAAAGGCTGCTAAGGTTAGAACCCTTATGATTGAAGACTTCAAGAAGGTCTTTCAAGATTACGATTTAATCTTAGGGCCAACTGCACCAACGACTGCATTTGGAATTGGTGAAGATATCTCTGATCCAGTTACGATGTACTTGAACGATGCAATGACAATTCCAGTTAACTTAGCTGGTCTTCCTGCGATGTCATTACCAGCTGGATTTAGCGATGGGATGCCAATTGGAATGCAATTGATTGGACGCCCATTCGATGAATCAACCATCTACAAGGCTGGTTACGCATTCGAACAAAATACTGATTTCCATAAGGAAACGCCAAAAGTGGGAGGGGACAAATAATGAATTTTGAAACAACCATTGGTTTGGAAGTTCATATTGAATTAAAGACCAACTCTAAAATTTTTAGTCCTTCACCAGTTGAATATGGTGATGAGCCTAACTCAAACACCAACGTTATTGATTGGGGATACCCAGGAGTATTGCCCACCACTAACAAGCAGGTAGTTGCTGATGGAATTACCGCTGCGTTGGCATTAAATGCTGAAATAGAAAGAAATCCACATTTTGATCGTAAAAATTACTTCTATCCAGATAACCCTAAGGCCTACCAAATTACCCAAAATGATAAACCAGATGCTCATGATGGTTGGTTAGAAATCGAAGTTGATGGTAAGAAGAAGAAAATTGGAATTGCAGAAATGCATATTGAAGAAGATGCCGGAAAAAATAGCCACGGCAGAAATTATTCCTACGTGGATTTGAACCGGCAAGGTACGCCACTGATTGAAATTGTTTCTAAGCCTGAAATTTCGACTCCTGATGAAGCGTATGCTTACCTTGAAACATTAAGACAACGAATCCAGTTTACTGGGATTTCGGACGTTAAAATGGAAGAAGGTTCCATGCGTGCCGATGTTAATATTTCAATTCGCCCAATTGGCCAAAAAGAATTGGGCAATAAGGTTGAAATTAAGAATATGAACTCATTTAACTACGTTCGGCGGGCATTAGCATATGAACAACAACGGCAACGCCAAGTTCTTATGTCTGGTGGAAAGGTCCAACAAGAAACCCGGCGGTTTGATGAAAAGAATAATACCACCATTCTAATGCGGGTCAAGGAAGGTGCTGATGATTATCGTTACTTCCCAGAACCGGACCTTCCATCATTGGATATTTCAGATGAGTGGATTGATCAGCTTAAAACTGAACTTCCTGAAATGCCAAATGAACGGAAGCAACGTTACGTTAGTGAATTAGGATTAACTGACTACGATGCAATGGTTTTAACTCAAACTAAGGAAATGTCAGATTTCTTTGATCAACTAGTTAAATTGGGTGCTGATGCTAAGATTGCATCAAACTACCTTCAAGGAAACGTAAATGCTTACTTGAACGAAGAACAAGTGGATTTAGCTGATACTAAGATCACTCCTGAAAACTTAGCTACCATGATTAAGTTAATTAGTGATGGGACGATTTCAAGTAAGATGGCTAAAAAAGTCTTTAAGGCGGTTACCGATGGTGAAGAACCAAAGGCATTCGTTGAGAAGAAGGGCTTGGTCCAATTATCAGACCCAGCTAAATTACAACCAATTATTGATGAAATTTTGGCTGCAAATCCACAGTCGATCGAAGACTTTAATAATGGTAAGGACCGTGCTAAGGGCTTCTTAGTTGGTCAAATTATGAAACAAACACGTGGAAAAGCTAATCCACAAGTAGTTAACGAGCTACTAATGAAATCTTTAAACAAATAGGAAAGTTGTGTAAGTAATGCGAAAGCGGGCACGAATAATTTATAACCCGACTGCTGGACGTGAAGCCCTTAAGCAAAAGATGATTGACATTTTAGGTGTTTATGAACAAGCTGGTTATGAAACCAGTGTTTTTGCGACGACTCCTGAGCCTAATTCTGCAAAGAATGAGGCGACTCGAGTTGCAAAAGAGGGTTTTGAGTTAGTGGTTGCTGCTGGTGGCGATGGAACGTTAAACGAGGTCGTAAACGGGTTAGCACCACTTCCGAAACGGCCAAAGCTAGCAATCATTCCAGCTGGAACGACTAATGATTATGCACGGGCCCTTCACATCCCACGTGAGGATCCAGTGGATGCTGCTAAGGTGGTATTAAAGCAGCAGTCACTAAAAATGGACGTTGGTCAAGCTGGCGATAATTATTTTATTAATATTGCAGGTGGTGGGTTATTAACTGAATTAACTTATGATGTTCCTTCAGATTTAAAAACTATTTTTGGGTACTTGGCATACTTAGTCAAGGGCGCTGAAATGCTACCTCGAATTAGACCCATCCAAATGGATTTAAAATATGACGGAGGCCATTTTAAAGGAAAGGCCTCGATGTTCTTGCTAGCAATGACTAATTCAATCGGTGGGTTAGAAAGAATCGTTCCTGACGCATCATTAGATGACGGTCAGTTTACTTTAATTATCGTAAAGACCAGTAATATGGTTCAAATTGCTAGGTTATTGGCGAAGGTAATTAATGGTGGTCGGCATATTGATGATCCTAAAATCATCTACAAAAAGACGACCAAGTTAACTGCTAAACCAGTTAATAATAAAATGCAGATTAATTTAGATGGTGAATACGGTGGAGATGCTCCAATGGTGTTTACGAATTTAAAACAACATCTAGATACAATCGTTGACCTTGATAATTTACCGGATACTGCGGTCAGTGATACTAATACGATTGAAGCTGAACAAAAGTTTGTTCAAAAGGTTGATAAATTAAGCTAACACATGTTTTTAAAATGAAAAATTTTGCTGTATGATAATAGCATATAGCAAAATTTTTTTATTTAGAGAGAATAGGGGATTTAATTTGAAAACGCCAGTAGAAGTAGGAAAAACTTATAACGTTAAAATCGTGGATTTAACGTACCAGGGGCTCGGAGTTGCTAAAGTCGATGACTTTCCGGTATTCGTTAATAACACGCTTCCAGGTGAAACCGCGATCATTAAAGTGAAAACCATCAAAAAGAACTTTGCGTTTGGTTCACTAGTGGAATTAATCACTAAGAGTCCGGATCGGGTGGAAAATGTCAATTGGGATTACCTACAAACCGGCATTGCACCACTTCAACACCTTAGTTATGAAGGGCAACTGCGGTTTAAGCAACATCAAATCGAGGAGCTATTTGCTAAGCAAAAAATTAATGTCGACGTCTTACCAACGATGGGAATGGAACATCCAGACCATTATCGGAATAAGGCTCTAATCCCAGTTAAAAAAATTAATGGTGAACTAACGACTGGTTTTTACAAGAACCATTCTCATGACCTGGTGCCAATTGAAGATTTTTACATCCAACAACCAGAAATCGATCATGCAATCCTAGTAGTTCGTGATGTTTTACGGAAATATAAAGTGCGTCCTTATGACGAGGGTAGCCATAGTGGGGTTATCAGAAATATTATGGTCCGGCGTGGTTACTACAGTCATGAAATGATGATTGGCCTAATTACACGGACCAAGAAACTCCAATTAGCTGAACCCATCGTGAACGAAATTATCGATCAATTACCAGAAGTGAAGAGCATCGTTCAAAACGTGAATTTAAAGGACAATAATGTTTTACTGGGGAAGAAAAATAACGTTCTATATGGGAAACCATACATCACAGACGAATTATTAGGCCTTAAATTTGCGATTTCATTGAATTCGTTCTACCAAGTCAACCCGGTCCAGACTGAGAAGTTATATTCACTTGCAATCGACCATGCTGAATTAGGGCCTAATGATACCGTTATCGATGCTTATTGTGGAATTGGAACCATTTCATTAGCCGTTGCTAAGCACGTTAAGAAGGTTTACGGTGTGGAAGTAGTAGCCCAAGCAATTGAGGATGCTAAGATTAATGCGCAAAAGAATCATATTAACAATGTGCAATTTGTTACTGCTAAGGCCGAAGATCAAATGGCCAAATGGCAGGAACAGGGCTTAAAACCGGATGCAATCATCGTTGATCCACCACGCAAGGGCCTTGCTTCATCATTCATCGACAGTGCGGTTGAAATGCAACCTAAGAAGTTAATCTATGTATCTTGTGGACCATCAACATTGGTTCGGGATGCTAAACGTTTAATGGAAAAGGGTTATCACATTGCCAAACCAATCCAACCCGTTGATCAATTCCCACAAACGGTGCATGTTGAAAGTGTTACGATTTTTGAAAGAGATTAGTTAAATTTAGAGAGCTATCCGTTAGAGATAGTTCTTT